>NZ_REBQ01000238.1 GCF_007692655.1 Halomonas sp.
GATTACAAAAACGAAGCCCATGGCTTTGGTGCTCAGTTGACCTATCGCTTTTAAGGTTTAGCGAGCTATTCCCCAATGAAACCCGGCGCTCGCCGGGTTTTTTATTGTCTTTGTCAGGCCATTGGATGCGGGGCGTGTCGGCTTTCGTTACACTATGCGCTTTTCTGATCGAGACACCTCTGTACGGTCAGGCACAGACAACGCTAGGGCGATCCCATGTTGGAAACCAACCCGATTCATAACCAGATTAAGGACCTGTCTGAGCGGACAGCTGTTCTTAGGGGGTATCTTTGACTACGCCGAGAAGAAAGATCGGCTAGAAGAGGTCACCCGCGAGCTGGAAGACCCCAATGTTTGGAATGATCCAGACTACGCGCAGAAGTTAGGCAAAGAGCGCTCCTCCCTCGAAGGCATCGTCGCCACCATTGATGATCTTGAGCAGGGGCTTGGCGATAGCAAAGACCTGCTTGAGCTGGCGGAAATGGAAGAGGATCAAGGCACGGTCGATGAAGTGTGCAAAGAGCTGGACAGCATGCAGGCCGCGCTTGAAAAGCTTGAGTTTCGGCGCATGTTTTCCGGGGATATGGATCCCAATAACGCCTATCTGGATATCCAGTCCGGTTCCGGTGGCACCGAAGCCCAGGATTGGGCCAATATTTTACTGCGTATGTACCTACGCTGGGCGGAGAGCCACGGCTTCAAAGCTGATATTACCGAGATCTCCGCTGGCGAAGTGGCGGGCATTAAATCGGCGACGGTGCACATTCAAGGCGACTACGCCTTTGGCTGGCTGCGCACCGAGACCGGCGTGCACCGCTTAGTTCGCAAAAGCCCATTTGACTCGGGTGGCCGTCGCCATACCTCCTTTGCATCGGTGTTTTTATCGCCGGAGATCGACGATAGCTTCGAGGTGGAGATCAATCCTTCAGATCTGCGCGTTGATACCTACCGTTCGAGTGGCGCAGGTGGCCAGCACGTTAACACCACCGATTCAGCGGTGCGCATCACCCACGAGCCCACCGGCATTGTGGTGGCCTGCCAAGGCCAGCGCAGTCAGCACGCTAACCGCGATTTTGCCATGAAGCAGCTGAAAGCACGGCTGTGGGAACACGAGATGCAAAAGCGCAATGCCGCCAAGCAGGAGGCCGAAGACTCCAAGGCGGATATTGGCTGGGGTAGCCAGATTCGCTCTTACGTGCTTGATGATCAACGTATCAAAGATTTGCGTACCAGCGTGCAATCCAGCAACTGCGATAAAGTGCTCGACGGGGATATTGACCAATTTATCGTCGCTAGCTTGAAGCAAGGTTTGTAATCTTTTTAGCGTTTCAATATGAATTAAGGTGCTCCATGGCTAACCAAGACGCGTCTTCTACAGAGAACGAAAACCACCTGATTGCCGAACGCCGTGCCAAGCTGGCCGCACGTCGCGAACTGGCCGCAGAGCAGGGGAAGAGTGCGTTTCCCAATGACTTTCGCCGTGACAGCTTGACTGTTGAACTGCAAAACGCGTTCGGTGAGAAAGAAAAGGCCGAGCTTGAAGCGCTGGATCACCACGCCTCAGTGGCTGGCCGCGTGATGCGTCAACGCGGCCCATTTATTGTGATTCAGGATGTGGCCGGTCAGATCCAGCTGTATGTGGATAAGAAAGGCCTGCCCGCCGAGGTGCTTGAAGACGTTAAAGGGTGGGATATTGGCGACATCGTCGCCGCCCATGGCCCGGTGCATAAATCCGGCAAGGGTGATTTGTACGTGATGATGAAGGAGGCGCAGCTACTGACCAAGAGCCTGCGCCCGCTGCCGGATAAGTTCCATGGTCTGACGGACATGGAAGCCCGCTACCGTCAGCGCTACGTTGACCTGATTATGAACCCGCAGTCGCGCAAGGTGTTTGAAACCCGCGCCGCGGTGATCAGTTCCATGCGACGCTTCTTTGAGTCTCGCGGCTTTATGGAAGTAGAAACGCCGATGCTGCAGCCAATCCCTGGCGGCGCCGCAGCACGGCCCTTCATCACACACCACAATGCGCTAGACATGGATATGTATCTGCGTATCGCCCCTGAGCTTTACCTTAAGCGCCTGGTGGTGGGTGGCTTTGAAAAAGTGTTTGAGATTAACCGCAATTTCCGTAACGAAGGGTTATCAACACGGCACAATCCAGAGTTCACCATGGTGGAGTTCTACTGGGCCTACGCGGATTACCTTGACCTGCTCGATATGACCGAAGCAATGCTGCGCACGGCGGCGGAAGAGGTGCTGGGCAGTGCGGTTATTGAGTACCAAGGGGAGAGCTACGATTTTGGTAAGCCGTTTGCTCGCTTGACGCTGCGCCAGGCGATTCTTGATCACGGTGATGGCATTGCCGATCGTGACCTGGATTCGCTGGAAGCTGCCCGGGCCGCCGCTGAAAAACTTGGCATCAAGGTGAAAGAGAGTTGGGGCCTGGGCAAGGTACAAACAGAAATTTTTGAAGAGGTCGCCGAGCACAAACTCGACCAGCCGACCTTTATCACCGAGTATCCGGCGGAAGTCAGCCCCTTGGCGCGGCGTAATGATGCTAACCCTTTCGTTACCGATCGTTTTGAGTTCTTCGTCGGTGGGCGTGAAATTGCCAACGGCTTCTCGGAGCTTAATGACGCTGAGGATCAAGCGGAACGCTTCCGTGCCCAGTCAGAGGAAAAAGATGCTGGCGACCTGGAGGCGATGTATTACGACGCTGATTATATCCGCGCCTTGGAGTATGGCATGCCGCCAACCGCCGGTGAGGGGATTGGTATCGATCGTCTTGTGATGCTGTTCACTGACAGTCCATCGATACGTGATGTACTGCTGTTCCCGGCGATGCGTCCCGAAGTGGACTAAACCTTACGATTGCGGATGAAAAGTTGGTAAGGGCGCGTTATAGCGCCCATAATGATCAACGTTTCGACGGCGAGGAGAATCCCATGAAACTGCTTAACCGCTCCGCACTGAGCGTCAGGCCGACCCAGCCCTTTGTGGACTGGATCAACGCGCTCGAACCCACCATGGGAGACGACGACCTGACCCTGGATGACGTCGAGCGCGAAAGTACCATTTATCTGATTCCTGAAATGGATACCCCGGAAGCGCTGGAAACGTTTGTGCGTGACCGCTGCGTAGAAATTCTCGAAACTGAACTGCGCGCGTGGGAAGAGGACGAGCGTCAGTGGCCGGATAAGGTCGATTGGGCACTGTTTCAAGAATTTGTCCGTGTAGAACACAGCTACCTCGCGATTGATCTGGACGACGAAACACCACTGGAAATCTCCGAAGTCGATGATTCGTTACTTCTCGACAGCGAGCAGGATTAGCGTGCTAATATTTTAAGCAGGCTCAGTGTTGGCTGCGCGGCTGCCTGATGATAGCGGCGTAGCGCAAAATGAAACCGGCTTAGGCCGGTTTCATTGTTTTTAACTGTTTAGTTTTTAACTGCTTCGTTTGAGTCGTTTCATTTAGGAACTTGCCTCTTAGGAAATTTGCCATGCGACTGTTTGAAACCCGTCCAGGGGACGATGGTTTGCCAGGTCCTGAGCGCGCGCTGGCCGTCCTGGCACTGGTGACCGGTACCTTGATGGCGGTGGTCGACACCACGATGATTAATCTGGCGCTGCCCACCATTGCTGCCGACTTGGATATACCTGCTTCCCGAGCGGTGTGGATCACCAATTTGTTCCAGGTGGTCTGCGCTGCCTTTTTGCTCGTTTTTGCAGGGATCAGCGAATTAGTCACCCGGCGCCGGCTCTATCTATTTGGGCTAGGCCTTTTTGTCCTGGCGTCGCTGGGAGCAGCCTGGTCACGCAATCTGGAAACACTGCTCGTGTTCCGTGCTTTGCAGGGGCTTGGGGCGGCTGCGACGCTGTCGATTGGCCCGTCCCTTTATCGGGCTATTTTTCCGTCCCGTCTGCTAGGTAGCGCCCTGGGGCTGAGCGCCTTGGTGGTGGCTGGTGGCTATGCGGCAGGCCCTACGCTAAGTGGTGTCATCCTCTCTTTTGCTGACTGGCCCTGGCTGTTTGCCTTGCAGGTACCCTTAGGCGTTTGTTCATTTCTGCTCGCCAAGCGGGCGCTCCCCAAGGAGTTGCCACGCCAAGGCAGCTTTGACATCGCGGGAGCCCTGCTTTCCATGGTCATGCTGGCTAGCTTCTTTATTGCCATGGACGCTGTGAGCCACGCGGCCCCGGTTTGGCAAAGCGGCGGCTGGGCGCTGTTGGCGGTGCTGAGCTGTATCGGATTTGTTCACCGCCAGCGGCGGGCGCCTTATCCGCTGTTGCCGCTTAGTGTCTTTGCTGAAAAGCGTTTTACTCTAGCGGTGTCGGCCTCTGGACTTGCATTTATTGGCCAAGGACTTACCTTTGTGGCGCTGTCATTTTTCTACCAGGAACAGATGGGGTTTTCACCGCTTGAGACTGCCTGGCTGTTCACCCCTTGGCCACTTGCTATTATGCTGGTTGGGCCGGTCGCTGGACGATTGGCCGACCGTATTAACCCCAGCGTGCTATCCAGCACAGGACTAGGGCTGCTAATTATTGGTTTGATTGCACTGGCGCTGGTGGATGAGTCCACCGGCGTTGCGGGAAGTCTTTGGCGGACTGCGCTATGCGGGATCGGCTTTGGGCTTTTCCAGCCCCCAAACAATCGTGAAATGATGGGCAGCCTGCCACCAGAGCGTAGCTCGAACGTCTCTGGAGTAATGAGTACCACACGCACGGTAGGGCAATCGTTTGGGGTCGCCCTGGTGGGGGCTGCGCTGGCGCTGGGTTGGCCCGTGCAAGTGACGCTCTGGCTGGGCGCGGCAACGACACTGTTGGCGTTATTGGCCAGCGTGGCGCGTATGCCAATGGCGCGGCGCGCTTTACACGCCCGCAGGGCATCGTCTGCGAAGCAGTAAGCGCGTACAATAAAGTGGTTTCTTACCTCAAGGAGAACCCCATGACACTGCAGACACAGATTGAGCAGAAGTTAGCGGCATTAGCGCCCGACGTGCTGCAGGTTGAAAATGAAAGTCATATGCACAGTGTGCCCGCGAACTCTGAGACTCACTTCAAAGTTACCCTGGTCAGTGACGTCTTTGATGGCATGATGCCGGTGAAGCGTCATCAGCAAATCTATGCGCTACTAGCAGACGAACTCTCCGGGCCGGTTCATGCCCTGGCACTGCATCTTTATACCGCCAGCGAGTGGCAGGCACGCGGCGGAGAGCGGCCTGATTCGCCCAACTGTCGCGGCGGCGTAAAGTGACACAGGAAGTTATCCGGCGGCACTATCTGGAGGCCATGGGCATTACTGCCTGGGCCTCCCGGTATCAGTTGCCCAACGCCTTGCCTACAGAAGCTTGTGAATGGGAAGAGTCCAAACCAGACGCAACGCCCCCCCGTGAGCGGCTGCAGGCATTGCTGGACGATGCCCCTGCTCCTCGGCGTAAAGAGGCTGAACCGCCGTCAGGTGAGGTGATTGCCTCACCCTCTGCAGTGCGCGCGCTGCTTGTGAATGAAAAGCAGGGGGCAGACAAACAGGACGGCGGGAAGACCAGCCAAGCCACACTGGCGAACGACCCGCCTGATATTTCCCAGGCGACTGAAGCGAAGCCGTCCAAACCGCTGACATTTTCACTTTCCTGCCTGTGTATTGATGGCCGCTGGCTAATCATGCAGGCGGGTGAAATGTCTTCGCTAGAGCAGCAGCTGTTGGCCAATCTTCTACAGGCAGCGGGCATCCAGCAGGAAAGAGTGTCTGAGGTAGCAAGGTTTACCTGGCCACCCATGGTTAACGCCTTTGCCGTGGAAGATCCGCTTGAGGAAGCTCGTGAAGGTGTGGCGGCATTTATCGCCGGTAGTATGAGTCGGCAAGGCTGGCAGCTAGAGCAACTGCTTTGGTGGGGCGAATTGGGTGCTGAACAGGCACCGTTGGATCGTATTTTGAATGTATCAGAAGCGTACAGTCAAACACTCTTACTCCCCGTATGGCAGGGGCCAGCGCTTGCTTCATTACTGAAGGGTGTGAGTAGTAAGCGCAACCTCTGGCCCTCGCTGCAAGCGTTAGGGCAGCAGTGGGCGGCTAACGGGGCAGCCGACGCTAGGTAGACAGCAATGATCACAGAACTCAACGTTGAACACCTTGGTCTTTTGATTGGTCTGGAGCGTCAGGTGCAAAGCGGCACCTCCGACTCGCAAATGCTTGAAGCGCTGGGCAGCCAGGATACTTGCGTGCTGGGTTGGTGGCAGGATGACCAACTGCAGGGTTACGCCATCGTGGTACGCCTGCCGTTTGAGGCGGAGCTGCAAGCAATAGGGATTGTCCCCGAACGGCGTCGCAGCGGCGCGGGCTTAGCGTTAATGGAGGCGGTGTTTGCAAGGGCGCAAGGCTGGTCCAGTGAACGACTGCTACTGGAAGTGCGGGTGGGCAATGTAAATGCTATCCGACTCTATCAGCGCAATGGGTTTAGCGAAGATGGACGTCGGAAAGGCTACTATCCCGCTCAGCGCTGCCCGACGTCACAAGGTGCCGCCGGGCGGGAGGATGCGTTGCTGATGTCGCGGATGGTTTAGGCTGGCGCAGCCCGTTACGACGCGCTAGAGGTTTCTAGGCTATCGAATTTGCTGAGCAGTCCATTGAGGCGGCGCTCCCACTCTTCACGCTCCTCTTTAAGCTTCGTATTTTCACCACGCAGCTCTTCATTTTCTAACTTCATCATTTCCAATGCATCAACGGTGTCAGTGACCTTCTGCTCCAACTGATTAAATAGTTCTAGGCTCATGCATAAACTCCAAAGGGTGAAAAGAACGAGATAGCTACCAAAAAACAAGCGCAAAGCTTGCAAGTAGGGACGAATGAGGCGAGCGTAACGCCACTGCCGCGTGGCGGCAAGCGCTGTTTAAGGCTGTCGGCGTTGATAAAGCCTTGCAGTG
The DNA here is from genome assembly GCF_007692655.1 of Halomonas sp. GTDB lineage: Bacteria > Pseudomonadota > Gammaproteobacteria > Pseudomonadales > Halomonadaceae > Vreelandella. Next base: position 6,924 of record NZ_REBQ01000238.1, read on the forward strand.
CTCTCGCCGGCCTGGGTTTCACGATGCAGCAGCCAATTGGCGGGCACGTCAGGTACCAGTGTGGTCTCGGTTTCTAGGTAAATCATTGCCTCTTCGGTTAGCCAGCCGTCGTTCTCTAGCGTCGCGCAGCAGGGCGCTGCCAGCTGCTGATGAAAGGGGGGATCGAGAAATATCAGCGCATACGCTGTTGCCGGGCGTGTCAGGTAAGCTTGAACATCGTTAATATGCACCTCGCTTGAGGTAATATTAAGCGTTGCCAAATTTGCTGATAGTTGTGCTGCCACTCGGCGATCGCGTTCAACAAAATCGACACGCGCAGCACCGCGGGATAATGCCTCAATACCCAGTGCGCCGGTGCCGGCAAACAAGTCCAGCACTTGCTGGCCGTAAAGCTGTTGCCCTAGCCAGTTGAACAGCGTTTCACGTACGCGATCTGGGGTGGGGCGCAAGCCGGGGCTATCCAATACGGGCAGCTGACGGCGGCGGAACTCACCGCCGATAATGCGCAGTTTGCCGGGTTGTTTAGTCACCCGCTGAGCAGTTGTTCGGCGAGAAGCAGATGGTCGAGGGGGGCGTTGTCGTGTCATGGAGCGGATTGTAGCGGGCTGCTTATCCAAAGTCTTGGGTTACGGTGTTAGCATAACCTTAATGTTCACTATTTATGTCGGATAACACTCATGTTTGGTTTTTTTAAGCGTAAGAACAAGCACGATTCAGAGCAGGCCCCTCAGAAGGATGCCCCGCACCTTGAAGACTCGCACCTTGAACATGAGTCGCAAGGAAGCAACGTCGAAGAGGCACCAACGAGTGAAGCCCCTGAGGCGGTGCTGGAGCGCCTTGAGGCTGAAGAAAAAGCAGCTGAAAAAGCGGCGTCTGAAACATTAACAGATGCACCGCAAGCGCCCGACGCTTTATTGGCACCCGGCCCCGAGTCACCGCCGGTGCTTGAGCCAGAATCACCAAAAGTGGTTGTTGAACCAGTTAGTGAAACGGCGCCTCGCCCCGCTCTACAGGACAAGCCAGTCGCCAACAGTGCTGATCAGCAAGGCGAGCAAAAAGGCTGGTTTGCACGTATTAAGTCTGGCCTGGGGAAAACCCGGGCGAATCTTACCGATGGCATCGCCGATCTGTTTTTAGGCAAAAAGCAGATTGATGACGAGCTACTGGAGGATTTGGAAACCCAATTGCTGTTGGCTGATGTAGGAATTGAAGCGACGACCGAGATCATTGAGCGCTTGGAGGCGCGGGTTTCCCGCAAAGAGCTCAATAACCCCGAAGCGCTGTACCGTGGCTTGCAAGAGGAGTTGACCTCCATGCTGGCACCGGTTGCTAAGCCGCTGGTCATTGAAAAACGTTCGCTTGAGAAAGAGGGCGATGGTCCCTTCGTTATCTTAGTGGTCGGCGTTAACGGCGTGGGCAAAACCACGACTATCGGTAAACTTACCCAGCGTTTTCAGCGGGAAGGCAAGAGCGTCATGCTGGCGGCTGGTGATACTTTCCGCGCCGCAGCTGTTGAGCAGCTCAAAGTGTGGGGGGAGCGCAATAAGGTGCCAGTGATTGCCCAGCACACCGGGGCTGACAGCGCATCGGTGATTTATGACGCGGTAGCGGCGGCAAAAGCCCGCGGTGTGGATGTGCTGATTGCTGATACCGCAGGCCGCCTGCACAACAAAAGCCATCTGATGGAAGAGCTGAAAAAAGTCCATCGGGTGATGCAGAAGTTGGATAAAACCGCGCCTCACGAAGTGATGCTGGTGCTAGACGCGGGGACTGGCCAAAACGCTATTTCCCAAGCGAGCACCTTTAACGATGCCGTGCCGGTCAGCGGTATTACCCTGACCAAACTGGATGGTACTGCTAAAGGCGGCATTATTTTCGCCCTGGCCAAGCAGTTGGAAACACCGATTCGCTTTATTGGCGTGGGGGAGGGCATTGATGATCTGCGTCCCTTTGAAGCGAGTGATTTTGTCCACGCGCTATTTGATCGCCAAGGGGACGATGCCAGCGCATGATCGCCTTTGAGCATGTGGGAAAACGCTACGGTGGCCGTTTTGAAGCGTTGGCGCATCTTAACTTTCGGATTGCCCGGGGTGAGATGGTGTTTCTTACCGGCCATTCCGGTGCGGGGAAGAGTTCGCTGTTGCGTTTAATTATGCGCCTTGAGAAGCCTAGCCGTGGGCGAGTGGTGGTGGCTGGGCATGATATAGCGCAGCTGCATGCCAGTCAGGTACCGTTTTACCGCCGCCAGATAGGCGTTGTTTTTCAGGATCATCAACTGTTGTTTGATCGCACTGTTTTTCACAATGTGGCATTGCCGCTGGAAATCCAGGGCGTTGAGCCTCGTGAAGCTGCCCGTCGGGTGCGCGCCGCTTTGGATAAGGTAGGGCTGCTGCACCGTGAAAAAGCCCTGCCCATTGAGTTATCCGGGGGTGAGCAGCAGCGAGTAGGCATTGCCCGTGCGGTGGTCAATAAGCCCGCGCTACTGCTTGCTGATGAGCCAACAGGCAACCTGGATCCGCAGCTCTCCGCAGATATTATGGCGCTGTTTGAGGATTTTAATCGTATCGGTACCACCGTGATGATTGCCAGTCACGATTTGGCGCTGATTGCCAGGCTGCGTCACCGTATTCTGCGTTTAAGCGATGGTCGGCTGGTGGCCGATGAGGGCGCCGTATGAGGCCATCTGCCACTCCCAAGCGCCAAAAGGGCGCCGCGCTGAAAGCTCCTCGTGGCAGCGCTAAACCCGCGGTTGAGAATAAAGCGCCGCGCCGCGGTGCAAGATCGCAGCAGCCGCGCTTTTCAAGCCGTTTACGCGCCTGGGGGCGTCATCACCGCAGCATGGCCTGGGATAGCTTCCTACGCTTAGTACGCTATCCAGTGGGTAACCTGCTGACGATGTTAGCCATTGCCATTGCGCTGGTCCTGCCTGCGGCGCTGTGGTTAACCCTCGACAGTGCTCGTTTACTGGATGCAGAACTTGAAGAGAGCGCCACCCTAACGGTCTACTTGGAGTTAACGGCCGATGATGCCCAGGCGCTGCGTATTGAGGAAGCGGTTAACGCTGAGCAGAGCGTATTAGAAACCCAGTTGATCAGTGCTGAGCAGGGTATGGCTGAGTTCCAGCAGGCCTTAGGTCTTGATGATGCACTGGCAGGCCTCGAAGATAATCCGTTACCGATTAGCATTGTGGTGCGCCCGGAAAGCGTCGATCCAGTTGCCATGCAGCAATTGGCCACTACCCTTGAAGCCCTATCGGGTGTTGATGAAGTGCGGGTTGATTTGGCCTGGGTGGAGCGGCTTAGAAACCTGGCTGATTTAGGACGTCGGGTGGCGCTGGCGCTGGGGGCGCTGTTTGGCTTGGGCGTTTTGCTGGTGGTCGGTAATACCATTCGCCTGTCAGTTGAAAGCCGCCGTCGGGAAATTGAAGTTGTCATGCTGATTGGGGCGACCCATGCGTTTGTGCGGCGCCCCTTCTTATATAGTGGCGCCTGGTACGGTTTAGGAGGAGGACTGCTGGCATTGTGCCTGCTTGGCCTGGGCAACCACTGGCTTTCGATGCCGGTGGCAGCGCTAGCGGCGAGCTATGGAGCAAGCTTTTCTTTACCTCAACTTGACGCGACAGGCTCTACAATTCTGCTATCTTGCAGTACACTATTAGGCTGGTTGGGTGCTTGGCTGGCGGTAACTCGTCACTTATCGAGTATACGCCCCAGATGATTCAGCTGGGTGTAAGGCTGTTATCGGCCGATTTCACCCACCAAGGTGGTGAGCACATTGTAAATGTGATGCCACATGAACCTTATCCATGCGATCAGGTCTTATGTATTAGTTTAACAGTTATAGGTTGTTTATAACGTGCTACGTCAACCACGAAGGGTTATAGGGGAGACCACCTGCACATGAGCACTAGTCTTCTACCGGTGGGACAGCTTTCACCAGGCGGCGATCTGGGCGGCTACATCCGCGCGGTCAACGGTATTTCGATCTTAAGCGCTGATGAAGAGCGAGAGCTAGCGTATCGCCTATACGATGAAGGCGATCTGGAAGCTGCTCGGCGTCTGGTACTGTCGCACTTACGTTTTGTGGTACACATCGCGCGCAGCTATTCCGGCTACGGGTTGCCCCAGGCGGATCTGATTCAAGAAGGTAACGTTGGTTTGATGAAGGCCGTCAAACGGTTCGATCCGAACCAGGGTGTTCGCCTTGTATCGTTTGCCGTGCATTGGATCAAAGCAGAAATCCACGAGTTTGTGCTGCGTAACTGGCGAATTGTAAAAATCGCGACCACCAAAGCTCAGCGCAAACTGTTTTTCAACCTGCGTAGCGCCAAAAAGCGCTTGGCGTGGTTGAACAACGATGAAGTCGACGCGATTGCCAAAGACCTCGATGTCAAACCCGAGGTGGTGCGCGATATGGAAGGGCGCCTGTCATCGTACGATGCAGGCTTCGACGCATCGCCGAGCGATGATGAAGAGAGCACCTATCAAGCGCCAGTGCATTTCCTTGATGATGCGGCATCAGATCCTGCCACGCAGCTGGAAGACAGCAATTTCGAGGAAGACTCGACGCGTCGCTTACAGCTGGCGTTAGAAGGGTTGGATGAGCGCTCGCGGGATATCTTGCAGCGTCGCTGGCTGGCAGATAGCAAAGAGACGTTGCATGACCTGGCCGATGTTTATGGGGTCAGTGCTGAGCGTATCCGTCAGCTTGAAAAGAATGCGATGAAAAAGCTGCGTCAGAAAATGAGCGAAGAGATGGTCGCCTAAGACCACACTTGCTGCCCCTTTTCGCTCTTCAGTATCTAAAAAACCGGCCCTTTGAAAGGGGGCCGGTTTTTTTGTACGGCCAGCGTACTCTATCTAGGCAGGCTGGGCTGCGGCGCGCAGCAGGTGAGCAGATAGCAGCGACCACTGATCTTCCCAGTGCTCGGTAGGCAGACGCTTAAAGTCGCTGCGCACATACTGAGAAATCCGGCCTTCTGCTTGGGCAGCCAATAAATTAGCGGCGGCAGAAGCCGGAATGGTGGGTCGCAGGCCTTCGCGAATCTCCGCTTCTCTTAGGATTTGTTTGAGCTGCATCTCGAGGCGTTCAAACAGTTGGTTGACCCGCTGACGTAGTCGCGCGGTTTCACCGGTCAGGACGTCGCCGCCCATGACTCTGGCTAGCCCTGGGTTCTTTTCAGCGAAACCTAATAGCAGCGCTAAAATAGTGCCGCAGCGCGTTGTGGCGTCGGGAACGTCTTCTAAGATGCGTGTAATCCGGGCGAAAATACTCTCTTCTATAAAGTCGATTAGCCCCTCAAACATGCGTGCTTTGCTGGGGAAGTGGCGGTAGAGCGCCGCTTCCGAGACGCCTACCTGGCGGGCGAGGGCGGCAGTGGTAATGCGTTTGCCACTGTCTTCCTCGAGCATTAATGCCAGCGCCTGTAGAATTTGCTCGCGGCGGCGAGGTTTACGATCTTCGCTCATAAAGTGCCCTCCGTCGCGGTTAGCTCGCGTCTTTGATCTGAGTGCCTACCCCAGCATTGGTGAAAATTTCCAGCAATACGGCATGGGGGACGCGGCCATCAATAATGTGCGAGCTGTTCACACCGCCTTTCACCGCTTCCAAAGCACAGCGGATCTTGGGCAGCATGCCGCCGTAAATCGTGCCGTCGGCAATTAAGCCATCCACCTGAGCAGTCGTTAAACCAGTGAGCACTTCGCCTTGGGTGTTCATTAAGCCAGCCACGTTGGTGAGCAGCATTAGCTTTTCAGCGTTGAGCGCTTCGGCAATCTTGCCTGCGACTAGGTCAGCATTAATATTGTAGCTGTGGCCTTCATCGTCGACCCCAATGGGGGCAATGACGGGAATAAAATCACGGGCAGCGAGCATTTCGATCAGCTCGGTTGAAATTGACTCTACTTCGCCTACGTGACCAATGTCGATAATCTCCGGGGCGGTCATTTCGGGGCTTTGGTGCTCAACCTTGAGCTGGCGTGCACGAATTTGTGAGCCATCTTTACCGGTTAAGCCAATCGCCTTGCCACCGCTTTGGTTAATCAGGTTGACGATGCTTTTGTTGACCAGCCCACCTAGGACCATCTCGACAACGTCCATGGTTTGCGAGTCGGTGACCCGCATGCCGTTGACGAAGCGTGACTCAATGTTGAGCTTTTTAAGCAGATCGCCAATTTGCGGCCCGCCGCCGTGTACCACCACTGGATTGATGCCGACTTCTTTCATCAAGACGATATCGCGGGCAAAAGAGTCGATCAGGGTGCTTTCGGTCATGGCATTGCCGCCATATTTGACCACCACGGTTTTGCCGGAAAACTGCTGAATATAGGGGAGGGCTTCGGAAAGTACCTCCACAACGACTTGCGGGTCGCGACTGGCTGAACTCATTAGGTTGTCCCTTGCGAACGTCATGATGCTGATAACGTTTATGCTGATTTTAGTGGTAAGGGCCGCACTTTCTAGGTGCGTGCGATCCCTTTAGCGCCCTGCTGCCGAATTATTCGGGTAGCTCAATGTCAGGCGCGACGCGTTGAAGCGCGTTGTTAAAAATCGTTTTGATGCGCGCTAAGGCGGCATCACTCTTACCTTCAAAGCGCATGACCAGTGCTGGGGTGGTGTTGGAAGCACGACACAGGCCCCAGCCATCCTGGTAGTCGACGCGAATACCGTCCAAGGTGGTTTTAATACCTTCGCCGAAGTCGCCCTCGCGAGCAAGCTTATCCATTAGAGAAAATTTGTTTTCATCGGTAACCGCAATATTAATCTCTGGCGTACCCACATCCTGAGGATAGTGGGCGAAAAAAGTATCCGCGTCGTCGGCTTGGTTAGCAAGAATCTCCACCAGCCGGGCGGCGGCGTACAAGCCATCGTCAAAGCCGTACCAGCGCTCCTGGAAAAAAATGTGTCCGCTCATCTCTCCGCCAAGCTGAGCGCCGGTCTCTTTCATGCGTGCTTTGATCAGTGAGTGTCCCGTGCGCCACATCTCTGGCTCCCCTCCCGCCTCACTGATGACTTTAATCAGGTTGCCGGTGCACTTAATATCAAAAATAATTTTGGCGCCGGGCTTGCGCGTAAGCATATCGGTGGCAAACACCATCAGTAGATGATCGGGGAAAATCAATTTGCCGCTGGGCGTCACCACACCTAAGCGATCGCCGTCGCCATCGAAGGCAAGACCAATATCAGCCCCGGTTTTTTGCACTTCGTGAATCAGGTCCTGCACGTTTTCAGGTTTGCCGGGATCGGGGTGGTGATTGGGAAAATGGCCATCAATCTCGGCGAATAGCGGAACCGTTTCGATTCCCAGGCGTGTTAACAGCTGGGGGCCAAGTTCGCCTGCTACACCGTTACCACAATCTACCACCACTTTGATCGGCCTATTAATATGAATATCGCCTAAAATGCGCGCTAAATAGGTTTCACGAATATCTTGCTGGGTGATATGGCCCTGGCCACTTTCCAGGTTGCCTGACTGAATACGCTCGAAGAGGGCGGCAATGGCATCGCCAGAAAGCGTTTCGCCAGCGAGCACGATTTTGAAGCCATTATAGTCGGGAGGATTATGACTGCCGGTGACCATGACGCCGGACTGGGTGCCTTCCAGCCTGTGAGTAGCAAAGTAGAGCACCGGTGTTGGCACCATGCCGATGTCGATAACATCACATCCAGCGGCGTTTAAACCACGCATCAGCGCAGCCTGTAAGCGCTCGCCTGACAAGCGACCATCGCGGGCCACCACAACGCTAGACTCCCCTCGCGTTCTGGCTTCAGAGCCGACCGCACGTCCAATCATTTCCACCGTTGTTACCGTGAGGGTGACGTCAACGATGCCACGAATATCATAGGCACGAAAAATAGAGGCGGGTACGGTCGGCGCATTCATAGGGGGTATTTCCAGCTTAAGAGACATGCATGGGAAGAGGTTATTGGCTACCAGTGCTACCAAAACCACCGCTGCCCCGGGAGGAGTCCTCAAACGCTTCCACAAGCGTGAGCTCGGCTTGAACAACGGGCACGAGCACGTACTGTGCCAAGCGATCAAAGGGCGCGAGAGTGAACGTGCTCTGCCCCCTGTTCCAAACTGAAATCATTAGCTCGCCCTGGTAGTCCGAGTCAATCAAGCCAACCAAATTACCCAGCACGATACCGTGTTTATGGCCCAGTCCGGAGCGGGGTAGGATCATGCCTGCCAAGCCGGGGTCTTCAATATAGATGGCTATGCCGGTGCGCACGAGCTGACATTCGCCCGGCGCCAGTGTTAGAGGCTCATCCAGCAAGGCACGCAGGTCCATACCCGCTGAGCCCTCGGTGGCGTAGTGGGGTAAATACTCTTTTAAACGCTCATCCAGCAGTTTGCACTGCAGCTGGGGGCGGGTGCTCATAACGTATCTCCAGGGGCTTTAGTAGAGGCTTGGGTCGATAACAGGGCGAGCGCTTGGCGGATGATAGTGGCCGCAAGCTGGGTTTTCGGCTGTGGGGCTTCTGACCGAGTCTCCACGCCATGGGGCGTGCGCCATAGGAGCAAGGCGGCATTCTGGTCGCTGCCAAAGCCCAGGCCTGTCTGGGAAACGTCGTTGGCAACAATCATGTCCAAACCTTTGCGCTTTAACTTGTCGGCTGCGTAGCGTTCGATCTCTTGGGTTTCGGCGGCAAAACCGACGACCAATGGACGCTGCTCAGAAGGTAACGCCGCAACGCTGGCAATAATGTCGGGGTTCTTAATTAACGTTAGAGTGAGCGTGTCGCTGTCGTCCTGCTTTTTAAGCTTGTGCTTAGCGGGGGCGGCTGCGCGAAAGTCAGCGACCGCCGCGCAGCCGATAAACAGTGCCGCTTGAGGGGCTAACTGCTGTGCTTCGCGATGCATCTGCTCGGCAGACTCTACGTCAATACGGATGACTCCCTGGGGCGTGGGTAAATTAACCGGACCGCTAATCAGCGTTACTTTAGCTCCCTCAGCGACCGCTGCAGCGGCCAACGCAAAGCCCATTTTTCCTGAGCTGTGATTGGAAAGGTAGCGCACCGGATCCAGTGGCTCCCGGGTAGGGCCAGCGGTGATCACGACATGCGGCGCATTGTCATCACTCGCACTGAAGAGAGGAGGCGCAAACAGGGTCATGACAGCGCTAAACACCTCGTCAGGCTCGCTCATGCGACCAGGGCCCACATCGCCACAGGCTTGGTCACCTGCGGCGGGACCAATCTGTTGCCAGCCGTCCTGCTGCAACTGCTCTATATTTCGCTGGGTGGCGGGGTGGCGCCACATGGCCTGATTCATCGCTGGGGCAATTAACTTGGGAGCTTCGGAGGCGAGGCATAGCGTGGTGAGTAGATCGTCAGCCATGCCTTGCACCAAACGGGCGATAAGGTCGGCGGTGGCTGGGGCTATTAGTACCACATCCGCCCAGCGGGCAAGCTCAATGTGGCCCATGCCCGCTTCGGCTTCTGGGTCGAGCAAAGATGTGCGTACGGGCTCACCAGAGAGCGCCTGCAGCGTGAGCGGGGTAATGAAGGCCTGGGCCCCGTTAGTCATCACCACGCGCACCTGGCAGCCTGCCTGCTTGAGTAGGCGGACAATCAAAGCGCTTTTATAGGCAGCGATACCCGCACTGACGCCGAGCAGTATCCGTTTGCCCGCTAGCGTCGTAACGCTTGTCGTGTTCGTAGCAGAGGCCATGATCAATGATCCACATCGTCGTTCGTGAGGAGGCTTACCATACCATTGGCACCGCTGATTTGGCATATTAGGATTATATAAGGTTAAGCTAGGTTTAATGAGGCGAGCTGTAACGTGGCTGGACATGGGCAGGCTGGCTTTAAACTACCAAGAGTGGGGATGGCGGAAGGGAACGCGATGGGAATCAATCACTGGCCGGAGGGTGAGCGGCCCCGGGAGAAGTTATTAAACGCAGGCGCCCAGGCGCTCTCAGATGCGGAGTTATTGGCAATTTTTTTGCGCGTCGGTGTCCAGGGGCGCTCAGCCGTCGATTTGGCGCGAGATTTGCTCGGCAGCTTTGGCGGCCTGCGCCAATTACTGGAAGCCGATCAGGCAAGTTTCTGTGCTGCACGAGGTTTGGGTAGCGCCAAATATGCCCAGCTTCAGGCAACCCTTGAGTTATCGCGTCGCCATTTGGCCAGCCAACTGGCGCGTGGCCATGCGCTGACATCGCCAGCATTAGTACGCCACTACCTGAGTTCTCAGCTACGTCATTTAGGCCATGAAGAGTTTGCGGTGCTTTTTTTGGATACGCAGCACCGAATTATTCGCTATGAATCGCTGTTTCGCGGTACCCTAGATAGCGCATCTGTATACCCCCGCGAAGTTGCCAAGCGCGCATTAGAACTTAGCGCTGGCGCCGTTATCCTCGCTCATAACCACCCTTCTGGTGTGGCAGAGCCAAGCGATGCTGACCGACGTATTACTCAACGCTTGAAAGACGCCCTCGCACTTTTTGACGTGCGCGTGTTGGATCATTTCGTGGTGGGTGATGGAGAGGTCGTCTCTTTTGCTGAGCGCGGCTGGTTGTAAGTAGCATCAATGATGCATACTTGATGTAGCATAAGCTAAGTAAAATGAACGGAAAGGGGCTTTTTTAGCCTTTTTCGGCGGTTTTGCTTGCTGCTAGCCGGTTGCTCTGATATAAAGTGCCACCTTTAAACTTGGGTTGAATAACGGATTTGGATAAAGCTTGGCGGTTAACGGCGTCGACACCTTCCCTGCTCCGGTTTGCCCGACAGTTTTGAACACTCAGGTTATTATATCCTGGCCAAGCAGTTGGAGGCTCTAATGTCCAAAGTATGTCAGGTTACCGGCAAGCGTCCGGTAACTGGAAATAACGTTTCTCACTCAATGCGTAAGACACGTCGTCGTTTCTTGCCAAACCTGCACACCCATCGTTTTTGGGTTGAGTCTGAAAACCGCTTCGTCAAGCTGCGTGTGTCCACTAAAGGGATGCGCATCATCGACAAGAAAGGTATCGACACAGTTTTGGTTGAAATTCGTAAGCGCGGCGACGCTATCTAAGACAGCATTTGGGAGAGTTAAACCATGCGCGATAAAATCAAGTTGGTGTCTAGTGCCGGTACAGGTCACTTCTACACCACTGATAAGAACAAGCGGAACACCCCGGACAAGTTTGAATTCAAGAAATTCGATCCGGTTATCCGTAAGCACGTTATCTACAAGGAAGCCAAGATCAAGTAATCGCTTTAGCGATGATGATCGGCTTTCTTCGCAGGCGAGCGCCTGTTCAAAAACCCGGCCTTCAGCCGGGTTTTTGCATGCATGCCTTTCACATAAAAAGGCGTTGCTAGCCGCCTTCATCAGGCTGTCATTACAGGCCATTACGATACCAAGTATGCCCAACTATGCCCGAACTGCCCGAAGTTGAGACCACCCGGCGCGGGATAGCGCCCTATATTGAGGACCAAGAAATCACCGAGGTGTTGGTTCGCCAGCCGCGGCTGAGAGTACCGGTGCCCGATGACTTGACTGAGCGATTGGTAGGCGCGCGGATCGGTTTGCTAAGGCGGCGTGCTAAGTACCTGCAAATTCCTATTCAAGGTGCGGGTACCTTCGCAGACAGGCCAAATGCCACGCTGCTTTGGCATCTGGGGATGTCAGGCAGCCTGCGTATTGCCCAAGTGGGTGACCTGCCTAAAAAGCACGACCATGTGGACGTGGTTACCGCAAGCGGTTATATCCTGCGTTACCATGATCCTCGTCGGTTTGGTTTTGTCGACTGGCAATCAGATGATGAGAGTCAGGATAAACGCCTTGCGCATTTAGGTCCCGAACCGCTGTCCGACGCATTTAACGGCAAGTGGCTCCATACGCTCTCGCGCAATAAGCGCGTGGCGGTAAAGCCATTCTTGATGGATAACCGGGTGGTGGTGGGGGCTGGTAATATTTACGCGGCGGAAGCGCTGTTTATGGCCGGTATCGATCCGCGTCGTGCGGCAGGACGGATTTCTCGGGCTCGCTACGATGCACTGGCCCTTGCGGTGAAAGAAGTGCTGGCGGCGGCGATTACCCAAGGTGGCACTACGCTGCGCGATTTTGTCAGTGGTCAGGGTGAACCGGGTTATTTTGCGCAACGACTTAATGTTTATGGCCGTCATGGTCAACCCTGTTTACGCTGTGGCGCTGAGCTTCGCCGTATTACGCTTGGCCAGCGTGCCAGCGTGTTCTGCCCCGGCTGCCAGCGCTAATGCCTCCCTATCAGTGCTAATGTTGTTACTTAAGTTTTGCCTAGCTTACGTTTTTTGGAGATTGCTGTGACCCAACGCCTGCGCCTGAATAAGAACGCTGACCGCCGCTTGAAAGCGGGCCATTTATGGATCTACTCCAATGAGGTAGACATCAAAGAGACGCCGCTGAAAAACTTCGCAGCAGGCGAAACGGCGCTGGTGGAAGCCTCCAATGGCAAGGTGATGGCGGTCGCGTATGTGAACCCTCATTCGTTAATTGCTGCGCGGGTCATGTCACGCGATCCCGAGATGCGCCTGGATCGCTCGCTGTTCGTGCACCGCTTTAACCAAGCGCTGGCACTTCGTGAGAGCCTTTATAACCAGCCGTACTATCGCTTAATTCACGGGGAAGGAGACTTGCTCCCGGGGCTGGTGATCGATCGCTTTGGTGATGTAGTGGTCGTGCAACTGAATACTGCCGGTATGCAGGCGTTGGCCGATGAAATTGTGGATGCCCTGGAAAAAGTCATCAAGCCTGACGTTATCGTTTTTCGTAACGATACCGGTGGCCGTCGCCAGGAAGGGTTAGAAGCTCACGTTGAAGTAGTCAAGGGCACGCTGCCAGATGAAGTGGTATTGGAAGAGAACGGTGCGCGTTTCATCGTGCCGGTTCTGAATGGTCAAAAAACCGGCTGGTTCTTTGACCACCGAGTTAACCGCGAATGGCTAAACCGCCACGTGGCGGGCAAGCGTGTGCTGGACGTGTTCAGCTATGTGGGTGGCTGGGGTGTACAGGCGGCAGTTCACGGTGCAAAAGACGTGCTGTGTGTAGATTCTTCCGGTCCTGCGCTTGCACAGGTAGCGCGTAACGCTGAGCTCAATGGCGTTCAGGATAAAGTCGCCGTGGCTGAAGGCGATGCGTTTGAAGCATTGGCGGCGTTGAAGACTGATGGCGAGCAGTTTGATGTGATCGTCCTCGATCCGCCTGCGTTCATTAAAAAGCGTAAGGACATTCCTAACGGTGAGCGCGCTTACGCCCGCTTAAACCGTGAAGCCATGCGGTTATTAGGCCGCGATGGCCTGCTGTTGTCAGCATCGTGCTCCATGCACCTAGCGCCAGAGCGGCTAATGGAAGTCGCGCGTGGGGCAGTGCGCCATCAGGATCGCCATGGTCAGGTGATTTTTCAGGGCCATCAAGGGCCAGATCACCCGGTGCATCCCGCCATCCCAGAAACATCTTACTTAAAAGCGCTTGGTTTGCGTGTGTTCCGCGACTAGTGCCAAGCGCTCAGCTGCCAAGTGCTTAATGGCCAAGCGCTTAATGATTAAGCGCGAAGAGTGATAAGGAGCAAGATGATGGAGTGGGCGCTGCCCGATCCTTTTGTGATCGATATTCGCGTGGCCGACGAGGCGATTGATGCCTACCAACACGTAAATAACAGCGAGTACCTGCGTTGGGTCGAGCAGATCAGTTGGGCTCACTCGGTCGCGCTCGGCCTCTCCATTGAACGCTACAAAGCGCTTGACCGTGGGATGGTGGTTCACCGCCACGAGCTGGATTATCTCGCACCTGCCTTTGCAGGTGATGAGCTGCAGTTGGCCACCTGGATCGTTGAGTGCGACGGGCGGTTCAGCCTGACCCGCCGATTTCAGCTCGTGCGTGTTTCAGACGCCAAAGCGCTGCTGGATGCCCGCACCCGCTTTGCCTGCGTGGCGCTATCAACAGGACGCCCTAAGCGCTTGCCCGATGAATATCGGCGAATCTATAGCGGTGCGATTGTCATGGAGTGAGCGGCTACGAAATGACGTGCTACGGTGTCTACGGAGTGAATTGTTTTGTGCAGAACCGGCTAACGCTAGATTTTTCTCCTAAGAAACGCCTTAACCGGCGTTTTTTTTGTTTTGCTTTTCCGGGGTGGTGGTCAACGTTAGCTGTGCGGTAATTTGCCTAATAGGGCCTATTGCGTTGCGCTGACGTCTAATAGCGCTGACTTTCAAGAACGAAGGAAACCGCCAATGAAAATCGCCGTCCCAAAAGAGATCAAAAATCACGAATACCGCGTGGCGTTAACGCCTACTGGGGCTCGGGAATTAATCGGGCGCGGGCATCAGGTCAATGTGCAAGCGGGCGCCGGGGAGGGAGCAGGATTTAGCGACGAGGATTTCCAGGCTGCCGGTGCACAGATAGACACTGATGTAGAGGCTTTGTGGCGTAACGCCGAGCTGATCCTAAAGGTTAAAGAGCCGCAGCCGGAAGAGGTGGCGCGGTTAACGCCTCAGCACACGTTATTCACTTACCTCCACCTCGCGGCTGAAGAGGCGCTTACCCATGGCCTCATGGATAGCGGCGCTACCTGTATCGCCTATGAGACGATTACCGATGCCCGGGGCGGTTTGCCTTTACTCGCCCCTATGAGCACGGTAGCCGGCCGGATGGCGGTACAGGCCGGCGCACATAGCCTGGAGAAAGCCCAAGGCGGTGCGGGTGTTCTACTCCCCGGCGTACCTGGTGTGGCGCCAGGCAAGGTGACCGTGATTGGGGGCGGTGTAGTGGGTGAAAACGCTGCCCGCATGGCACTCGGGTTAGGCGCCGAAGTGACGATTCTGGACAAATCGCTGGCCCGGCTGGAAGTACTGGACGATCGCTATCAGGGGCGCATTAAAACGGTCTACTCCACTACAGATGCGCTGGAAATCGCCACGCGTGAGTCGGATATGATTATTGGTGCGGTCCTGGTGCCTGGCGCTGCAGCGCCCAAGCTGATTACTCGCAAGATGCTAGGTGATATGAAGCCCGGCAGCGTGTTGGTGGATGTGGCGATTGATCAGGGTGGCTGCTTTGAAACCAGTAAGCCCACCACACATGCCGAGCCGACCTATATCGTTGATGGCATTGTTCACTACTGCGTGGCTAATATGCCTGGCGCGGTGGCGCGGACATCGACCCAAGGCCTGACCAACGCCACGCTACCCTTTGTGCTTGCGCTGGCGGGTAAGGGCTGGCAGCAGGCGCTACGCGATGACCCGCACTTTCTGCCGGGCTTAAATGTACATGCTGGAAAAGTCACCTACCCCGCGGTGGCTGAGGCGTTTGGGCTGGCAAGCGTCGATCCCAACAGTGTCATTAGCGGCTAGTTCCCCCGCCAGTGAGTTCTGATCTTGGTGGCTAACTTAGTAGTGTGGCGGGAGCTCATCCTCAGGGCGCGGGCCGCTCTGGGGTTCGTTCGATTGCAGCGCCTGATGCTGTTCACGAAGACGTTCGCGCATCAGTCCGCTGAGTTTCTCAAGTTTTTCCAGGCGGCGTTCCTGTTGAACTACCGCTTGGTCTAATGTATCCAGCCAATGTTCCTGATGGGCTAGGCGGCTTTCCAGAGATTCAAGAAGTTGCGTCAGCTCAGCAGGCGTTAATTCGTGGGTCATGATAACATTGCAGCCTTATGTAGTAGTATGCCAGTGCTATTGGGAATGGGCCTGATAGTGCGGGTATTGTCCTTCGTCTGTTACCCATACAACAAGAGAGCTTTTTTTTTCTATGAATCCAAAAGTTGTGTTTCGCTGTTTCTTAATCAGTGTATTACTGGCCGCCCCCACGCCACTTCTGCTGGCGGGGATTGTTCATTTAACCGATAGTGCCCTCGCCGAGCTG
The DNA here is from genome assembly GCF_007692655.1 of Halomonas sp. Lineage (GTDB taxonomy): Bacteria > Pseudomonadota > Gammaproteobacteria > Pseudomonadales > Halomonadaceae > Vreelandella. The sequence goes on from NZ_REBQ01000238.1 coordinate 22,756, forward strand.
TGGCTGGCAGAGTTGGCAATTAGTGGAGTAAGCGGTGTATATATTGCCGTCGCTATAGGTAGTTTTATTGTTCTATGTATCGGCACCTTGGCATCGGCTGCTTTAGCACCTTCGGTGGTGATTGCCTCTGATGTCGTCGCACGCCCCAAGCCCGCGCCGCGTCAGCCTCAAGCAGCCGTTCCTTTGGAAGATGATGAAGAGGAAGATATCATCGACCCCAATGATGGCCGCGAAGAGGGTGAAGTTAAGTGGTTCAATACTAACAAAGGTTACGGTTTTATTACCCGCGATAATGGCGAAGATGTATTTGTACACTTTCGCGCCATTCGTGGCCGTGGCCCGCGTATGTTGGCAGAAGGCCAAATCGTGCGTTACCACGTGATTAAGAATGAGCGTGGTTTGCAGGCCGACGATGTCAGCATTATTGAGTAAGCCGCAATGAGGTAAGTTTAGCGGTTAGCTGGATAGTGATGATTGATAATAAACGACCCCGCCTCGGCGGGGTCGTTTGCGTTTAGGAGCTTATTCACCTGGGGGGGTAGCCACAGAAGGGTATTAGCGGCCGGAGTCTGGCCACTCAATAGCGCCCTCTTTGCCTCCGGGCAGTACCTGCCAGAAGCGATCGGGGTCATCGCCTGGATTCCACCCGCCTAAAGAGCAACGCACCTCGGTTTGTAAGGCTTCAGCTGCCTGCTGGGCGCAGTCTTGGTCCGTCATCCAGGGGGTATGGTTGCTATCGAACCATAGACTGGCAAAGCCATCGGCAGCTTTATCAACCAGTAGGACCGGAACGCAGTCCCCTTGGTACTGGCCGCGGGTTTTCCATTGGCCCTTGCCTGCCGGCGCTAGCGGCGGCGCTGTTAAGGCGCGACCGAGCCACTCATTGAGCGCATCCAGCGATACGCGGGCCAGATAAATTTCGATATCAGGGTAACGCTCCATCATACGTTTGCCTCGCCGGAGATAAGCAGCGCCTGCAGCGTCGCCTCGTAAATCCGGCTTAAATCGTCCAGGTCGCTGGCGCGAACGCGCTCATTGGCCTTGTGAATGGTGTCATTAAGTGGGCCAAGTTCAACCACTTGAGCACCTAGGGTGGCAATAAAACGACCATCGGAGGTACCGCCGCTGGTGGAAAGCGCTGGCCGCTGGCCAGTGACGGCTTCCACACCTGTGATAGCCGCATCCACAAGTGCGCCTTCAGCGGTTAAGAATGGCTCACCATTGAGCGTCCAGTCTACCTGATACTCCAAACCATGCTGGGTGAGAATTGCCTCTGTGCGTACTTTGAGCTCTTCAGAGGTTACCTCGGTGGAGAAGCGAAAGTTAAACACCACTTCCACATCACCAGGAATCACATTGGTGGCGCCCGTGCCAGCACGCAGATTGGAGATCTGAAAGCTGGTGGCAGGGAAAAAGTCGTTGCCCGCATCCCAGTGCTCGTTGACCAGGGCGTTGAGCGCAGGCATGGCCTGATGAATTGGGTTGCGCGCCAGGTGGGGATAGGCAACGTGGCCTTGAATGCCCTTGATGTGTAGCACGCCACCCAGGGAGCCGCGGCGTCCATTTTTAATCACATCACCAAGGTAGGTGGTTGAGGATGGCTCGCCGACGATGCAGTAATCCAGGCGTTCATTGCGCTCGCGTAGATGCTCAACCACGGCGCGGGTGCCGTCCACCGCCGGGCCCTCTTCATCAGAAGTGATAAGAAAAGCGATACGTCCATCGTGTTCAGGGTGGCGGGTCACGAAGCGTTCAACAGCGGTCAGCATTGAAGCCAAACTGCCTTTCATATCCGCCGCGCCGCGCCCACATAGCATGCCTTCATCGTCAATGCAGGGCTCAAACGGCGGGTGCTGCCAGTTAGTGTGCGGGCCGCTAGGCACAACGTCGGTGTGGCCAGCGAATGCCACCACAGGGCCGTGATGGCCGCGTATGGCCCAAAAGTTCTTCACATCGCCGAATGGCAGCCGCTCAATATGAAAACCGAGCGCCGTTAGGCGCTCGATCATCAATTCCTGGCAGCCTTCGTCATCGGGTGTGACTGACGGACGGCTGAGCAGGTCAAAGGCTAGCCGCAGCGTTGGCGATAACGCTTCCGGCTCAGTTATGGGCATGCAGCGCCTCGTTCAGGGCGATAGCGCTTTTGTTGGTCAGGCATTCGATGCGACCATTCTGGGAGTTGCGGCGCCACAGCAGGTCGTCTTGGCCGGCCAGTTCACGGGCGGCAACTGTGTTCACTTCCTGGCCCTTGTCATCCAGCAGGGTTACTTTGGAGCCTGCGGTAATGTAAAGGCCAGCTTCCACCGTACAGCGATCGCCTAGTGGGATGCCAATGCCCGCGTTGGCGCCGATTAAGCAGCCTTCGCCCACTTTAATAACGATATTGCCGCCACCGGAAAGTGTTCCCATGGTCGAGCAGCCGCCACCAAGATCCGATCCTTTGCCAACCATCACGCCCGCTGAAATACGGCCTTCGATCATGCCGGGGCCTTCGGTGCCCGCATTGAAATTGACGAAGCCTTCGTGCATCACGGTCGTGCCTTCGCCTAAATAGGCGCCTAAACGAACGCGGGCGGTGTCGCCAATACGGATGCCGGTGGGTACCACGTAATCGGTCATTTTGGGGAATTTGTCGACGCAGTCCACAGACAGCGCGCGTCCTGCCATGCGTGCTTTTAAGCGCCGTGCGGGGAGTTCTTCAATATCAATCGCACCTTCGTTGGTCCAGGCGATGTTACGCAGTAGGCCAAACATTCCAGTGAGATCCAAACCGTGGGGTTTGACCAAGCGGTGCGACAGCAGATGCAGTTTTAAGTACACCTCTGGCGCCGTTTGCGGTGCTTGGTCTGATTCCAGGAACATCGCCACCAGGGGGCGCTGGCTGGCAGAAAGGGCCTCGGCAAGCTCTGCTTGCTCAGAGTGCCCGGTGGCTTCTAACGCCTTTGCTAAGCGCGTGCAGTCTTCCGGCAAAAAACTGATAGCAGCGTTGCCTTGGGGGGCATCCAGTGCCTGTTGAGCAGCTTCCACTAGGCTGGCTGGTGGATTAAGCAGCGGGGCAGGGTAATAAATTTCCAGCCAGTCGCCCTGGGTGTTTTGAGTGCCGATTCCAAGCGCAAAGCTCAGCATAGAGGTTGTCCTGTTGTTAAGAAAAAATAAAGCTAGGTCAGAGATTAAGAAAACACGTTAAGCAAATAGTGCGAATAGGGAAGCTATCCGCTCAGCTTGTCATAATCGCCGTCGCGGTAGCCAACCAAGATGGTTGAATCGTCGACTTCCAACAGCGGTCGCTTAAGCAGCGTAGGGTGTTTGATCAGCAGTTGGCGGGCTGAGTTGGTGTCGTAATCCTTGTCAGCCGCTGAGAGATCGCGCCACGTTTTGCTACGTTTGTTAATGGCTTCAGCCAGCGGTACGCGGTTCAAAATATGTTCTAACAGCGCCGCTGAAAGGCCATCTTTGCGCAGGTCGTGAGTTTTATACAGCAGGCCTTTTTCATCCAATGCTTTGCGCGCTTTACGGCAGGTATCGCAGTTATCGATTATATAGAGCGTCAGCATATGTCCTCCATAAAACGTTGAATCATCGCGGTTACCCGCGCTCTATCAGGTGCCGAATACGGTGTGCGGCTTCCAGCGTTGGGGCAAGCTCTGCCACCAATGCAAGGCGTAAACGTCCTGCGCCGGGGTTGGCCCCATTTATGCCGGTGCGGCCCATCAGACTGCCGGGCAGTACGCTAACGTGCTGTTCAGCGAACAGACGCTGTGTGAAGGCAATATCGTCACCGCCTGGGACTGCCGGCCAAAGATAAAAGCTCGCTTGGGGAGCAGGAAAGTCCATCACCGGCGCCAATACGTCGGTGACTGCGCTAAATTTCTCGCGGTAGGCGTCGCGGTTGGCACGCACATGGGTTTCATCTTGCCAAGCGGCGATGGAGGCGTGCTGCAGCGGCAGTGACATCGCACAGCCGTGATAGGTGCGGTAGCGCTTAAAGGGCGTGAGCAGTGCTGCATCCCCGGCTACAAAGCCAGAGCGAAGGCCCGGCAGGTTGGAGCGCTTGGAGAGCGAGTGAAACACCACACAGCGCCGATAGTCATCGCGGCCTAGTTCAGCGCAGGCTTGTAACAGACCGGGCGGTGGGGTGGCTTCGTCGAGGTAGAGCTCTGAGTAGCACTCGTCAGAAGCAATCATAAAATCATGCTCGTCAGCCAGTGCAATCAGTTGCTTGAACTCATCAAGGGGGGTTACCGCGCCGGTGGGATTGCCCGGCGAGCAGATAAAGACGATTTGCACATTGCGCCAGGTAGCGGCAGGAACGGCGGCAATGTCGGGCCGAAAATTGTTCTCTGCAGTGCAGTCTAAATAGAGCGGCTCGCCCCCCGCCAAGAGCGTTGCACCTTCATAAATTTGATAAAACGGGTTAGGAACGGCGACTTTCGCTGGGCGGGTGCGATCCAGTGCCGCTTGGACAAAGGCAAAGATCGCCTCCCGGGTACCGTTGACCGGAACGATATGGCGCTCGCTATCGAGTGCGCGCAGCTGAAAGCGTTGCTTTGCCCAGCTAGCGATAGCCTCGCGCAGCGCAGGCAGGCCGTTGGTAGCCGGATAGCGAGCCATTTCCAGCTGGTGCGCCACCAGCGCTTCAAGCGCCGCGGGGTAGGGCGCGTGCTGGGGCTCACCAATGGTCAGCGAGATAGGCGCTATCCCTGTTGGCGGCGTGAGCTCCGCCTTGAGCGCGGCCAGCTTTTCAAACGGGTAGGGATGCAGGGCGTCTAGATCGGCGTTCATGGCGTATCCAGTGATGGCATGGCTGGCGGAAACCACCGATTATAGGCAACCCCCGGTGCAGGCTCAAACCTAACCGGGGCTGTGGAGAGGCTTAAACCCCCAATACCTCAATCAGGCGCTCGCGTAACTGCTGCTGGCGCTCGGGGTCGGTAAGCGGTTCGCCTGCCTTGGTGGTAATGAAAAACACATCCTCTACCCGTTCGCCCAGGGTGGCAATTTTTGCCGCGGATAGGGAAATATCCTGCTCCATAAAAATGCGCCCCACGCGGGCCAAAAGGCCTGGGCGGTCAGGGGCGGTGAGTTCCAGTAGCGTGCGTTCATTGGCCGGATCCTGCTCAATAATTACTTCAGTTGAGACCTTGAAGTGCTTGAGCTGGCGCGGGGTATGGCGCGTGACGATATTGGGATAATCATCAGGATCGTCGAGCTCTTCTACCAAGTGCTGACGCATCTCTTCAATATGCGCTGGGTCCCGGATGGGCTGACCGTGGCTGTCGAGGACAATAAACGTATTGAGTGTCCAGTCATTGTGCGAAGTGGCGATACGCGCATCGTGGATCGAGAGGCCTAGCTGCTCCATGGCCGCAGCCGTTGCGGCGAACAGGTCATCCACTGATCGGGTATGAATAAACACCTTGGTACCACCCTCTGCCATATCAGCGGTAGGCGCGCTAATCAATACCAGCGGGAGCGGCGACTGATTGTGGTTAAGAATGCCTTGAGTTTGCCAAGCAATTTCGCTGGGCGCGTACTGCAAGAAATAATCTTCACCAAGGGACTCCCAGAGCTGATCAATTTGCTCACGGTTGACGCCAATGGTTTGCAGCAGCGAGCGTGCTTCTGTGCGGGTTTCGCGCACCCAATCGTCCCGGTCCGGCGGATTATTCAGGCCGCGTCGCAGGGCACGCTTGGTTTCGGCATGCAGTTGACGCAGCAGCGATGCCCGCCAGCCGTTCCACAATGTCGGGTTGGTGGCATTGATATCGGCAACGGTGAGTACGTAGAGATAGTCCAGGCGCGTTTCATTACGCACGATGAGGGCAAAATCGCGAATCACATCGGGATCACTAATGTCGCGCTTTTGAGCAGTCATCGACATCAATAGATGGTGCTCAACCAGCCAGCTGACCAGATTGGTGTCGTGGACTGAGACATGATGGCGCTGGCAAAATTGCTCAACATCCCGGGCGCCAATTTCCGAATGGTCGCCGCCGCGGCCCTTACCGATATCGTGGAAAAGCCCTGCCATCCAAAGTAAATCTAGTTTGGGCAGTTGATGCATCAATGCTGCAGCTACTGGAAAATCGCCTTTGGCTTCCGGCTTACGGAAACCGTGTAAAAATTTAAGCAACCTAAGTGTGTGGGCATCGACGGTGTAGATGTGAAACAGGTCGTGCTGCATGAGTCCGACTGCACGACCAAACTCGGGCAAATATTTGCCTAAAATGCCGTAACGGTTCATGCGGCGCAGTTGGCGCGGTACGTTACCCGGTGCGCGCATAATGGCCATAAATAGCCGTTGGTGGCGAGGATCGTCCCGGTAGTGGTCATCAATTTGATGGCGGTGATCGCGAATAAGGCGAATGGTGTCAGCACGTACCCCTTCAATTTCGGGGTGTTTGGCCATCAGCAGGAACAGTTCCAGCATCGCGGCAGGCCGCTCGCGGAAAAGCGTTCGCGAACGTACTTGGATATAGCCGCCCTTGGTTTCAAAGCGCTCATTGAGCTTGACGGTTTCCAGTGACTCTTTGCCGCGCAGTATCACCTCGTCAAAATGTTGAAGCAGCATGTCGTTGAGACCAGCAAGGGCCGTGACATGGCGATAGTAGCGCTTCATAAACTGCTCAACCGCCAAACGCTCCGGCGTATCACGAAAGCCAAACATTTCGGCGATAGTGCGCTGGTGGTCGAACAGCAGCCGATCCTCGGCGCGGTCGGTCAACATGTGCAGGGCATAGCGAACCTGCCACAAAAAAGCCTGCCCCTGGCTTAATATGCGCAGTTCGGCGTCGTTCATAAAGCCGTTGGCGACGATGTCGGTGTACTGCTCGGTGCCAAAGTGGCGCTTAGCAACCCAGCCAATCATTTGGATGTCACGCAGCCCGCCAGGTGAGCTTTTAAGATTTGGCTCTAGGTGGTACTCAGAGTTGTTATAACGGTAGTGGCGGGAGATTTGTTCCTGCCACTTGGCCTCAAAGAAGCGATCAGCTGGCCAAATGTGTTCGGCACTTAGCCGTTCACGCATGGCATCCCGCAGACGCTCAGGGCCAGCAATAAGCCGTGATTCGAGCAGGTTGGTGATCACGGTGACATCTGCTTCTGCCTCACGCTCACAGTCGCTGAGCGAGCGTACGCTGTGGCCAATGTCTAGGCCGATATCCCACAGGAAAGTGATAAAAGCGGTGAGTGGCTCGCGGTAAGCCGAGTCATCGTCCTTTTCCAGGAGTAGCAGTAGATCGATATCGGAGTGAGGATGCAGCTCGCCGCGTCCGTAACCACCTACTGCCACCAGCGCAACGCCATCGTCAGGCCAGTCGTGCTGCGACCAGGCAATCGCCAGTAGCTGATCCAGGTACCAGGCGCGCCCGCGTACCAAATCGCGAATATCCGCGCCGGCACGGAATTGATCGTCCAGGCGTGCCTGCAGCTCATGCAGGGCGGCCTTAAAGGGGGCAACGGGGGAGCGCGAACCTGCAAGCTCCGTGCGGAAAGCGTCCAGATCGTACAGCGAGGTGTCCGGTTCAAACCGGTAGTGGTGGAGAAGCATCAGTTGTTCAAAAAGCTGAAGTCTTCATCGCGACGCGCGGTAAGCACTTCAACACCGGTATCGGTGACCAGCAAGGTGTGTTCCCACTGGGCAGAAAGGCTGCGATCTTTGGTAACGGCGGTCCAGCCGTCGCGTAGTACCTTGGTTTTAAAGCCGCCGACGTTGATCATCGGTTCAATGGTAAAGCACATGCCTGCTGCCAGTTTAATGTCAGCATCCGGCGCGTAGCCATCGTAGTGAAGGAACTGCGGCTCTTCATGGAACTCAGCGCCAATACCGTGGCCGCAAAAATCGCGCACCACTGAATAGCCGTGCTCTTCGGCGTGTTTTTGAATGACGCGGGCTAATTCAGAAAGGCGCACGCCCGGCTTCACCAGCTCAATGCTTTTGTATAAGCACTCCTGAGTGATGCGGCACAGCCGTTCACCCTGGATGGTTTCGCCAATCACGAACATGACGCTCGAGTCGCCGTGGTAGCCGTCGGTGGTCTTAACGGTGATATCCAAGTTCATGATATCGCCTTTTTTGAGCTTCTTGGCATCGTCAGGAATGCCGTGACACACCACGTGATTGAGCGACGTGCAGGTGGCTTTGGGAAACCCATGATAGTTTAGCGGCGCAGGAGTTGAGCCTAACTCTTTGACAATATAATCGTGACAGAGACGGTCGATTTCACCCGTGCTGATCCCCGCTTGGATGTGGGGGGTGATCATTTCGATGACGCTAGCCGCTTGGCGCCCGGCTTCGCGCATGTGTTCGATTTCAGAAGGCGTCTTAATAGGAACGTTCATGAATGCTCGATTTGGGTTCTGAATGGAAAATAGAATGGCGCAATTTAAGACCGTCAAACGGGGTGCGGCTTCATCTTGGCAATGATCTATGGTATAAAGCCGCGCGCTTTCCTGCAATCGTGATTCCAAGCTTCTTTACTGGCTGGGTAACACCTTGAAGGACGGGGCGATGGATCTGCAGTATGCCACTAAGGGGCGTGCTGCCTATTATACAAGCCTTAAAAACACACATGCACCGACACATGGTCCCGGGTGCCGCTGACAGCGTTCAACGTCGTCAATGGTCGGATCCATGGGGTGCGTGGAGGCCTAACCCGAGTTTTAGGAGTTCTACCATGTCTCACGTCAATATGCGTGACCTGCTTAAAGCAGGCGCTCACTTCGGTCACCAGACCAAGTACTGGAACCCGAAGATGAGCAAATTTATCTTCGGCGCGCGCAACAAGATTCACATCATCAACCTTGAACACACCTTACCGGCGCTGAACGAAGCGATCGATGTGGTCGAGAAGATGGCGTCATCCAACAACAAAATTTTGTTTGTTGGTACCAAGCGCAGCGCTAGCAAGGTAATTAAGGAAGAAGCTAACCGTAGTGGCCAGCCTTTCGTCAACCATCGCTGGTTGGGCGGCATGCTGACTAACTTCAAGACTATTCGCCAGTCCATCAAGCGTCTGCGTGATCTTGAAGTAATGCGTGAAGACGGCACTTTCGAGAAGCTGACCAAGAAAGAAGTTTTGATGGCAACTCGTGAGCAAGACAAGCTAGAGCGCTCTATTGGCGGTATCAAGAACATGGGCGGTCTACCGGACGCACTGTTCGTCATCGACGTTGACCATGAGCGTATCGCGATCAACGAAGCCAATAAGCTGGGTATTCCGGTTATCGGCGTGGTGGATACTAACTCCAACCCCGATGGCGTTGATTACGTGATCCCAGGCAACGATGACTCTATCCGCGCTATTCAGATCTACGTAAAAGCGATTGCGGATGCGTGTGGTCGTGCCAAAGAAAGCCGCGCTGAAGAGTTTGTTGAAGTGACCGAAGAGGCCGCTGCAGCTGAGGATAACACTGCAGCCGAGTAAATGGCCGCAGTGGGTGCGGTAGGCAAATGTGCCGCATCGTGAGGAAGGGGGCTATGCCCCCTTTTTCCCGCACTGGATGAAATAGTCTGGTCGGAACGATTTTGCCGGTTGCTTGATACCGGTCACGCTACGCAGAGTGATACGAGATGGTCATTTATTGTGCCTATACTCTGTGTTGCGTCTAACTCTCATAGAACCATTTCAGAGGTGAATTCTCATGGCAGCTATCAGCGCCTCTCAGGTTAAGGAACTTCGCGAACGTACTGGTCTCGGCATGATGGAGTGTAAAAAAGCACTCACCGAAACCGACGGTGATATCGAAGTTGCAATCGAAAACCTGCGCAAAAGCTCAGGCCTAAAAGCGGCGAAGAAAGCTGATCGTATCGCCGCGGAAGGTGTCGTTGTAACACGTGTAGCAGAAGATGGTAGCTACGGCGTGATGGTTGAAATTAACTCCGAGACCGACTTTGTCGCCCGTGATGACAACTTCATCGCGTTCGCTGATAAAATCGCCGGTGCTTTCTTCGCTGCGAAAAGCGAAGACGTCGCTGCTGTAATGGCTGGCGAGCTGGAAACTGCCCGCGAGCAGCTGGTTCAGAAAATCGGTGAGAACATCGGTGTGCGTCGTGCGGTTGTGGTTAACGCGACCGAAGGTGGTCTGGTAGGCGAATATGTCCACGGTGGCCGCATTGGCGTCTTAACCGTGCTGACAGGCGGCAACTCGGACGTTGCAAAAGACGTGGCGATGCACGTTGCAGCGATCAACCCTGCGGTTGCTCTGCCTGCCGATATGCCCCAAGAGCAGCTGGATCAGGAAAAAGCCATCATCCTGGCGCAGCCGGATATGGCGGGCAAGCCAGAACAGATCGCTGAGAAAATGGTTCAAGGTCGCTTGAAAAAGTACCTGGCAGAAAACAGCCTGACTGAGCAGCCGTTTGTTAAAGATCCCAACCAAACCGTGGCTGAGTTTGTCAAATCAGCGGGTGGCGAAGTCGTTGGCTTCACGCGCTTTGAGGTTGGCGAAGGTATCGAGAAAGAAGAAGTCGACTTTGCTAAGGAAGTAATGGAACAGGCTGGCCGTCGCTGAGGTCAGAGGTTTCAGAAATAAGATGGCGTGCGCGCGAGCGCACGCCTTCGTGTATACGGCCCCTTTACAGTCGACACTAGTACTGGCGATGTTTGTTACACCGGTGCTAGTTAAAAGGGGCTGCCCCGCCTGCCTGTGTTCAGGTCCGCCTCAGGAGAGATGCCATGTCACGTGATATTCAAGAGCCTACCCCCCACGTAACACCCACCAAGACTGAGAGTTCAAAGTCAAAATACAAGCGTATTTTGCTCAAGCTTTCTGGCGAAGCCTTGATGGGCGAGCACGATTTTGGTATTGACCCCAAAGTACTTGATCGAATGGCGCTGGAAATTGGCCAACTGGTGGGTATTGGGGTGCAGGTAGGTATCGTGATTGGCGGTGGTAACTTGTTCCGCGGTGCAGCGCTTAATGAAGCGGGCATGGATCGTGTGACCGGCGACCACATGGGTATGCTGGCAACGGTGATGAATGCACTGGCAATGCGCGATGCGCTTGAGCGTTCGAATATTCGCTCGCGAGTCATGTCAGCCATTCCCATGAGCGGTGTGGTAGAGCATTACGATCGACGCACTGCAATTCGCTATTTAACCTCTGGGGATGTTGTACTGTTTTCGGCAGGAACGGGGAATCCCTTCTTTACCACCGATTCTGCTGCCTGTTTGCGCGGTATTGAAGTGGACGCCGACGTAGTGATTAAGGCGACCAAAGTGGATGGTGTTTACAATAAAGACCCAGTAAAACATCCGGATGCTGTGAAGTATGACCAGCTCTCTTACGACGACGCCTTGGATCAAAAATTGGGCGTTATGGATTTGACCGCTATCTGCCTGGTACGTGACCATAATATGCCAGTGCGGGTATTTGATATGAATAAGCCTGGTGCCTTACTGAATTTGGTCGTCGGGGGCAAGGAAGGCACGCTGATATACAGAGGGTAATGACGTGATCAACGATATTAAGAAAGATGCCGAATCGCGCATGAAAAAAAGCGTTGAGGCGCTGAATGCTAACTTCAATAAAATCCGTACCGGGCGCGCTCACCCGAGCATCTTAGATGCGGTCACCGTGGACTATTACGGCACTCAGGTGCCGCTCAGCCAAGTGGCTTCGGTTAACGTTGAAGATGGCCGTACGTTGAGCATTGCGCCTTGGGAGCAGGGCATGGTGCAGAAGATTGAGAAGGCTATTATGACCTCCGATCTTGGCTTGAACCCTGCGAGTGCAGGTAATGTCATCCGTGTGCCCATGCCGATGCTGACGGAAGAGACTCGCAAGGGGTATATCAAGCAAGCGCGTAGCGAAGCTGAGAACGCACGTGTTGCGGTGCGTAATGTACGTCGCGATGCGAACGGCGATTTTAAGTCGTTGTTAAAAGATAAAGAGATTACCGAAGACGATCAGCGTCAAGGTGAAGATGAGATTCAGAAGCTGACCGACAGGTATATCGCCGAGATCGATAAAGCGCTGGCCGCGAAAGAGCAGGATCTCATGCAGGTCTAACCCTGTGCTTTATTCAGCCGCGGGCGGCCACGCTGCCCGCTTTGCTACACTCTGGCTGGTTTTTTTATGACTGATCTTTGGTGCGAGAATCCATGACGTCGCCGCAGTTTCCTGAACAACACTCGGACGACGCCAACGCTCCTTATTTGGCCGATGATGCCCCGCCGTCTCACGTTGCTATTATTATGGATGGCAATAACCGCTGGGCGCGTGCGCGTGGCCTTTCAGGGGTGCGCGGCCATCGCGCTGGGGTTGAGGCCGTACGCGCCGTTATTCAGCGGGCCGCCGAGCGAGAGGTGAAGACGCTTAGTTTGTTTGCTTTCTCCAGTGAGAACTGGAAGCGCCCGGCAGCAGAAGTCAACGCGCTAATGGAGCTTTTTTTGATGGCGCTTAAGCGTGAAGTCAAAAAGCTCAATGAACGCAATGTTCGCCTCTCAATTATTGGCGAACAGCGAGGGTTCTCCCATGCAATACAAAAGCATATCCAGCGTGCTGAGGCGTTAACAGCGCACAACACGGGTATGCATTTGGTGATTGCGGCAAACTACGGTGGGCAGTGGGACATTGCACGGGGCGCTCGTGCGTTGGCAGAGCAGGTCGCTGCGGGCGAGCTGTTACCCTCCGCCATTGACGAAGCGTGTTTCGACAAAGCGATGGGGGGGGATGATGTGCCCCCGGTGGATCTATGCATTCGTACCAGCGGCGAGCAGCGATTATCTAATTTTTTGCTCTGGCAACTGGCTTACGCCGAGCTGCATTTTTCACCTCTGCTATGGCCTGATTTCGACGCAAATGCTTTTGATGCGGCGTTAAATGATTTCTGCCAGCGTCGGCGTCGCTTTGGTATGACGGACGAACAAATTGAGGCCCAAGGTGCTTAGACAGCGGATTATTACCGCAGCCTGGTTGGCTCCTTTGACGCTAATCGGCCTGTTCGGTTTACAAGGCGGAGCTTTTGCGCTGTTTACGGCACTTATGGTGCTGCTAGGCGCATGGGAATGGACCAATTTGGCGGGCGTGTCTCGCCAGCGTACTCGCCTTCAGTTAGTGGCTGTCATGGCGCTATTGATGGTGGGCATGTGGTTCACCGGTGCCGCATTTGCCGTTTGGCCGTTGTGGCTCGCTGCCCTTGGCTGGTTGCTCAACCTATACTGGGTTGTCCACTACCCTGATCACCGGCAGCAGTGGCAGTCAACGCCGCGACGCTTGCTGATGGGGCTATGGGTGTTGTTGCCCTGTTGGGTTGGTTTCAATATCTTGCGCGATAGCGGCGCTATTTGGCTTTTATTTGTACTGTTACTGGTTTGGACTGCGGATATTGGTGCCTATTTCGCTGGTCGCCGCTGGGGGCAGCGCAAGCTTGCGCCCCGGGTTAGCCCCGGAAAATCCTGGGAAGGTGTGATGGGTGGGCTCACGGCAACACTGCTCCTGGCGCTAGTGTTTTCACTCTGGCAGCCGGTAGGCGTGGCTGGAGGGGCTGCCCTTATCGTTATTACTGCATTGGTCACGCTAATTTCGGTGCTCGGCGATTTGTTGGAAAGCATGTTAAAACGCTATCGGGATATTAAAGACTCAAGCCAGTTACTGCCCGGCCACGGCGGTGTGCTGGATCGAATCGATAGTCTGACAGCGGCAATCCCGCTGTTCGCGTTGCTGTATATCCTAGTGCTGGTCAAGGTGCTATCTCTATGATCCTGGGTCCTAAGCAGCAACCTAGGCAGCGCGTGACAGTGCTTGGGTCGACGGGGTCCATCGGAACTAACACGCTGGACGTCATTGCTCGCCATCCTGATCGTTATAGCGTTCACGCCTTGACGGCACACACCTCAAAAGAAGCGCTGCTTGAGCAGTGTTTACTGCACCGGCCTGCGGTCGCCGTGCTGGACACAGAATCCGATGCCGCCTGGCTGCGCCAAGCGCTTAAACGGGCTGGACACACCACTGAAGTTAATGCTGGTTCTGAGGCACTATGCGAGGTTGCCCGCGATGCTAGCGTTGATTGTGTGATGGCTGCCATTGTGGGCGCTGCTGGCTTGCTGCCTGCGCTGGCTGCTGCAAAGGCGGGAAAGCGCGTGTTGCTGGCCAATAAAGAGGCGCTAGTGATGAGCGGCGCGCTATTTATGGATGCCGCTTCCCGCTCGGGCGCCACGCTATTGCCGATTGATTCCGAACATAATGCCATCTATCAGTGTCTACCTTCTGATCATCGTGATGGCCTTGCCAAACACGGCGTACGACAACTGCTGCTTACGGCGTCTGGTGGTCCATTTCGCGGCTGGTCGGAAGAGGATATCGCTAAGGTAACGCCAGAGCAGGCCTGTGCTCATCCAAATTGGTCGATGGGGCGTAAAATCTCGGTAGATAGCGCCACGCTGATGAATAAAGGATTGGAGCTGATTGAGGCCTGCTGGCTGTTTAACGCTACGCCTGAGCAAATACAAGTGGTGGTGCACCCACAAAGCGTCATTCATTCTATGGTGGCGTATCATGATGGGTCGGTGATTGCTCAGCTTGGTAATCCCGATATGCGAACCCCTATAGCCTATGGGCTGGCTTGGCCTGAGCGGATTGATGCAGGTGTCGAAACACTGGATCTTTTTCAGGTGGCGCGGCTAGATTTTGAAGCGCCCGATGAAGTCCGCTTCCCCTGCCTGGGTCTTGCGCGTGAAGCGATGCAGCAGGGCGGGGTGGCGCCTGTGGTACTGAACGCTGCAAACGAAATCGCGGTTGACGCTTTTTTACAGCGACGTCTCAGCTTTACGGCCATTGGGCAATTGGTGGCAGAAGTTCTGTCACGGCCCGCTAATGGAGACATTGGTAGCGTAGAGAGTGTATTAGCCGTTGATCAATGGGCACGCCATCAAGCAGCCGGGTTGGTTACAAGGTGGTCCGCTTAAGCATTCGCTGGGCGGGGCGTTAAGGAGTTCAGTGTGGGCCTGATACAAAATATCTTAGCAGTAATTGTGGTGTTAGGCCTGCTTGTGACCTTTCACGAGTTCGGCCATTTTTGGGTGGCACGGCGCTGCGGCGTGAAAGTGCTGCGTTTCTCTGTAGGGTTTGGCAAGCCGCTTTGGTCCCGGGTTGATCGCCAAGGGACTGAATTCGCCATCGCTGCCATTCCGCTGGGCGGCTATGTCAAAATGCTCGACGAGCGTGAAGCGCCAGTGCCGGACGATCAGCTCGACCAGGCGTTTAACCGTAAGACAGTTTGGCAGCGCATTGCCATTGTGGCTGCTGGACCCATTGCTAATTTCCTGCTGGCTATCGTTGCCTATTGGGCGCTTTTTGTGGCGGGGACGACAGTGGTCTCACCTATGGTGGGAAGCGTTGCGCCTGACTCACCAGCATATGAAGCCGGGCTTGCCCATGGTGACGAAATCGTTGCTATACAGGGCGATGCGATGCGCTCCTGGGCAGATGTTAATCTTAAACTAGTGTCTATTATTGGCTTTAGTGGAGAGCTTGATATAGAAGCTCGTCCCGATGGCGCCGCGGATGCGCAGCGTTTTGGCTTGTCTGTTACGGATTATATGGTTCGTCAAGATCCGCCGCAGCCGTTGCAAACATTGGGTATTACGCCATGGCAGCCAGATTTTCCCGCTGTTCTGGGGCAGGTGGTCAGTGGCGCGGCAGCAGAGCAGGCAGGCTTAATGCCAGGTGATCGAATGGTGGCGATCGACGGCGAACCGGTAGATGATTGGATGCACTTCGTTAATATAGTGCGCGGTAATCCAGATCAAACGCTGCAGCTCACCTATGAGCGGAATGGTGAACAGGCGACGGTTGATTTAACGCCGGAACGTAATCGCTTAGATACCGGGGTCGAGATTGGTTATATCGGTGCCGGCGCCGAACAGGTCGAATGGCCGGAAGAGTTCCAGCGTGAAATTCGTTATGGACCCATCGAGGCGGTAGGCCAAGCGGTTTCACGTACCGGGGCGATGACGCTATTAACCTTGGATGCCATTCGAAAAATGTTGGTAGGGCTTATTTCGCCTTCCAATTTGTCAGGGCCGATTACCATTGCTCAGGTCTCTGGTGATTCCGCGCGGGCAGGGATGGAAGCGTTTGTTACCTTTCTAGCGTATCTTTCTATTAGCCTTGGGGTGCTGAACTTGCTCCCCATCCCCGTGCTCGATGGCGGCCACTTGCTTTATTATTTTATGGAGGTCGTACGTGGACGGCCAGTATCTGAAAAAACACAAGCCTTAGGATTGCGCATTGGGCTTGCGATGGTTGGCACTCTAATGTTAATGGCCCTCTATTTTGATCTGATGCGCCTGTGGTAATGACGCGTGT
>NZ_REBQ01000079.1 GCF_007692655.1 Halomonas sp.
TTAGTAAAATTTATTTATATTTAGACGTAGAAAAAAGTCTTATATTGTTACCATTGGTGATAGAATTGGCCAGCGGATGTAACTCAATGTATCTCGCAAGAAATGAGGCATTGTAAGCACCCGTGCAGGACTTAAAGGATTAAAAACAGCAATAGGCGATTACGCCTAACGCACTAAGGAGTAACCGTATGAAAAGTAATTCTAAAGAAGTGTACGTAGCACCGGCTGTTGCAGCGCTAGGTTCACCAGCCGAGATCACAGAAGCTGGTAACCGTCCTGACGCTGATACGAATAAAGGCCTAGATGGCACAGCTTTTAAACCAGGCTCGTGATACGGCAGGCCTAGCCGTTAAGTAGTTTTAGTTAGACCTGCGTACTATAAGGCAAGCGTTACCAACACTGCTGATTGTGCGGATGACATGACTCAGTCGCTTTATAGTACGCACTTATTATTTAGCGACTTATTTAGCGACTTACTTACCGGCGCCAAGTTGCCTACCATTAAGCTATCTACCATTAGGCTATCTATCTGTTAAGCTATTCATTTATTAAGCTGTCTAAAGCTTAAGCTATCTAGCGGTTACGATAAGCCTGTTTCCAAAGCTCTTCCCAACCAAGACCTAAAAAGCTTGGCCCAGTAGTGGCTTCAGAGAAAACGATACTATTGTGCTTAGCGTTCCACTCCATAATCTTTATTTCTTCATGTTGATCTACGCCGATATCCCAGCCAATACATCCAAGGTGCGGAAACCCTTGGTGCAGTTGGCAGCACAGCTTCACCGCCTTTTGAAAGCTGGGTATCGCAATCTCTTTGAACGACACACATGTATCAGGATGTGACTCTATTGCTTGCCAATCAGGTAAATAACCTTGTGGCCACAGCACGCCTGTAGATATGTCCACAGGCACTCGAATTTCGCTTGCCGCCCGTACAAAACTATCCTGTTGCCGGCCAAGCCTTAAATCTGCTGCTCTCAACTCAACATTCCCTCCCACGCCTTTCGCCGTGGTTAGCCGAAGAGTTGCTGTTGAGTTTGGCGTTAGCGCACTGAGAACGCCATGCTGAATGATCGGACGCTGAAAAACACCGTCTGGATAAGCCGCCAAATCATCTAGACGCGTAGCAGTGCGCTCTAGAATACGTATCCCCTTGCCTTGGAAAGAGCGATCAGGTTTAAAAAACACGCGTTCGTCTTTAGCAAATAATAAATCCGCTATCTTCAGTCGATCAACAACAGCGTAATCACGACCATAGAAGATGCCATCAATAAGATAGGCAATATCAGGCAATGCCGGCGTATTAAGTAAACGATGGGTAAGCGTCTTGGTGTTTGTCACCTGACTGATTGGTCCGTTCTTTGCTGGCAGCACTATCATCTGGTAGTAGTCACCAGGAATCCAGCCTTCGACAAAGTTGCCAGAAAGGGCAGCGTACACCTCAAGCCAAGGCGCATACTTTCTGCTCCCCAGCACGTCATGGGCGTAGGTGGTTGCCTGTTGTTTGGTATCGGAACTAAGCGCCCCTTTACGCCCCTCTATCCTAACGAGCAGAGCGTTGGCCATTTTGCGATGCTGCGCATGAATCCGCTCAATTTGGATTCTCTGCGCGGCCTGCTTCACCCTTTGCTTGATCCCCGCCAGGGCCATCAGATTGGCACTCGACGCAGATTATGTTTCAGCGTCAACGTTGCTAGACAATGAGCTAGGCTCACTTATGCTCCTCCGCGCTCCGGGTTATTTCATGCAGAAGAGGCTCAATACTGGTATTCATATCTTCCAGCGACCAAGGACGAAGAAAGCGGTAAACATCAATTTTAGAGGCCAGCTTCGAACATTCACGCATTAAATTCTCTGGCGTATTAAACTCGTTGCCCATTTCGGGCCTATAGAGCGTAACCATAATTGCTTTGAAAGCCTCCACACCTTTAATACGCTCAAGGCTGGCACTCTCTCCCTCTTCGGCACGCCCCAACATGACCAGCGCCTTAAGAGGGTGGGGTTGATCTTGAAACCCCTTATTGAGCATCAGATGATACTTGTCTTCCCGCGTCAGATCGCGAACCAATCCTTCTCGTTCGATACCTAACGCTGCCAGAGCGTCCTTCCACAGTTTGACTCTGGGAGGGCCAGGATGCAGATAGGGGATCTCTTCATGGGGCTTAATCACCGCGACATCGTCGGTCATCAGTGGCCACCCTTGGGTATAATGAAGCCACGCGCCTATCGTCGATTTTCCTGCGCCAGAGTGGCCGGTGAATGCCCAAACTCCGCCTGGCGTTTTCAAGGCGCTGACGTGCAACGGTAGCCAGTGTCGTTGATGAAGCAACGCGCCCAGAGCGGTCCCCAGCAGGAACAAGCGGATATCCCCTGGATCAGCCACAGGGTCAACATCTCGAGGTACGCGACGGTCTAGCAGGATGCGCTGACCATGCTCCACTCGGTAACGGGCGATCCCTTCTATTGTAATCTGGCACTTATCATCGCCCATCTCCAGCCAGCCTCGGCGGAAAGTAGCGTCTTCAAGCCGCTCTTCTATACCTGGTGTCATGACCACCACATCAGGCTGATCGCATGGAGGGATCACCGGCAGCTCGGGGAGCTCCAACTGAGACTCGATCTTCAAGCCGTAGGTGCGATAATAAAAACGTTCGCCGCTTGCGGGTAGATTACCACGCCGATCATCTCCCATAGTCGCTATATCTCTGGGCAAGCGCTGTTCTCCTTGACTGGTCACCATCCAAACTCCATTACCGTTGCACCGTATAAACCCACACCAGCGCGGCAGCAAAACAACCTAGGGCTCAATTAGCCCCAGGTGCAAGAAAACCGCTGTCTGGGCCTCACGAATACTCAGGCTGTTCCGAGAAAACCGGCTTCTTAGACTGCCAATGCTCAATTTTCCTCTTCATTAAGTATTGGAACCAGCTAGAAAACTCAGTTTTCTCTGCCATGGATCCAATGGCAACCACTGCCGGGGCTTCATATGCCTTACGAGGTTCAATATTCTGCATCGCTGATACTCCTGGTTTTCAACAGCTGAGGGAAACTAGTATTTAAGTAGCAAGACTTTACTTTCAGTTACACTATATAACGTTATGAACAACAGTCAAAGCCCATTTGCTCAAGAAGTGGCTCTAGAGAGTGAGATACCTGCTGCAAATCCCAGGGTCGACGGTAGCGGTAGACCTTTATCTGCTCAGCCAGGACTTCGCAGTGGCGTATTATCGACTCGGGCGGGTTATAGGAACGCCCTATTTCAGACCGATACAGTGCCTCAAGTAACAAATATACCGCTTCAGGCCCCTTAACTTCCGCCAGGCAGGCAGGCTCTTCTGCGTGCCCACGCTCCAGTACGACTAACGCTTTAAGCGGTTCTGCCTGGTGCGCTTTTTCGCCCTCAAGCGATAAGTGATACTTATCTAAACGCATCAAATCACGCTGAGCACCTCTGGTATCGAGATCCAGTGCTGCTAACGTTTGCTTCCACAGCTTAATCTTACGCGGACCAGGGTAAAGTAACGGTAGTGTCTCTTCGGGTTTGACCACAGCCACATCATCAGTAAGCAAGTCACAACCGTGGTGATAATGCAGCCAGGCACTGAGCGTGGACTTACCAGCCCCCGACTGCCCAGTAAATGCCCAGACACCGTTGGGTGCATTAATGGCGCTAACGTGCAGTGGCAACCAGCCACGTTGATGAGCAAGAACGCCAAACACAGTGCCTAGCAGGTATACACGAATATCATTGGGGTCAGCGCCGCTATGCTTAGCGCTTGAAACACGGCGATCAACGATGACACGACGGCCATCTTCGATACGGTAACGTGCAATTCCCTCCACCCACACCTGGCAGTGATGCTTGCCAATCTGTAGCCAATCATTAACCGGATCCGCCTCCTGTAGCGTGACATCAACCTTACCGATCACTATCTCGATATCAGGCGAATCGCAGGGGGAAATAGGCACGAGCTCGGGCAAAGGGATATGGGAAACCAGCGTAAAGCCATAGGTACTGTAAAAAAAACGCTCGTTAGGATGCGCCTGAATATGTTGGCGCTGGTCCTCCTCTAAGCAAAAAGAGGACGCCTCCAATGGCGTTGTACCAGGTGAAAGAGTACGGCTATTACTCATTCAAACGATTACCTTGTTAGTTTAACAGCACCGATAATAGAGGGTTACTTGTTGAATTAGAGAAAACACAACAATAGGGTACTAAAGCATGTAAATAAGAGGTAGTTATATTTACATATAAAAAAAGCCTGCAGCGCAATGAACGCGGCAGGCTTTAGCAAGTTTCACCAAAATTAACCTTGGCAGCAGAATAACGGCTCTGTCACCAAATAACTAAAACTCACAAAACCTTTATGAGGCAGGATGTTGTGAGCCTCCTCCGAAAGCATTGATATTGGCAATAGAGTTAGCATTGCCATTGCTACGGCCATTATCTGGGCCACGAAAAATGTTCGTACCTCTGTTTTCAGTAATCTCAGCCATTGAGCCAAGCTCGATTAAAGCAGGCGGCTTATACGCTTTACGCTTCTCGTTCATTGCCATGTCTACACTCCTCATTCTTTTTATGTTTGGTTTGCTCAAGGAGCCTAGCCACGGCGCTGAGAAAACCCTGCCCGATACGGAAAACTACATACTGCAACACTAGACTACATCTTCCCGCTACACATTACTACTGGCGGCAATATCAATCGTTAGTCTCGCCAGGCAGGCAGTGGCTTACAGGCGAAGGTCTGCTTGGCCTTTAGGCAGCAGGTATTTTAAGTCATAAAGCACATGAAGTGGTTTACCCCAATTGCGAATAGCAGCGACATCAAGTGCTTTAAACTCATCATGCGCGACGGCTAATACAACAGCGTCGTAAGCTGATGCCTCAGGAAACTCAATCGGTAAAACACCATACGCCTGTTCTGCTTCCTGCTTATTTACATGGGGATCATAGACATCCGTTTTAATATCATACTCGGCTAATTCAGAAAGAATATCGACGACCCGCGTATTGCGAAGGTCGGGACAATTCTCTTTAAAGGTTAACCCCATCACCAATACACGCGCTTGTTCTACGTGGATACGCTTTTTAATCATTTGCTTAATTAGCTGGCTTGCCACATAGGCACCCATGCCATCATTAATACGGCGACCAGAAAGAATGACTTCTGGGTGGTAGCCAACCTGCTGGGCTTTATAAGTAAGGTAGTAAGGGTCCACACCGATGCAATGCCCACCTACCAAGCCGGGGCGGAAAGGCAAGAAATTCCACTTAGTGCCCGCTGCTGCGAGTACTTCTTCAGTATCAATATCCAACCGGTTAAAGATAACGGCCAACTCATTGATCAGGGCAATATTCACATCACGCTGGGTATTCTCGATAACTTTTGCAGCTTCAGCAACGCGGATACTGCTCGCCAAATGCGTTCCGGCAACAATGATGCGTTGGTAAAGCGCATCCACAAATTCAGCTGCTTCTTTGGTTGAGCCAGACGTTACTTTTTTGATCGTGGTTACACGGTGCTCTTTGTCACCCGGGTTAATACGCTCGGGGCTATAGCCAGCAAAAAAGTCTTGGTTATAAACAAGGCCCGACACACGCTCAACGACAGGGATACAATCTTCTTCTGTAGCCCCTGGGTAAACGGTAGACTCATATATGACAACGTCGCCTTTGCTAATCACTTTACCCAGGGTTTCACTGGCCTTGATCAACGGTGTCAAATCAGGGCGACGGCTATCATCAATCGGCGTAGGGACCGTTACTATATAGACATTGCAGTGACGTAATGCCTCCAAATCATTAGCAAAACTCAGCTGATGAGATTCAGCTAATAATTCTGGTTCCACTTCCAGGGTACGATCAATGCCATCGTTTAGTTCACTGATGCGCTTTGTGTCGATATCAAAACCCACCGTTGGCATAACCTTGCCGAACTCGACAGCTAGCGGCAAACCAACATAGCCCAGGCCAATGACCCCCAAACGAACATTCTCTATGCTCAACATTTTGATGTCCTTTGTGACTTAGTGTGAATATCAGTGCTATATCCTTGAGGGTTCCGACACTGCCAGCGCCAGGTGTCGGCAATCATTTCATCCAGACCGCGCCGGGCTTGCCATCCAAGCTCTTGCTCCGCCTTTTGCGAATCTGCCCAGAATGCAGCCAGATCGCCATCCCGGCGAGGGGCAAAATGATAAGGCACTGGCCGTTCGCTAATACGCGCGAATGCCTCAACCATCTGCAGCACCGACACCCCCTTTCCCGCCCCCAGGTTATAAATATGCAGGCCAGGAGTGCTTAGGCGACCAAGCGCCTTGGCATGCCCTTCTGACAAATCCATAACGTGCAAATAATCCCTTACGCAGGTGCCATCAGCGGTGGCGTAATCGTTACCAAAAACCGTCAATTCCTCTCTGCGTCCCACTGCCACCTGGGCAATGTAGGGCATCAAGTTATTAGGCACGCCCTGGGGGTCTTCTCCCATGAGACCTGATGGGTGAGCGCCAATCGGGTTGAAGTAACGCAATAGCACAACAGACCAGCGCTCATCACTCTGTGACAGATCCTCTAGGGCTTGCTCTACCATCGACTTGGACGTGCCGTAGGGGTTAGCAGTACGACCACGGGGCATGCTTTCATGATAAGGCACTGGCGCATCGGGACCATAGACCGTCGCCGACGAACTAAACACCAGACGACATACACCGGCTGCCTGCATTGCTCGACACAGCGTTAGGGAGCCACATACGTTGGTATCATAGTAAGAGAGTGGCTGTGTAACACTCTCGCTTACTGCTTTCAAACCGGCAAAATGGATTACTGCGTGAATATCGTGATCACTAAAGAGCAGGTCGAGACAGGCGCGATCGCGAATATCGCCTTGGATGAACGTGACTGAGCTCCCGGCAATCTGTTCGACACGCTGCAACGCCTCTTGAGAAGCATTGGTGAGATTATCCAACACCACAACCTCATAGCCCGCCTCCAGCAGCACCAGTGACGCATGGGAACCGATGTAACCCGCCCCACCGGTGACCAAAATCTTTGCTTTCTGCATATTAATATCCAGCATCGACGCTAACCGCCGTAATGAAAGGTTTGCCTTGCTGATAAGCACGCAGGTTTTCAATAAACACCGACAGTGCCCGTTCCAGATAAAACGGCGTAGTGCCTGATACGTGCGGTGTAATCAGTAGGTCATCTCGCTGCCACAGCGGCGAGTCGGCGGGTAGTGGTTGTTGCTCGAAGACATCAAGGGCAGCACCTTTCAGCGTACCGGCATCCAGAGCCCGAAGCAGTGCTTCGCTTTGCACCACGCCACCACGTGAGATGTCTATCAACACCGCGCCAGGGCGCAGTTGAGCAAGCAGTTGATCGTTGACCAAGCCCTGCGTTGCATCCGTTAGTGGTAAACACACGACGAGGAAATCTGTGCACGCCAGCTCAGGACCAATATCATGCAGAGCCACCACTCGGTCGACACAGGGTATCTCTCGGGGCGTGCGTTGCGTGCCAACCACTTCCATACCGAACGCTTTGGCGCGTTTGGCTAGGCACTGGCCGATGTGTCCAAGTCCCAGCACCGTCACCTGGCTGCCAGTTAATTCTCCCAACCAGCTGCGCTGCCATTGCGCCTGTTTCGCCTGATCATGAAAGCGGCCGAACTGCTTGGTGAAGTAGAGCATGGCACCTATCACGTACTCGCTCATTGGCGCACCGTGAACGCCACTGCTCTTGGTCATCATGACGGCAGACTTATCAAAATCCATCGCCCAGATTTTTTCAACGCCAGCGGATAGAAAATGCAGCCAGTGATAGGAGGCAAGTCTTTTTAATGCTTCCGGCAACCATGGCAAGGTAGGCGTGATGACGATATCGATAGCGGCATGCAACGGCACAGCCTCAACGCAGTCGGCAAAAAGGAGCTCTGCCTCTGGCAGCGCCGCCATCAAGGTGGAGGTAACCAGCGCCTTCTGGTGATCCAGCACCTCGGCTTTTTGGAGGTAGAGCACACGCTGAATGGGGCGAGGGGACATTATTCGCCCCCCCGACTGCCCAGACGATAGGCACAGTCGGCAAGCTGTTGTTGATTCTCCAAAAGCGCTGACGCGTCAGCGTCACGCCAATGCGTTTCGGCCTGACGAAGTTTGGTAATCTCGGTAGGGAAGTCGAGCGTTGCTAGCAAGTCAGCCGATGTGGCGGCCCCAGAGTGGAACGCCCGTGACAGTATAATCCACTCAGAACCAAGCCTAACGTGTTCACCCAGTACTGTTTCTGCAGGCAGCTCACCCTGACCAATGCGTGCAATGCCACCGACTCCCCACGTTATGCCAGCGCCCTCAAACATCCTCGCTGGCGTATCCAGCATGCGTCCCGCGAGCGGCTCAAACAGAAATCCTAACCCCATACTCAGGTAAAGGTCATTGAGACCAATGTGGACTTCGTCATGCCCGGCAGTGAGCAAATCTAACCAGTTGGGCAGCCTGACCAGCGATGCTGCTGTCTCAGCCAAAAAGGTCACGGGTACCCGGCCATTCACCAAGTCCAGAAATCTTCCCACCTCTGCGCGGGAAGAGAACATAGGGAGCATCAAGCGTTGGGCACCATGATCAAGTGCTCCCTCTACTTCATGGCTAGTCAATGCATTGAGCGGATTGAGCCTCACCATCAGTTCTGCCCGCTTTAACACCGCGGCAACCGCCGCAACTTCCTCAAGAGAGTGTGCCGCTTTATGCGTGTCAAGGTGCCCCTGCCGCTCAGCTTTACCCAACACCTCCTGATCCATGAAGATGCGCGTCACGCCATGCTGTTCAATAAAACCAGCGACGTCAGGGCTAGCGGTAATCATCATAAAGTTTAGCTTACTCATCGCATCGCCTCCTCGACATCACTGTCTTTAGGCGGCTGGCCATTCAACCGGTCGCGGTAAGTACGCCAGTTCAGACCTGTTTCACCGTAAATACCGCTCCCCGTCACCACTACCTTGACAGTTAGCAGCAAGATTTTGAGATCCAGTGCCAAGCTCTGGTTATCGACATACTCGGCATCGTGGGCCAGTTGCTGCAGCCAGCCAAGACTGCGACGCCCCCTCACCTGGGCAAGCCCAGTAAGGCCGGGCCGCACGCTGAAACGTTTTTTATAGCCGGGGGGTACCACCTCGGTCTGTTCCATCAGCACAGGTCGGGGTCCCACAATGCTCATATCCCCCTTGAGGATATTGATCAGCTGTGGAAGCTCATCAAGGCTAGTTGCGCGTATAAAGCGCCCAGCGCGGGTTATGCGCGGATCATACCCAGCACTAACCACCTGCTCTTGATGCTGATCAATGGTCTCGGGGGCCCGATATAGCATGGTGCGAAACTTGAATATACTGAAAGGCTGCCCCCCAAGGCCAGCGCGCTGCTGCATGAAAAACACCGGCCCCTTACTATCTAGTTTGATCCAAACTGCCACCAGAATGAGCAGCGGAGACAGCACTATTAAACCAGCCGCGCTGCCAATAATATCTATCAGTCGTTTGACGCTATCTCTCATGCCAACTCCATCGCCTCAAGAATCACCTTATTTACCTTACGTACGTCATAGTGCTGCTCAACCAGGGCACGGGATGCTTTTGCCATCTGTGGCACTAACGTCGGCTCCTCAATAAAACGGCGCATCGCTTCAAGCAGCGGAGCACTGACACGGGGCTCAACGAGAAATCCATTCACTCCGTTTTCTACTGTTTCGCGACACCCAGGTGCATCGCTGGTAATAATCGGCCGCTGCATGCTCATCGCCTCGAGCACCGAACGCGGTGTCCCTTCACGATATGAAGGCAATACAAAGACTGAGCACTGCGCTATCCAAGGTCGAACGTCAGCGACGTTGCCGATAAATTCCACACAACCCTCATCTTTCCAACGCTGCAGGTCGCCAGCAGCACAGGAGTGTGGAAGATTCGGGTCATAGGGACCCACTGCGATAAAGCGCACAGACGCATGCTCAGCGCGTAGTTGGCTCGCCGCCTCACAGAACTCTGAAACACCCTTTTCTGTCAGCAGCCGGCCGATGAATAAGAAGGTCAACCCTTCTTTAGGAAGCGGCGTGGGAGCGAAGCGCTGCATGTCTACTCCGGAGCCATAGGTACGCACGGCCTTGGTGGCATCACGCAGAATCCCACGCTGGGAGAACTCTTGAAGATCGTCGGGATTTTGAAAGAAGACTTTACGATTACAGGAAAGCCCCGCTCGATAAAGTAATGACACGATCTTCTGCAAACGACGGTTCTTGGTACTGTCAGTGGTAAACACATGGCCAAGGCCTGTGATCATTGAAAAGATACGCGGGACCCCTGCCGCTTTTGCTGCAAGACTGCCGTATACGACGGGCTTAATGGTATAGCCAAATACCGCTTTCGGCTTCAGCCGCCTAATGAGGCGATAAAGTGACCATAACGTCTTGATATCATGAACAGGATTAATACCGGTACGCCCCATCTCAATGGGGTAAATCTCAATCCCCAGGTCTTCCACTTCCGGCAAGTAGTCTGCAGTAGGCACAGCAGCAGCCACAACCAAACCACGCGCCTGCATGTCTTTGACCAAGTCTCCCCGGTTAGCTATCAGGGAGCGCGCATTCCCAGCGATAATCAGTAGATCCACGATTCAGTGCCTTCTTAGACGGATTTTCAATTTATCGAAAGATGAAGCAGCGAGAAGAGTTAAAATACCCAAGAACTTCGTTCTATGACGTATTGCAGTGCCGATATTAGTAACGCCAATGGCGAATATAAAAATCAGTGCCCCTGTCATACACATTAAGGCGATACACTCTTCCTTGCGCTTAACCAAGTGCCACCCTTTATAAAGACGCCACGATAAAAAGGCATACATTAAAGCGGCAGCCACTCCCATCAACTGACGAGGGCTACGCAAATCCCATGGAAAAGGCGAATAAACAAAATAAACAACTCTGGCAGGAATTAGCCATGGCTGTGCATATGGGTTACCGGTGGCAATAAACCCAGGATAAGCAGACCCACCTCTTGGATCGCGCTGGAAACGAGATTCGATTAAATCTTCTGTGCCTCCCTCATCCTCGCCACCAATCGTAATACCTTTTGCCAACGTAATACCCCCACTTCCCGCAACAATTAGCAGCGCGGCTGAAAAAAGCATAATGGCTGATAACATCTTACTAGCTGAAGCTCGCGTTGTTCTTCCGCCTCGCAATCCAGAATAAAGAGTTTTGGCAGCAAAAAAACCTAAATAAATCGCGACACCGATCATCGCCCCAAGCCAACCGGGGTGAATCATAATTGCAACGGCAAAAAAACCAAAAGCCCCAAATATCCAGATACTTCCACGGCCAGCTATCCATTTAAGGAAAAGAAAAGTGCCCATTAAAAACATTACAATAGATAACTCTTCTCTCAAAGATATAACAGAGTTAAATATAGCAAATGGAAAAAGTGCCATAATGTAAGCGCTAATAATTGAGGCCTTCTTCCCCCATAAATCGTAAGCCATTTTACCAACTAACAAAATCCCCACTACGCCTGCAAGAATATTCAAACTAGGTAGAACCAGCTCATTGAACCCAACGAGTTTAAAAAACACCGCGCCGATACTGCTGTATAAGTAAGATGCGCTGTAGTCAAAGGTTGAGAAAACATCGGCCCAAGAACCCTGAGACCATCGGCGCGCATATAAAGTAAAATTAACAGCATCACCCTCAGCACCGGGCGGTGAAAACAAGCCGAAATAGTCTAAAAACAAAAACAATATCCTAGCGGAAAAACCAACCAAGAGAGGGTACAATAGCCATCGAAAAGCAATTCCCGCGACTAAGCAAATAGTAAATGTAAATAAAAACACACATACGACAAATATCAGCGCGTCCATTAGATATGGATTTCCTTATTTAATTGCATTGCCAACAATCTCCTTATACATATCAAGATGCTTATTTGCCGCTACATCAATGCGATAATCGCTAGAATATAACAAAGCATTTTTTGACAGCTTTTGGCGTAACAAATGATCAGTCAACAGTATGTCCAGTTGGCGGGCAAACTCATCCGGCACTAGGTCATCAACTACTAACCCATTGGCAACGCGATGAACAACCTCTGCGCATCCCCCAACATTAGTCACGACGACTGGCAAGCCTGAGAGCGTGGCTTCTATCTGCGCAATGGGCAAACCTTCCCACTCAGATGACATTACGAAAATGTCTGCCGAATTAAGTAAAGCGTTAATTCCTTGCACATTGCCTAGAAACTCCACGTTGGACGATAACCCAAGCGATTCAACTTGAGCCTCAAGTGCATCCCGTTGCGGCCCCTCTCCAGCAATCTTGAGGGTAAAGTTATGCACAGACACACGTGCTAAAGCATCAATCAATAAAGATAGATTCTTCTGTTCAGACAAACGGCCCACAGAGACCACTACCAATGAGTTGTCATGATTCGAATGGG
>NZ_REBQ01000170.1 GCF_007692655.1 Halomonas sp.
TGCTCTATCCCTAGAACAGTCGCTACCGGTTCGACCAGATGACGCGACGAAGCGGAAATGAGTAGCAGGGTATCACCCGCCTGACGATGCGCTTCCAAACATGCCCAGGCTTGATCAAAAATACGCGGCTGTAGGTGCGTGGCGACAAAGCGCTCGACCTCTTTTTGCACATCCGCCACCCGGCGGCCGCGTAACGGTGCAAGGGTCATGGCGAGATACTCCTCCAGCTTTAACTTACCCGCATGGTAGGCCTGGTGCATCTGCTCTGCGCGCGCCATAAAGGTCGCAGCATCGCTGATCCAACCTTGCTCAATCATCCATAAATTCCAGCGGTCGCTGCAGTCTCCATCCAGGAGGGTATCATCAAGGTCAAACAGGGCCAGGCGCATGTGGCACTCCTTTCATCATGGGTTGGCGGCGCGTAGGTTATGCCAAAGATCATGACAAGACGATGACGCAGGCTAAGGGATTACCAATTAGATGTTAGGAGTCGGGGGTTAACCACTGCGCTGCAAACTCATCCGCCGGCAATGGGCGGCCAAACCAATACCCTTGGGCGTGATTGCAACCCATTGCAGCCAGCAAACGAGCTTGCTCGCGGGTTTCTACGCCTTCTGCCACGGTTTTCATCTCTAACGCTTGGGCCATGGCAATGATGGTTTGCACAATCGTGCGGTCATTTTTGTTATCGAGCATCGCACGTACAAAGGAGATATCAATTTTGAGCGCGTCGGCGGCGAAGCGCCGCAAATAGGCGAGTGACGAATAGCCGGTGCCAAAATCGTCAATCGAAAGGGCATACCCGGCTTGACGCATGGCCTGGGTAATTGCAACGGCCTGATCGGGGTCGCGCATAAAATCGCTTTCAGTGAGTTCCAATCCAATCGCGCAGGGCTCCACCCCTGCCGTCAGCTGTGCAATGTGGCTGGTTAACTGAGGGTCGGCAAACTGCTGGGCGGAAATGTTGATCGATAGCCTGCCAGGGAGGGCCATACACTGTAGGTTCCATGCTATTAACTGTCGGGCAGCCTCTTCAAGCACCCAGTCCCCTAGGGCGCGGATCAAGCCGCGCTCTTCCGCCAGGGGAATAAACTCACCCGGGCTTACCCACCCCCAATCGGGGTCGAGCCAACGACAGAGAGCTTCCGCACCGGTCAGCTTTCCGCAGGAAAGATCTACCTGGGGCTGAAAATAGAGTTCCAGCCGGTGTTCGCTGATAGCGGCACTGAGCCGCTCGGTCATCTGTTGGCGCCGCTGAAGCGCATGACGCATGGTTTGAGTAAAAGGGCAGGCACTATTCTCGCGCCGCTTAGCGTGGTGAAGGGCAATACTGGCGGCATTAAATAGTTCGCCTGCCTCGGCTACATCCTGCGGATAATGGGCAAAACCGATGCTGACATCGAGGTGAAATACACGACGTTCCAGATGAAGCGGTGGCTTTACCGCTAAGCTTAGCTGTTCGACAAGGTTAGCTATATCACTGGGCTCGGAATGGGCCACCAGCAGGGCAAACTCATCTCCTGACAAACGCGCCAGCGAACCGAACGAGCGGCTAATTTGCGCTAAACGGTCGGCCACTTTCACCAGCAGTTGATCCCCCACTTGGTGGCCATGAAGATCATTAACCTCTTTAAAACGACGGATATCCAATAACAACAGCGAAAGCCCATGTTCACTTTGATGGGCCTCTTTCCACATCTGCGCTAACAGCTCCATGAAACGAACGCGGTTAGGTAAGCCGGTAGTGCTGTCAGTGTAGGCTAGCTGGTGCATGTGGCGATGGTCACGACGGCGCTCAAGCTCTGCCGCAGCACCGGTGGAGAGGATTTGCAGCACCGAGGTGGCGAACGCATTGGCGGTCAACGGCTGGCGATAAAACACCATCATCACGCCAATAGCCTCGCCGTTGACATTATCCAAACGCCGCCCAATCCATGCCCTCGTCGGTAGCAATGTGCCTGGCAATAGCAGTGGCGGGCCATCATGCATGACCGCTTCACGTTCCAGAACCACCTGCTCGCTGGGCGAGCCTCGCAGCACAAAGGTGTGCTGATCTCGCTGAGTGCCTTCAACTACCATGCTGACGGTCGTTGCCTTCCCATAGGCATTTTCATCGCTGTCAGGTGAGGTATGTAGCAACGCAATAAAGCCAGCGTCAGCTTCCAACACCTTCACCAAGGTAGCAATCAACTGTTGAAAATAACCATCCCCAACCTGGGTGGTGACTGTAGAAGCCACTTGAACCACGGCGTTTTGCACCCGCTGCGACTCTTGCTGGTCAGTTACATCAGAGATAAAGCCCTCTAAGCATACGATTTCGCCCGCTTCATCCATGACGGCCTGGCCTTGCTCCCACATCCAACGGTAACCGCCGTCGCGGTGGCGCAGCTGGTAGGTCACACGGTAAGGCCTTCTGTTGGCAATAGCCGACTGTACCTCCTGAAAGAGCTTATTCTGATCATCAGGATGAATCAGGGTAGCAAAACTAACCAGCCGATTTCCCTGCAATTCGTCGGGCCGATACCCGGTCAATGCTTCGCTCCCCTGACTGACCAGTTGCATGGTCCAATTGCGGTCATTTAAGCAGCGATAGGCCATGCCAGGTAAATGATTCAGCAGCGTGTCTAAACGACGCTCACTTTCCCGCGCTATCTGTTCGCTTTGTCTGAAGGCTTGTTCCGCTTTTTGGCGGCCCAGCTCCGCACCCGCCTGGGCAGCGGCGATGTGTAATATTTCATTATCTAACCCATTAAGCTGCATAGGAGAGTTGTTGAGCACCGCTAACAAGCCAAGGAGTGCCCCGTCGGTCGCATACAGCGCCCGCCCCAGATAACTCTCGGCTCCCAGCGTTTGCAGCAGCTCATCATCAGGAAAGCGTGATTGGACATCACTTTCATAAAGGCAGAATTCGCACCCAAAGGCCGTTTCACAAGGCGTGCCGGCTAGCGCGTAAGTAATATTGCTGCGTATGCTGCCATTTGACCAGACTGCCAGGGTCTTAGCCTGATGAGGTTGAGTGACATCTGCCACTAGCACATGATCAGCGTCTAATATTATCGCTAAGCGCTCCACCAGCATTGAGTAAAAGCGCGGCGTTCCGCTGTGACCCATGCTGTCTGCTAACTGACGAAATATGTCAGCCGCATCATTTCTTGTATGCATTGGCGGGCTCGCTTGTTCACTCCTTTTCTTAAGCTTAGCTTGTAGAGCGACCACAAAGAAGCGCCGATTAAACATCCAAGCATTCAATAACGGCCGCCTGGATGTTTAATGATGGCCAATGACAGGCTTTTAGCGATTCATTGCCTCGGGTAAGTAGAGAACAATACCGGGGAACAGGTGCATCAAGACAATCGCTAACAGCATCAGTAGGAAGAACGGCAGCGTTGCTTTGGTAATGGTCAGAATATCTTTACCCGTCAGCCCTTGAATCACGAACAAATTGAAACCCACGGGCGGTGTAATCTGCGACATCTCAACCACTACCACCAGATAAATACCAAACCAGATAAGGTCAAACCCGGCAGCACTCACCAACGGCATCACAATAGCGGTGACGAGCAGAATCAGCGAAATACCGTCTAGGAAGCACCCCATGATAAGCAGCAGTAGCGTCAATGCGATCAGTAGCATCGTCGGTGAAAGTCCCATTTCACCAATCGCTCTTGCCAGCTGCATGGGCACTTGAGTAAAGCCCATGGCCGAGGTCAGAAACGAAGCGCCGGCAATAATGAAAGCGATCATGCACGCAGTGCGCACGGCGGCAAACAGTGAGTTTTTGAAGATGGCACGGTCAAAACTCCCGTTAAAGCGTGCAATCACCATGGAGAGCACCACCCCCACGGCAGCCGCCTCAGTGGGCGACGCTAAACCGCCATAGATAGAGAAAATAATGCCGCCAATCAGCAGCAAAATAGGCAATAGCGACCAAGTATTGCGCACTTTTTCGGCAAAGCTCATGGAGGATTCATCGTCACCGGTCAGCCCCGCCCGGTTGCCCTTCAGCAGCGCCCACAGAATGAGGTAGCCCATAAACATCGCTAATATCATCAGACCAGGGCCAATGCCCGCCATAAACAGCCTGGAGATCGATTGTTCAGTGACCACGCCATAAACGATCAATACGATTGAAGGTGGAATTAACAGGCCCAATGTCGAGGCACTTGCCAGCGTGCCGATGGCCATATTGCTGTCGTAGCCGCGCCGTTCAAGCTCCGGTAGCGTCATCTTGCCTACGGTGGCACAGGTGGCAGCCGAGGAGCCGCACACTGCCGCAAACATGCCGCTACCAATAATATTGGTATGCAGTAAACGCCCTGGCAGACGGTTTAACCACGGCGACAGGCCGCGAAACATATTGTCCGCAAGCCCTGAGCGAAACAGTATTTCGCCCATCCAGATAAACATCGGTAGCGCGGTCAGATCCCAACCATAGCTGGCACTCCAAAAATCTGAGGCCAGAATAGGACCAGGTGAGAAGGGGCTGAAGAATTCTAGCGCTATCCAAGCAGTGCCGATGAGCGCAAAAGCGATCCATACCCCGCTGCCCAGCAACAGTGCTAAGGTAAAAATGGTAGCCAAACTTAGTAGTAGCACGTGGGTCTCTCCAGAGTGGAAGGCATGAACTGAGTAGCGTTGAACTTAACGGGCATGGACTCAGTGCATCTCGCTGTCATCAATCGCCGTGGCTTCGCGAAAGCTTGAGGGATCGCGGGCGGCAATGCGCAACGCCATCAGCAAGGCTTCAATAAGTGCCAAACACAGCAACCCGACGCTCGTGGCCAGAACGGTCTGTGGAATCCACAGGGGTATCGCCAGAAAGCCTGATGACACGTCGTTGTACTGAAGACTCTCCCTGGCCAACTCAATCAAGCCATAGCAAAGCAGCAGGCTAATCGCCAACGCGACAATCAAGCCAAACACCTCAAACCACACGCGAATTGCCGATGGCAAACGCGAAATAAGCAACGTCACGCGGATATGGGCGTGATGTACAAAGGTATATGCCAAGCCAAGAAAAGCTGCCCCCACCAGCAGGTAGGCCGCCAGTTCAGAAACCCCGGTAATACTCAGCCCCAGCCGACCAAAGCCCACCAGTTTTAACAGTGCGTCTATCAACCGAAAGGTAACCTGCAACGCAATTAACGCACAGATAGTCACCATGCACGCAGCTGCACCCCAAGCACCCAGGCGATAGAGTTTGTCGAATTTAAACGTCATGTTCGCAGCCTCACGAAACGCGCGGGAGAAACAGAGCCGGGGCAAATAGCCACCGACTCTGCAAGCATCATAGAAGAGCTAACTTAGCTGTCGCGCTCTTCAAGGTAGGCTTCGAGCGCCTGTTGAGCATCCTCATCGGCGCGTGACTGCCAGTCTTCAAACAGTTCGTCGCCGGCGGCTTGCAGCGCCGCGGCGATGGCGTCGTTAGGCTCAGAAACCGTAATACCGTTTTCTTCCAGTACCGCCGTACTTGCATCGTTATCTTCGCGGCTCATTTCCCAGCCACGCTCTTCTGCACGTGCGGCCGCTTCCATCAGTGCTTCCTGGGTCGCTTCATCAAGACGATCAAAGCTACGCTGGCTGATAAACACAATATTTTTGGGTAGCCACAAGTTAGCGTCGGTGTAATCACTCACATAATCCCAGGCGGCCATGGAGTTGCCGGTGGAACTGGAAGTGATCATCGCGTCCACACGGCCAGTACTAAAAGCAGTGGGAATATCCGACTCTTCAGTTTCGGTGGGGCTACCGCCCAGGTTATTCACAAAACGCTGGGTATTGATATTAGGGGCACGCACGCGTAGCCCCTCAAACTGGGCAGGATCCGTTAGCGGCTCAGCGGTATAAATACCCTGGGCAGGCCAGGCAACCGCATAGAGCGGGATTAATCCCTCATAAGCGAACAGCTCAGTGATCATCGGCTTAGTGGCTTCCCACAGCGCATAGGCCTCCTCATAGCTACCGGCGACGCCCGGCAACGTATCCACTTCAAAGATAGGATCATCGTTAGAGAGTACCGAGAGGAAGACTTCGCCTGCATCAATGGTGCCCCGACGAACAGAGGGCTTAATCTCCCCATGCGCCACCAACGAGCCACCGCTATGCACGGAAATGGTTAGCTCACCATCGGTGGCTTCTGCCACATCTTCAGCAAACTGCTTGGTATTTTGCGTATGGAAACTGGCATCACCGTAGGGTGTCGCCATGGTCCATTGCGCCGCATGAGCGGAAACTGTCAAACCACAGGCCGTTGCCAATAGCAGTGACGTCGTTATTGTCTTACGCATTGTGAGAACCCTCTTATTTCTATTAATGGTGTATTACTGCAGTGGTGCTGGAGGAGGTGCTGGATGACACCCAGCGACCGGAGAAAAGTGTTGTTGTCATATCCGAACGGCGCGCCTGGGCGTAGCTACAAGCGCACTGTTGAGCCAACCTGGCAACACCCCGACAAAAGCGTGGATGATTACCAGTGCGCCATATCGCATCATAGTGCATGGCAGGTAGCGGCACGGGCAGCGCAAGGCGGTATAGCTCCCCTTGCTGCCACTCCTTGAGTACGGTGGCCACCGGTAATGCGCCGATCCCAAGCCCTTCGGTGGTCATACGCACGATGGTCATTAAGGTACTAACACTATGAATGCGCGGGTTAGCCACGCCCTGCTCGGCCAAATAGTGAACTAGCTCAGAATAGGGCCGCGCCTGTTTACCAAACGAAATAAACGGCAGTTGCTTACCCCATGGGTCGTTGCAGCCGCTGAGTATCTTGGCGTGCCGAGGAGATACAAACATGCCCATCTCGTAAGGGCTTAGTGACTCGTACTCGATCTGTTTTTCGGGTAAATAACCATTCATTGCCAACACAATATCGAGCTCGTTGCTAAGCAACCTGTCGTTAAGCACCGGCGAATAGTCGACCGTTAACTCAATGGTTAAGCGCGGGTAACGCTCGGTTAGCCGTCGCATAAAACCGGGAAACCAGCTGTGGGCAATGGTTTCAATGGTGCCGAGACGAAGTGGTGCAGAAAAAGCCTCTTCGCTGTCGAATAACTTCATCGCCTCATCACGTTGGTGCAACATGCGCTCTGCGTGGACAAAAAACTCACGGCCACGCATGGTTGGCTGAATAGGCCGAGCAGAGCGCTCTAGCAACAATTCTCCAACCGTAGACTCGAGGCGGGAAATGCGTTCAGAAACAGAGGGCTGTGTAAGATGCAGACGGGTAGCCGCCTTACGGAAGGAGCCTAGCCTCACCGCCCAAACAAAAGCCTCAAGTTCCTTGAAATCAAGCATAACGACACGCCTACTAATAACCTTCTTAAGTGGAAAAGCGCCATCGCGCTAACTCATCGTTACTGCAGGGTGCTAGCCCACACAGCAACCACATAGCCGTTCTCTTCAAAACCGTTCTATTCAAAGCCATTCCATCCAAAGCCTTCAAACTCAGAACTCTGCGCCCCAGAGCGTTGCCGTATAGAACTGTGCGACTGGAACTGTTCAACTAAAACTGTGCAACTAGAACTATGCAACTTTGGGACCATTGCCAACAGCGACGCTCAACCAACGTTATTATCACGCCACGCCTATACTGTGATAAGCGTATCGCATCCAACCGTCAACCATTTTTCAATAAATAACAACATGATAGGAGCACCCGATAGTTAGTATCGACAAAAACGATTGGCACTGAGCAACCCGTATTCATATATTGGTGTTGAATCACCATTTAACGTCAGCCAAGTGAAAGCATTAATAACAGGAGTCGCTATGGCTATCCCCTTGCTTAATTGCGATATGGGTGAAAGTTTCGGTAACTGGAGCATCGGGTTGGATGCCGACGTGATGCCCTATGTCGATTGCGCGAATATCGCCTGCGGCTTTCACGCCTCAGACCCCCATGTAATGCGCCGTACCGTCAAACTGGCTGTCCAAAATGGTGTGCGTATCGGTGCGCACCCTGGCTACCCCGACCTCATGGGATTTGGACGGCGCTCAATGGCCTGCTCGCCAGAAGAAGCCGAAGATATGGTGCTCTATCAAGTGGGTGCATTAGCGGGTATTTGCCAAGCGGAAGGCGCCCAACTGAGCTACATCAAACCTCACGGTGCGCTGTATAACGATATGGCCGCTAACCCGGCACTCCTCGAGGGCGTTATGCGCGCGGTGCGAAGTTACGACCCCAGCCTGCCGTTAATGATTATGTCGACTGCCGACCCCGAGCCACACCGTGCGCTAGCGGCCAACATGGGCATTACGCTATGGTTCGAGACCTTTGCTGACCGCGCCTACAACGCAAACGGACACCTGGCCTCACGCCGCTTGCCTAATGCCGTGCACCATGACCAGAACACCATCGTCAACCAAGCAGTGATGCTCGCCAAAGGTGAGCCACTCACCTCGCTCGAGGGCACACCGCTGCACTTAGCATGCGACACGCTGTGCGTTCACGGTGACAACCCTGAGTCAGTGGCCGCCGTTCGCGCCATTCGCGAGGCCTTTCAGGCGCTGGAGCAGGCGTGAAGCTCACTACTGAAAAAAGCATTGCAATACGTATTGAAACCGCCGCCATGGACGCCCTGATGGTGCGCTTGTTCAACACCATCGATGAAAGCAATATGGCTTGGGTCATTGCCGCAGACCAAGCGCTCCGCGATGCCTTTGGCGCAGTATTAATAGACCTGGTGCCCTCTTACACCACGCTGTTAGTCCATTACGACTGCCAGCAGATGAACCACGCTGAGGCCCTTCAACTTATTAACAGGGCGCTTTCAGGCCTTGCCCCTGTGGATACCCAACGCGGTCAGCTACACGACATTCCTGTGTGGTACGACGAAAGCGTGGGCCCCGAGTTGCCTCTAGTCGCCAAGCGCGCAGGCTTAAGTGTCGATGCGTTAATAGAGCAGCACTGCAACCACGACTACTGCGTGTTCGCGCTGGGTTTCGCCCCTGGCTACGGCTTTATGGGCTTGGTAGATGAAGCCATCGCCACCCCACGCTTAAAAACACCGCGCCGAAAAGTCGCCGCAGGCAGCGTAGGCATTGCCGATCGCCAAACCGCCATTTATCCACTGCTCTCACCCGGCGGCTGGAATATTCTGGGGCGCACCAACGTGCCGCTGTTCGAACATGCAAAGCGTGGCCGCCCCCTGTTTCGTCCTGGTGACAAGGTGCGCTTTAGGGCGATTTCCCGCGCGGAGTTTGCAGCAGACGGTGGCGATACCACGCCCATGGAGGAGCGACCATGAGCCAGATCGCCACGCAAGAAGGGCAGCAAGGCATGATCGTTAAGCAGACGGGTCCACTGGCGCTGATTCAAGATGCAGGGCGATTTGGCGTCGGCCACCTAGGGGTTACCCAGGGCGGCGCTGCCGACTGGATCTCGTTTCGCTGGGCCAACTGGCTGCTAGGTAACGCCTTAAACAGCACTGCCCTGGAAATTGTCATGGGCGGTGGATTGAGTTTTGAAACTGAAAGTGAGGTGCGGTTAGCGCTGACCGGCGCTGATTTAGACGCTCAACTGGATGGCAAGCCGCTTGCTCCCAATGCCAGCTTTAAGCTGCTGCCCGGCCAGCGCCTGATATTCCGCCAGCCGCGCCAGGGCCTGCGCGCCTACCTTGCCTTTCCCGGCGGATTGAACGCGCCGGAAGTCCTCGGCAGCCGCGCCTGCACCGCTCGAGAGCAAATCGGCGGTTTGTATGAAGATGGCAAGCCATTAAAAGTAGGCGACCGCTTAACCTGGAAAGGGACTGCCCCGGCGGTGAGACGGATTACCGAAGGCCAAGGCCCGCGCATGCCCGTTTCAGGTTGCCGCTTGCCTATTGTGCTCGGCTCGCAAATCGCCTCGTTTAGCGGTAGCGCGCTTTTCCAAGCGTTCAACCAACCGTGGACAGTGGATAACCGCGCCGACCGGATGGGCGTTCGCCTCACCGGCCCAGCCCTGTATGGCTCATTGACGGGTATTATTTCCGAAGGCATCCCCCTGGGCGCCGTGCAGGTACCGCCAGATGGCCAGCCCATCGTACTAAT
Source organism: Halomonas sp. (assembly GCF_007692655.1). Taxonomy (GTDB): domain Bacteria; phylum Pseudomonadota; class Gammaproteobacteria; order Pseudomonadales; family Halomonadaceae; genus Vreelandella. Next base: position 10,027 of record NZ_REBQ01000170.1, read on the forward strand.
GAATGATCGCCAGACCATTGGCGGCTACCCGCGCCTAGGCGCCCTCACCCCGATGGCCTGCGCCACCCTGGCCCAGTGCCTGCCCGGCACCGAGGTATGGTTAACGCCGGTCAGCGCCAGCCAGGCGCAAGAGGATTACCGACAGCAGCTAACGGTGTGGCATTCGCGTTAATCACCTAGAGGCCTATACGATAAAGGCACCCACTTAGGGTGCCTTCGTTCAGCGCCGATATGCCTTATCGAGAAGACGCGGACTAACGGCATTAGGCGCCGATGACACCGCCATCTTCGCGGGTGATCACCAAGGTGGCCGAGCGGGGGATTGCGCTGCCGCCCTCTGGCCAATGGCTGCTAAAGCTGCCGTTGGCAAACGCTTCTGCCGTAGTGGTCGCGCCGGGGTGCTGCACGTTAACAAACATGGTGCGTTGATCCGGCGTGGTGATCACCCCTGTAATCTCCTGGCCTATTGGGCCGGTCAAAAAGCGCTTTATCTCGCCGGTTTCAGGATTGGCGACCAGCATTTGATTATTACCGAACACCTCGAAGATGCCCTCGTTCATAACCGATTCGCTGATATCCGTCTGTATCCATACCCGGCGATCAGGGTCTATCCATAAGCCATCGGGGCTGGCGAAAATACTCTCGTCGTCCAGCGAGTCACCCGCCAAATCGCGGCTGTCCTGGTGATCCCCGGCAAGCACAAACAGGTCCCACTCAAAGCGTTCACCAGCATGACTACCGGCTTCTTGCCAACGAATAATATGCCCGAAGCTATTATTAGCCCGGGGGTTGGCGGGATCCTCGTCGCCCTCTTCACGCTGAGTGTTATTGGTCAGCGTAAAATAGACCTGTCCGGTTGCCGGGTCGACCGCGCCCCATTCAGGACGATCCATCTTCGTGGCCCCCACAAAGTCAGCAGCGCTGCGAGTATTCACTAAGATATCGGCCAAATCGACAAAGCCGTTGTCCGGCGTCAAGCCATGCTGGCCAGGCGCTAGCGCCAGCCACTCACCGCTGCCATCTTCGTTGAATTTAGCCACGTACAGAGTGCCCTCATCCAGCAGCGAGCCATCGGCGGTGGCGGCCTGATACGGCTGGCTAGACACAAACTTATAGATGTACTCAAATCGGGCATCATCCCCGGAGTAAGCCACCACGGGCTGCCCTTCAATCGCCGGTGCGAAAATCACGCCCTCATGGGCAAAGCGCCCCAGGTGGGTCCGTTTAACGGGGGCGGACTCCGGCGCCATGGGGTCAATTTCCACCATCCAGCCAAAGGCATGCGGCTCATTGCGGTAATCGTCAGCGGCACTTGCACCCTTGCTGCTGGCATCAAAGCGCGTAAACATCTCGTCATCCCGGTCAGCGCGATGCCACTGGTAGCGCCCTGTGTCACGGGTCTGTATTCCGTAACGCGCCTGGCTGCGGTCAATGTCAGCATCTTGATTGGCGAAGTAGCCTGACCAGTTCTCTTCCGCTGCCAAATAGGTATTCCAGGGCGTCACCCCATGGGCACAGTTATTCAGAGTGCCCCGTGTCATGGTGCCTTCCGGGCTATACTTGGTTTTTACGTAATCGGTTTCAGCTACTGGCCCAGAAATTCGCATCGCCGTTTGCGCGGTAATTCGGCGATTTAGCGCATCCTGCACCACCTCCCACTCACCGCTCTCGCCCTGACGAACGCGCACAATCGTGACCCCGTGCGCATTCATCTCTTTAATCACCTGATCGGCGTCCCGACTGCCATCCTCATGCTGGGGAAAGCCATTTCTATCCAGCGACAATCCGCTGGCAGCCGCATGCATAAAGCGCGGCTCCACGTACTCATGGTTAAGTACCAGTAACCCTTCCGTAGAGCTTCCTTCCAAAGGGAAGAAGTGCATACCATCATGGTGGCTGCCTACCTGATTCCCCTGATCATCACCACTGGCACCCAAAGCAAAGGCGGGCATATCGCCACCAATGGGTGTGCCCCAAGGAATAAAGTTCTGCACGCGGTAACCATCGGGGACAGTGACACTGTCCGCAGCGCTAACCGCAATGGGGGCAAACCCTATGCTGGGGGATGACACACCCCCTTGTGCGGCAAAAGCACTGTTTAAGGGAAATTTAGTCGCCATCAGGCCAGCAATTACGGTGGCCAAACTGCCCTTTAGCATGCCTCTTCTACTCAACCGCTTTTCCAGGATGTCCCCAAAATACGCATTGTTAGATGGATTACTAAGTGGCTCATCACCTTCTGCCAAAATAGTGTCAACGTAGCCAGATACATGACGTTTCATCGTGATGATTCTCCCAAACGAGCGCTACATTAGCGCAGCTTTTATGAAGTGCTGCTTATAAAGCCAGGGAACAAGCATCATTGATTTTCATGACTGAGTAATGACACCCCAGTGACGTTTTCTGGACACACGTTTTGGGTAGGCGACAGAA
>NZ_REBQ01000004.1 GCF_007692655.1 Halomonas sp.
CCGCGCTCAATCAGGGAGAAACCGACTTCGTCACGGCGCTATTCGATTGTGAACACCGTATTGCAAGGCGCTTGGGAGTAGTGAGTGATAGCTATACTTCTATTGAGCTGGATACCGAGTACCTTATCCCTGTTAGCGCGCCCAATGCGGCCGGTCAGCCACTGTTTAATTTACATGTGACTGACGGCTCCCCCCTCTCTTTTTTGAATTACTCACAAGAGTGCCACTTGGAGTGGTCGCTGAGTGCCATGCTTGCGCAGCAAGGCTTAAACCTGCAGCAACATCATGATGCTGGCCTCGCTGACAGTTTGCGTTATATGACGTTATCAAAACTGGGTGTTGCATGGCTTCCCTATTCGCTAGTGCGAGAGGATCTTAGCGCTAAGCGGCTTGTTCGAGCGGGAAGTACAGCCTTTGATGTGCCACTAAACATTACCCTGCTGCGACGAACAGCGCCCTTAACCGCAGAAGCGCAGCGGCTATGGGACGACCTCCTGGAAATGAAGGACATGAGAGCGTTTTCTGAGGTTGTTTGATCGGTACACCGAGCACACGTTGCAACGTTAGCAATTGTTTCGCCCCTTTTTAGCTTATAGCGCAACCTAGATAGGCAAAACACTGCGCTTGCTGATTTGGCAACAGGTGTTGCGATATCGGCGTGGCTTAACGCCCATAAATGGCTAATGCTAGGGGTAGGCTCAATGTGCTGAGAACCCCTATGACGACGATGCTGCCTATGGCTTCTGCTCAAAACTACCGCTGGGTCATTCTGCTGATTGCCACCCTGGCTCAAGCAGCGGCCTGTTTTTTTGTGCAGGGTATCGGGGCTATAAGCGTCTATATACAGGCAGATATGGGGCTCTCTGCATTTCAGATTGGGGCGCTGGTCTCGGCGGCTCAGTTGGTGCCTTTGATCGGGCTGTTGGTTGCGGGGGAGTTGCTGGACAGGTTTAGTGAGCGTTTAGTGGTGGGGGTAGGCACTCTAGTAGTGGGTATCGCGCTTAGCGCTGCTGTGCTGGCTGAGAGCTACTGGGCCATGCTGCTGTTTTTGGTCATCGTCGGGGCGGGCTACAGTACCGCCCAACCCGGCGGTAGCAAATCGGTAGCCGCTTGGTTTGATAAATCCCAGCGTGGCTTTGCCATGGGCATTCGACAGGCGGGCTTGCCGCTGGGCGGGGCTTTGGCGGCGATCATCCTGCCAACCGTCGCGATCACCTGGGGGTGGCGCGCCTCTTTTCTGGTGGGCGGGCTGATTGCGATCTTCGGGGCGTTGGTCTTTATGCTCTTTTACCGTGCCCCTGCTGGTATGAGGCCGGTCGTAAGGGCCTCTGAAGGCAGTGTGAAAAAAGTCGTCTTGTCGCGACTGGCGATGATTCGCGAGCCGGCCATGAAACAGATTATGGCGTCCGGTATTAGTTTAATCTCGGTTCAGTACGGTATTTTGATTTTTACCGTGCTCTATCTGCACAGCCGTTTGCAGATGGAGGTGCTGCAGGCCGCGACCTTGCTATTTGTGGCCCAGGGGGCCGGGGTTGCCGGGCGCATTTTGCTGGCGGCCTGGAGTGATCGCTGTCGCTCGCGCTATTTCCCAGTCATGGTGTGCATGGTAGCGGTGATTGTCGGGCTGCTGGTATTGGTTTGGCTTCCGCTACACTCAACGTTCATGCTGGGTTGCTTGATGGGCTGGTTGGGGTTTTTTGGTTTCGGCTGGTACGGCCCTTGGGTGGCTTATGTGGCGGAGTCGGCACCCGCCGATAAAACCGGCTTTGTGCTGGGGCTGGCCATGGCGATTAACCAACTGGCGATCGTATCGGTACCGCCACTGCTGGGGTGGATGCTGGATATAACGGGCAGCTTTATGCTCGGCTGGAGCCTGCTGATCGCCATGACACTATTAGGGCTACTAATGACCATCCAACGTAAAGGAGCAGTTAATGAAAGCCATCGTGTTTGACGTGTTCGGTACTATTGTCGATTGGCGTTCCAGTTTGATTAATCAGTTCAAGGAGTTAGAGCAGGAATTGGGAATTGAGCTACCCAGTGAAGTGTTGACGGATCAATGGCGTCAGCACTATGCGCCTTCGATGGATCGGGTGCGTAAAGGCGAAATTCCGTGGACGGGATTGGATGATCTGCACCGGGAAAGCCTCGTCAAACTACTCAAGCAACATGGGGTTACGCTAGACGAAGCGACCATTGATCGCGTCAATCACTTTTGGCATCAATTAGACCCATGGCCGGATGTGCAGCGTGGCCTTCAGCAATTGAAAGAGCACTACATCATCGCAACCCTGACTAACGGCAATTTGTCGTTAATGGTAGACGTTGCCCGCTATGCCAAGCTGCCCTGGGATATGGTGTTTTGCGCCGAGTTATTCCAGCACTATAAGCCTGACCCGGAGGTCTATTTAGGCGCTTGCCGTCTGCTGCGCCTGCCGCCTGAAGAGGTAATGCTATGCGCAGCGCACAACTATGACTTGGGCGCTGCCCGTGCATTGGGAATGAAAACGGCGTTTATCCCCCGTCGTACAGAGTATGGCCC
>NZ_REBQ01000096.1 GCF_007692655.1 Halomonas sp.
CTAACTGCTTAAATGCATCTAAACTACGCACACAGTCCTGATAGTCATCGGGGATGGCAATCTTCATTGAGTAGGTTCCTTACTGGGCAGAGAAACGCTGGTGTCACGGGTATGATTCATACGATATTGCCATGCAAATAGCCCTACGATAAGCGCTATTCCCGCCACATCGGTAATCATCTGGCCGTTAATCAGCATCAGGGCTGCTGTGAGTAATAATCCACGCTCCAGCCAACTACATGGGCGTAAAAAGTACCCGATAGTAGACGCAGCCAGGGCTACAATACCTATCACTCCCGACCCTACCGCTAATGCAATCTCTAACGCAGTGCCATTTCCTAACAGAGGGGGGTGGTAGATGAACATGTAGGGAATTAAGAAGCCTCCAAGAGAAATCTTAGTCGCTGTAAGCGCAGTCTTGAACCAGTGCGAGCCAGCAATTGCCCCTCCAATGTAGGCTGCCAAAGCCACCGGTGGCGTTACGCCGGAAAGGATCGCAAAGTAGAGGATAAATAGATGCGCTGAAAGGCTAGGCAAGCCTGCTTCAATAAACGCTGCGGCTACCACAGAAGCTGCCAGCATGTAGGCTGCAACGGTTGGTAGTCCCATGCCTAGAATAATCGCTACCACCATTGCCAGAAGCAGGGTGACTAATACATCGCCGCCACTAACAACAAGAATCACGGATGACACCTTAAGGCCTAAGCCGGTAAGGCTAATCACCGAGGCAATCATTGCAACGCTACCGATGATAACGGCGATCATCGCGGCGGTCATGGCACCAGCTTCCAAGGCAGCAGGGATCGTTTTCAAGCGGTCCATAAAGCTGCCTGGACTACGCCAGGAAAATAGATAAATTAACAGTGCGGTGAAATAAGCAGCCACGGCGGCGGTAGTGGGGGTATAGCGCAGTACCAGCATTGTCACGAGGACAATAATAGGCAGCAAAAGCGTTTCAATATTGAATAGCCCCTCTCGTAACGTCGGTCGCTGATCTTTGGGCACCGGATTGAGCCCTAGGCGTTTTGCTTCAAAGTGGACACTCATCCAAATGGCGAGGTAGAAAAGCAGCGCAGGAATAAGTGCCGCACCAATAATTTCCAGGTAACTAACGGAAATAACATCAGCCATCACAAAGGCAGCCGCACCCATGATAGGCGGCAAAATTTGCCCACCCGTTGACGCCGAGGCTTCCGTTGCTGCTGCAAACCGGGGGCTATAGCCGCTTTTTTTCATCAATGGAATGGTAAACACACCTGTAGTGGCTACGTTGGCGGCGGTGCTGCCGCTAATGCTGCCAAACAATGCGCTGCATAGCGTTGCCGCTTTTGCTGGGCCACCAGCCATGCCGCCAGTCAATGAGTTAGATAGGCGCATAAACGTATCACCACCACCGGTCGTCACTAACAGCGCGCCAAACATTATAAAGACCACGATTACCGTGGAGGAGGTGCGCATTAAGCTGCCATAAATACCCGTTGGGCTCATGTAAAAAGTGGCGACTAAATCTGCCCAGCCAAATCCTCCATGCCCCCAAACACCAGGCAAGTAGTTGCCAAAGTATGCGTAAGACAGAGCAATGAGTACTAAGATTGGAAACGCAAGACCGATAGCACGACGGCAGGCTTCCAGGAGAAGCAGAATTGCCAGTATGCCAAATACCAAGTCATAGGTAGTCGGCATTAGGTAGCCGAGCCCATAAATGATGCGATCGAACTGCATGATGTAGTAGCCGCTAACGGCAACCGCTAACACCACTGTGATAACGTCAAACCAGGGCAGACGCTGGTTATCTTTTGCACGGCAAGAGTAGCCCAAGAAAATCAACGGAAGTGCAAATAGCAGGTGTATAGCGTTTTGGGTGTTCACTGCCCCCGTTATTGCGGCATAAAGATGAAAAACTGCCATTGCCACCGCGGTTAGCCGCATCACTAAAAACCAGAAGCCCGCTAGCTGGCGCTTGCCCGCGTCTTCCGAAAATTTCTCAACGATTTTATTGCTTTGAGGGGTGTCCATTGGATGGCTCCCACGCCCCGGTGCCGCTAGGCAACTTCTTAGGACGTGTCAAAAATAAGGTGATAATGAGGTAGCCATATTGAAACACCCGCAGACGCTTAAACGCCTGCGGGGGCAAACAGCTATTAGCGTGCTTCGGGTGGAATGACGTCTTCAGGAATCTCAAGCCCCAGTTCTTGGTAATAGCGCAGCGCACCCGCGTGAATTGGGAAGGTCGCGTTATCAATCACATCCTGAGGAGTCATACCATCAGCCGGTGCAAAGGAAGCGGCGACCTGGTCATGGTTTTCCCAATAGGCTTGGGTAATGTTGTAAACAATATCGTCGTCCAGCGTGCTATTGGCAGATACTCCCATATAAATGCCTAAGGAAGTCGCCTCATCCATGCCGCGATAAGTCTCTGCTGGAATGATTGAGGGAGCCAAGAAGGGAAGTTCAGCGGTCACCGTTTCAACTTGCTCTTCCGAAAGCGAAAGAAGCTGCAGCGGACGTGAAGAGTGCACTTCAGTAAAGGCTGGGATAGGCGGGATGCCGTTGTAGCTGAAACCGATGAGGCGTCCGTCGATGACTCCTTCTGCTGCATCGTCAATGCGCATACGCTGGTAATCAGGGCTAACACCTAATAGATCAAAGACAAGTTCAGTAATGTATTCACCGCCTCCACCAATACTGCTGGGGTTAAAACGTTGACCTTCCAGATCTTCAAAGCTATTGATATTGGCGTCCTGGCGGACTGCCCAGTGCATCGTGGAGGGTGCAATCCAATAGACAAGGCGTACGTTTTCGTTAGGCGTATCTTCAAAGCGGCCTATGCCGTTGTACTGCTCATAGCCTACCAGGGCCTCTGTAAAGGCTAGGTCTAGTTCATTACGGCCCAGGCGGATAGCGTTTTCTCGGGTGCCACCAGTTTCGCGCACGGTAATTTCATAAGGCGTGTTCGCACTAATGACCCGTGCCCCTTCTGAAATACCAAAAAACCAGCCGGTCCCAGTAGGGACGGCACCAATATTCAGAGCTTCTTGTGCTTGCGCGGCGGCGCTGGCGAGCGTTCCGATTGCCAAAATGGAAGCAGGGATTAGCAGACGTGTCTTTTGAGCTAAGAGTTTCATTGTTTTTTCCTCAAGCATTAGGATGCTTTTATTGTCATGAAGCGTTTGTTATAGGTGTTATTCGGTCAGGTGTTAGGTGCATTTTTCTTGTTATCGCCTTCAGAAGCAGGTCGCTGCATCACATAATCACCTCCAGCATATTGATACCCGTTGCCAATCCATTTGGGTACTAGCGATTGATGAGCCTGCTTTCGTGAAACGAGAAGGCTGGCACAAAGTGGCTGCTAAGCCACTGAAGGTGCTGGCTGATCGTTATTTTCTGCTAGCTGCACGGCTTGTCTAGAATTGGCTGAAGATTCAATAAGATGATCGACAAAAAGTCTTGCTGCCTTCGAAATGCGGTCAAGGTTGTTGACGTAAATACAAAGAGGGCGCTTGGCCCAGTCATCTCGAATAGGCAGTACCCGTACTTGAAGCCCGCCTACATATTGGCGAATGGCACCCTTAGGAACGACGCCGATCCCAAGACCTGCTTGCACCATCAAACATAGTGCGTCGTAGCTGGTGACTTGAATACGCAGGCGTAGCGGCCTATTAGCTAAACTAGCCGCTTTCAATAGCTGCAAGTTGATCGCGCTGGAGGAGTGCAAGCCGACGTAGGCATGCTCAAGGCTATCGCGAAAATCTATGCTTTCGCGGTTTGCTAGCGGATGGTTCAGTGGCGTGACAAGAACCAACTCATCGGTGTGATAAGGCAATTCAGCCAAATCATAGCCATGGGGGAGTTTGGCGCAGATACCAATATCAGCTCCATTTGCCATAATTTCGCGGGTAATCACTGGGCTGACTTTCTCTTCTAACTGCACTCCAATATCAGGATGTTTTTCAAAAAATGCCTGAGTCTCACCAGGCAAGTACTGAGTGATAGCGGACATATTGGCAAAAATGCGAATAATCCCGCGCTCACCGCTCGTGTAATCACGCATTTGCAGGTCAAGGTCTTCAAGGTTATGCAGCACCCCACGGGATAGGTGCAGTAATGCGTTACCGGCGGGAGTTAACTCCACACCACGGTTGTTGCGATGTAACAACGGCGTACTGAAGTGCGCTTCAAGTTCACTTAGCCGCTTGCTAACCGCAGACGTTGCAATGAACTCAGCATCAGCAGCACCGGTAATGGTGCCCATCTCCGCTACCCGCACAAATAGCCGCAAAGACGTGGGGTCGAGTTTCATCTTGAACTCCTTTTTCAGGGTGTCTTTACGAGTGGCGGGGAGCATTTTTGTGATAATTGTATGCAACTATGCTCGATTTTTAATAAATGTAGGCCTATATTGCCCCTCAGTGCAATAAGTCGTACACAATATGGCTTTCGACCTTAGTCTTGGAAACTAATTTAAGTAGGCTTCGGCAGTGATTTAAACCAAGCCCAAGCCGCTGGAATGTTCAGGAGTGTCTTAATGACAGCCGCCGATCGTGTTTATTACATCATCAAGCAGCGCATTCTCAATGGTGGATATGCGGCGGGTAGCTATGTGCGTGAAACTGCTATTGGCGAGGAGCTTGATTACAGTCGGACACCTATTCGTGAAGCGTTGCGTCGTTTGGTCTCCGATGGTTGGGTTGAGGCAATTCCTCATCATGGCGCTCGGGTGGTGGGATGGACACAGCACGATGTGGAAGAAGTGTTTGAGCTAAGAGTACTGTTAGAGCCGCAGGTGGTAAGGCGTGCTGCTAAACGCATCCGCGAGGCCCAGCTCAATTTGCTAACCAGCTTTGCTGATCAAATGGAAATGCTTTGTGAACAGGAAGATGAGTGCGCTATTGACAAAATCGCTGTTGTTAATAATCAATTTCATGCTGAGCTGGTGACGGCTGCTGATAGTCCTCGCCTCCAGCGTTTACTGGAAACTATTGTGCAAGTACCTGTCTCACGCCGAAGTTTTCATCACTACACGCGTGATGAACTGTTGCGCAGTATGCAGCACCATCGAGAAATTGTTCGTGCTTTGCAAAGTCAAGACGGTGAATGGGCTGCCGCCATTATGCGCGCGCACATATTAGCAGCTCGTGCTGCACAAATGCGTCAAAAGCAACCAGGCAATACTGCACAAGTAGAACAGCAGCGTAAGAGCGAACTATCTACCAGTTAGCCAACAATATTATAAAAAATAGTAATAGCTAGTTAATAACAATGCAGTTAGCTGCCTTCTCTTTAATGATAATAAAAAATCAGGACCTCCCTAATGACTCCTCTAACTCCCTCTGTTAATCCCCTAAACTTAGCCCAAAAGCTGATTAGCCATCATTTGGTTAGCGGTGAAATGATCCCAGATCATGAAATAGCCCTGCGCATAGACCAAGCGTTGCTACAGGATGTGCTGGGTACATTGGTTATGCTTGAACTTGAAGCAATGGGGCTTGATAGGGTTCATACACAGCCAAGTGTGCAATATATCGACCATGGCCTTGTTCAAGCTGACAACCTCAATGCGGAAACCTATCTGTTTTTAAAGAGTGCTTGTGAACGTTTCGGAGTCTGGTACTCAGGCCCTGGCAACGGGATTAGTCACCCGGTGCATATGGAGTCCTTCGGTGTTCCTGGCCAGTCTTTAGTAGGTTGCGACAGCCATACTACATCGGCGGGCGCATTGGGCATGCTGGCCATCGGTGCGGGCGGTATCGAAGTCGCCATGGCAATGGCTGGTGAACCGCTATATATCACCATGCCAAGGATTTGGGGGGTTCGCTTAGAAGGACGCTTACCTGACTGGGTCTCGGCTAAAGATGTTGTCCTGGAGCTACTCCGCCGCCATGGTGTGTCAGGCGGTAAAAATAGCATCATTGAGTATTATGGCTCGGGACTTGAAGAACTCTCGGCGATGGATCGTCTTGTGATCGCCAATATGGGCACCGAAATGGGGGCCACTTCGAGTGTATTTCCCAGTGATGAAAGCACGCGTCGCTTTTTAGCTGCGCGGGGGCGTGAGGCGGACTGGCAGCCGTTAGCGGCAGACCCTGACTGTCATTACGATGTTGACGAAGTAATTGACTTATCGCAGCTAGTGCCGCTTATTGCGCTGCCCTCTAGTCCCGATAAAGTGGTTCCTGTGAGCGAGGTGGCAGGGCAGCCGCTGCACCAAGCCTATATTGGTTCCTCGGGCAATCCTGGCTATCGTGATTTTGCCGTGGTGTCTAGCATGGTTAAGGGGCGTTCAGTGGCCGACGGCGTATCGCTGGATATAAATCCCTCATCGCGCCAAGTACTTTCCACTCTGATAAGTGAAGGTTATTTAGGTGAGTTGGTCGCCAGCGGAGCTCGCTTACACCAGGCGGGCTGCAACGGGTGTATTGGGATGGGACAAGCACCCGCCGTAGGTAGAAACAGTCTGCGTACTGTTCCGCGTAACTTCCCAGGCCGTTCCGGGACCCGTGAAGATAGTGTGTTTCTGTGCAGCCCGGAAACGGCAGCAGCCTCTGCGTTGGCTGGAGTGATTACTGACCCGCGTAGTATGCAAATGGTTTATCCGCGCATTCACGAACCTGATGATATGGCGGTCAATCGCGATGTCTTTACGCCACCCCTGCCGCTTGAACAAGCTCGCCTAAAAGCACTGCAAAAGACAGAAAACACGCCAGCACTCCCGATATTACAGCCACTACCAGACCGCCTGGAAATACCGGTGCTATTGGTCACCGGCGATAATATATCGACAGATGATATTATGCCTGCTGGTCAGCGAGTTATGCCGTATTGGAGCAGCGTTTATGCCTCCGCTCCTTTCACCTTTGAAGCTGTCGACCCTGAATATGCTCAGCGTGCAGAAGCAACGCGTACATTAGGCGGACATATCATTGTGGGTGGGCACAACTATGGGCAAGGCTCTAGCCGCGAAAATGCTGCCCTGGTGCCCCGTTATCTGGGCTTGCAGGCTATATTAGCCAAAAGCTTCGCGCGTATTCACTGGCAAAATTTGATCTGCTTTGGCGCACTGCCCCTAACGTTTATAAATGAAAATGATGCTGACCGATTAGCTCAGGGTGACAGCGTTGTGATTGAAAATGTTCATGTCCAGATAGCCAGTGGTTCTACGCTAGAAGCAGAAATTGTCGGCAAAGGAATGATACAACTACATCATGGTTTGAGTGAGCGTCAGCGCGAGCTTTTGCGGGTAGGTGGTGTTATTAATCATCTTAAAGCGCGCCAAGCTTGAGCCTGTCTATCATTAATAGGTAGAGATGCCTATCGGGCAGCAGCTTATCCCCAACTTAAGAGCGAGCCAAACATGAGTGACTACCTGTTAGACGAATCCCCTTTAAGCCCTGGGGTTATTTATCGGTTGTTATCTGGCAGTATTTGTCCACGGCCCATTGCCTGGGTCGCAACCCAGGATAAGCAAGGAAACGCCAATTTAGCGCCGTTTTCTTTTTTCAATGTTGCCAGTGTGAACCCACCCGTGCTGGCCTTTTCACCGTTGCTGAATGGGAGCGGTGAGATTAAGGACACCGTACGCAACCTCAGTGAAGTGGCAGAATGCGTCGTGCATGTCGGTAGTGAAGCATTGATTGAAGCACTTAATACTACCAGCGCCAGCCTTCCCCCAGGAGACGACGAATTTGCCCTGGCCGGTCTGGATAAAGCGGCCATGGCCGGCGTAAGCGTGCCGCGTATTGCCAATGCACCCATCGCTTTTGGCTGTAAGCTCTATGACATGATTCGGTTTGGCGACCAGCCGCTGGCAGGGACGCTAGTCTTGGCCCAAGTGATTTCTATCCATATTGATGATGCCCTGTGGGATGGTCGTCATGTAAATATGGATTTACTCAAACCGGTGGGGCGTTTAGCAGGCAGTGACTACATTCGCATCAGCGATCGTTTTGCAATTGAGCGACCTGCATAAAAAATATTAATAACTAATTGATATAGTTGTCATAACCTACGTTATGGCGTTTTTATAAGATTTTGTTTACAGGTCAGATAATAATTGTTACTGAGCAATCAACGATAATTAATTTTTAGTCGTATATTCTCCTGCTGATAGTCATAAAAAAGTGATGGCGTTATCGAGTGCTCATAGCAATATCTGTTATGAGCATTGAGGCGCGTCATCTATTCAGTGGGGAATGATCTAGCTAGCAAGGAGCAGATCAATGCGACGATTGGGAACATTTTTTATAAAAACTAAGCTATTTAGGGCCGTAGAATTTAAAACCTTTTTGTTTAAAAACGTCTTTTTAAGAACATCTCTTATTGCGGGCATACTGGCTTCGCCCATTACTCATGCTGACCTTACCTTCGGTATTGTAGCCCCCTCGACAGGAGGGGCCTCATCGCTGGGTCTGGGAATGCAGAAAGGCATTGAGACTTATTTTGCTGAGGTCAATGCAACCGGGGGGGTTAATGGTCAAGCCTTAACGCTTGTGGCTATGGATGATCAGTATCAGCCACTACCAGCCGCTCGCAAAACTCGTGAGCTTATTGAAAATAATATGTTAGCGGCTATTGGAAACGTAGGTACGCCAACGGCTGCTGTTACAATTCCATTGCATAATGAATATAAAACGCTGCTTTATGGTGCCTTTACCGGGGCGGGGATATTGCGCAGGACTCCGCCTGATCGTTACGTTATTAACTATCGGGCCAGCTACGTGCAAGAAACCGCTGCGATGATAGATGGACTGTTGGAAGCCGGCGTGCTGCCTGAGGAAATTGCCTTCTTTACCCAAAACGATAGCTTTGGAGATGCGGGCTACAACGGCGCGATGCAAGCATTGGCGTCCCATGGCGTTGAAAATGCGGCATCATTAGTACACGGGCGTTTTACCCGGGGCACCCGCAATGTTCACCAGGGGCTAGCGTCGATTCTCCAAGCGCCGGTAACACCACGAGCTATCATCATTGTGGGCACCTATGGCCCCGCGTCAGACTTTATTCGTGAAGCACAGCAAGACCTTCCTGATGCAGTGTTTCTGAATGTTTCTTTTGTGGGTAGCCAAGCGCTTAAAGATGAACTGGGCGATTTAGCAGAAGGCGTTATTATCACCCAAGTAGTACCGCCTCTGGATGCTAACTTGCCTGCCGTTGAAGCCTACCGCCAAGCTCTCGACACCTATGCTGATGGTAGCGAGCCAGATTTCATTTCATTAGAAGGCTATTTGGCCGCGAAGCTCTTTGTTGAAGGAGTGAAAGCAGCCGGTGCTAATCCGGATCGCGAAGCCATAGTTGATGGTTTGTTGGGTCTTGGGTCAATTGATATTGGTTTAGAAGAACCTTTAACCCTAGGGCGTGATGATCATCAAGCCAGCGATGCTGTGTGGCCAACCATTATCAAAAATGGCCGTTTCGAGTCAGTGGAATGGGCAAGCCTGTTGCCATAAGTCTTAGGCTGCTAGTTCTTACCTTACTTGTACTACCCTGACACAAGTGAACATAGATAATGAAAAAAACGTTAAGTATTAAAGCGATGCTGATCAGCCTGTTTTTAGCAGCAGTGCTGGGAGCTGTCGTGCTCGCGGCAACGGGCTGGACCACCAACCAACGCTTAATCGATTCTCAGCGATACATTACCGGTGAAGTGTTGCCCCTTCAGGATGCCAGTATGGGGATGGTGCTTACCATGGGCGCGTTTGGCCAGCGCCATGCAGATTTGCTTGCCGCTGCAGATGCAACCGTTCTAGATGAGGTGGTCGCGCAAACCACGTTAGATGAGCGCTTTCGTGACGCACGGCAAGCGATTGATGGCGTTGAGCAGCCCGATAGATTGCGTGCCCTGGACACCCATTATCAAGCCTTATTAGAAGGCGACACGGCGTTGGAAGCGGTGCGCCGAGAAGAGCTGAGTTTGCAAACAGAGGTGGCTGAACGCATTAATGCGATGCAATCTCTTATTTCGCAGGTGATGCTTAGCGCTGAGGATATTGCCGGGCGCACGGCTCTGGCGCAAGTTCGTCACGATCGAAATCAGCGTCAGTTAATGGAAGCTTGGCGCGAAGATGGTATGACGACGCTGCCGACACAATTGCTGGATGATCTTTATACGTCACAAGCTGATATTGGACGCTTAAGTGGCAATGCGCGTATGGCCTTGGCAACGTTATCAGATCTGGGTCGACAGATGACCCAAATAACCAGTCCCGACGCGTTAGTTAACCTGCGACATAATGAAATTTCTCAACAGGTAGGCCTAGCTCGCCAGTCGTTGGCAGCGATTGCGGCATCACCTAGCACGGAGTCGGATCAGCGTGCACTGATTACCGATTTGGATGCCATTATCGTAGAGCTTTCAGGGCTTATGGTGTCTGACGATAATGCGGTATATGCGCTACGTTTACAGCAACTTGAGCTTAATACTCAGGTGCAAGAAGCGCTCACCAATGTTGCTCAAGCCACGGAACAGATGCGTGGCGCCTTGGGTGATGTGGAAACGTATATTGTAGGGCAAGCCGATAGTGCAGCCTCTGATGCAGAAACATTAGCCAATGCCGGACGTTCCTTACTAATTATGGTCACGCTAGTGGTCATTGCATTACTTGCCATCTTTGGCTGGCGAACAATGGTGCGTGTATTGGGGCCGCTTGTTGCCATGCGCCGTCAAATGGAGGATATAAGCGGAGCTGCTGGCGCGAATGCTGATCTTTCCATGCGCCTGGAGCTTAAGCGTAACGACGAAGTTGGCCAAACCGCCCAAGCGTTTAACAATATGATGGATACCTTTGAAAGTATGGTGGCGCAAATTCGTGAAAGTGCAGAAGCGATCGCCGCCAGCAGCCGTCAAATTGCCGCGGGGAATGAAAACCTCTCCCAGCGTACGGATCAGCAGGCGGCATCGCTGGCTGAAACGGCCTCCAGCCTTGAACAGATTACCGCAACGGTAAAACAGACCGCCGAGTATGCCGACCAGGCCAAAGAGGCAAGTGGCAACGTCGACCAGCGTGCTAAGTCAGCGGGCGACGTTTCAACACGTACAACGGCCGCAATGAGTGATATTCGTGAGGCGAGCGAAAAAATCACCTCAATCATTAAAGCGATCGACGATATTGCCTTCCAAACCAATCTATTGGCACTGAACGCTTCCGTTGAAGCCGCGCGGGCGGGTGAGCAGGGCCGTGGGTTTGCTGTCGTCGCCCAAGAAGTTCGTAAACTCGCTGGCCGCAGTGCTGAAGAGGCTGCCCAGATTCGTCATTTAGTGGACGATAGTGTTGCCAAGGTGAGTGAAGGCGAGCAGCTTGTGAATGCTTCAAGCGAGCATCTACAAGAGATCATTCAGAGTCTTGGTGAAGTCACCCGTTACGTTACCGAGATTGCTGATGCGACCAATGAACAATCGGCTGGGATTGATCAAATTAACCAAGCCATTTCGCAACTGGATCAGGTGACTCACCAAAACGCTCGGTTAGTACAAGAGGCTACAACGGCTAGTCATACGTTGGATGACCGCGCTGGCGATATGCATTCGCTTGTAGGACGTTTCCGTGTCAGTGATGGTGCTGGGCAGCGCCATCTATCGCTACCGCATCAGGAGAAAGAGACGCTGTAGTAGCCAATTACTACCCATTAGCGTGAAGCGCTTGCTAGTCTCATTTCACACGCCTTGTGCGTGCTCAAACACTCGATCAATAACCATAAGATAGATAAACACGAGGAGTACTGAGATGAGCAGCAAGCGCATTTTAATGATCACCGGTGATTACACCGAAGATTATGAAACCATGGTGCCGTTCCAGGCATTAATGGCCGTTGGTCACCAAGTAGATGCTGTCTGCCCTGGAAAAGCCTCGGGCGATACAGTGGCGACGGCGATTCATGACTTCGAAGGGGATCAAACCTATTCTGAAAAGCCCGGTCACCGTTTCGCACTGAATGCGGATTTTTCTACTACGAATCCTGCTGACTACGATGCATTAGTGGTGCCTGGTGGCCGCGCCCCGGAGTATCTTCGTCTGAACAAAGAAGTGCTGAAGATGGTTCAGCACTTCTTTGAAACCAATAAGCCAGTGGCTGCCATTTGTCACGGCGCTCAGTTATTAGCCGCCGCGAAAGTGCTGGAAGGAAAGCAGTGCTCTGCTTACCCGGCTTGTCAGCCAGAGGTTGAGCTTGCAGGAGGGCACTTTGCGAACCTGGAAGTGACCGAGGCAGTGACCGATGGCAACCTAGTCACTGCCCCGGCATGGCCTGCACATCCGGCATGGCTTGCGCAGTTTATGGCCTTGCTGGATAAGTAGACTATTCACAGTGACAACACCGTTCGCGCCCAGCTCTTGCTGGGCGCATGTCGTGCTAACCCGCTATGCTAACGGAATAGTCGAATCAATAAGCTGGGAGACAACGACCATGTGTAAACTGTTTATTCAAGCCGACTCTAAACTGTGGCGAAGCGCTACGCACTCGCTGCGTATTGATGGCATGGTGACGAGTGTGCGCATGGAAAATTATTTTTGGCACATTCTTGAAGAGATTGCCCAGCGGGATGGGATGAATACGGCCCAAATGATTACTCGGTTGTATCACGAGTCTATCGACGCTGGGCACGATTTGGGGAATTTCACTTCGTTTTTGCGCGTTTGCGCACTGCGTTACCAGGCACTGCAATTAAGCGGTGACATACCTATGCAACCTCAATCGCCAATCGCCAGCCTCGATGCTGAACAAATTTTAGCGCGGGAAAGTGGTCGCAAGTTGGGCACAGTACATTAAACATCTTGCTACTCAAAGCGCGCCTCCAAAGCGCGTAAAAAGGTCTCAATTCGCGCAGCATTGGTGCCCACATCGCTGGCACCAAGCCGTGACGCCGAGCGCATGTCCACCTGCACGCTCTCATCTAGTTCCGCTAACCTAATCACCACGTCATCCTCAAATCCAAACCAGCGTGTCGTCGCGGTGGCTTCTATTTGGTGGTCAGTAATTTGGGCGATTTGCCAGCCAGCTTCTTCGACTTCTGCTTGCGCTGCGGCGAGCACGGTTTGCAGTGCATCGTTCACGATCAGCGGTCTAATGGATGGGTAGGCGGCTCGCTGCTGCTGAGCCGTCGCTTCACCTGGGTAGTCGACGGCATTGGGCGCTGCTTCGCGGGCTTCGGCTAGTGCTTCAAAGACAGGTGGATTCTGGGTATCGGTAGTGATGTCGTGAATAGCCGGAACGTCTTGAGCGCGCTGCCAGTGCTGCCAAGGCACGTAAAGCAACGCAACCGCTCCCGCGAGAACCAGCGTCGCGAATAGAGCGGGGGTCATTCGCCGAGCGATAATACTCACCAGTAGCACAAGGATGCTGACGGCCACTGCCCCAGCGGCGACATAAACACCGTTGCGTAGTAGGTTAAACGCTTCGCCTAGGGTGATAAACTCAAAGCGATAAGCAGGGCCTGCGCCTACCATCATTAATGCCGCTGCCGCGAGTAGTAGCATGGCGACTCCCGCCAGAACGCTTGGCCATTTGCCACCGCGATTAGGTAAGGCTTTTCGTTGCGTTGCCATGTCCTCTCCTTATTACAACGTATTCGACTTTTTTGCATGCTTGCTTTTCAGCTATTCTTAGCACAATTGGTGTATCAATACGCATATTAAGGAGTTTTGCATGCTTAAAGGCAGTTGCCTGTGTGGCAAAATCGCTTACCAATATGATGGCGAGATCGATGAGATTTCCATGTGCTACTGCCAAAAAGCTCAAGGGCGCGGCTTCGCATCGGAAGGCTGCATACGCCGTTAGAGGCGTACCGTGCCTTTATCAGCTCTAAAGTGCCCTGGTTTGAGGTTAACGATGGATTGGGGCAATTTGAGCGTTTCAATACCTAACCACGGAGTGTATATGGCCGATAACATAGCTGCTTTACGCCAGTTACTGCTTTGCGCACCCCGGGAAACATTGCCAATAACCTATCAGCAGGCGGCTACAGCGCTGTCGCTGACACCGCCGCGTACCATTGCGCAGGTGACACAGGCGCTTGAGCAATTAATGCGTGAAGATGCAGCACAGCATAAGCCGTTTTTAGCAGCGTTAGTGGTCAGCCGCCGCGGCGAGAGCCTGCCTGCTGCAGGCTTTTTTGAGCTGGCCGTTGCGCTAGGGCGTTTTCCTGCGGATGCCACGCTGCATGAAGCGGCTTATCGCGGCGAGTTCCAGCGTGCTCTAAGCGAGCGTGAGAACCTTAACCAATAACATCAGCTAACACGCTTAAGCATCGCCACGCTTACCAGACGTTTTACGCAGTGGGTCAAGCAGTGGTCCCAGTCCGTTATGGTCTATCTCATGCATCAAGTGCAGCAGTTGGCCAATTTCCCCCTGGGGAAATCCTTCACGCGCAAACCAATTTAAGTATGGGCCGGGCAGGTCGGCAATGATCCAGCCTGCGTGTTTGCCAAAAGGCATGGTACGCGTAACGAGTTTTTCTAGATCCTCAGGTTTCATCGTTTAACTTCCATTTATTCTCATTTAAGTAGGCTTGCATGTTCCCGCTTTGATGCTTTTTTGTTAGACTTTGGTCGACAAATAATACCCCCCTCGATGCCGGACGCCTACCGTCCCGGCGCGTCCTTTCAGTATTATCTGGGACATAACATGCAAAAACGTTTAAGTACTCTCTTATGCACGCCACTTCTGGCGCTTGCAGCGATGCCCCTTTCAGCAGACGAACCTATTGATGTGCTGCTGGTTGGCGGTGGTATTATGAGCGCTACCTTAGGCACTTACCTGCAAGAGCTAGAGCCTGATTGGGATATTCATCTCTATGAGCGATTAGATCAAGTGGCCGAAGAGAGTTCCAATGGATGGAACAATGCAGGCACGGGACACTCTGCTTTTTGCGAGATGAACTATACCCCTGAGCAGGATGACGGCAGTGTGGTCATTGATCGGGCGGTGAACGTTACTGAACAGTTTGAAGTCTCGCGGCAGTTTTGGTCACACCAAGTTGATAATGGCATGCTGGGTGAGCCTGGTTCTTTCATTAGCACCTCGCCACATTTAAGTTTGGTGTGGGGTGAAGATGACGTTAATTTCTTGCGTGAGCGCCACAGTACTATGGTACAAAATCCCCTTTATGCGGGCATGGAGTACTCGGAAGACTGGGCTGAATTAGCTGAGTGGATGCCCCTGGTCATGGCGGGCCGTGAAAATGATGGCACGCCCGTAGCGGCGACACGTATGCAGATGGGCACTGAAGTTAACTACGGTGCGCAAACTCGCCAGATGATCGAATCGCTTTCTGAGCATGACAACTTTACTCTTGGGCTGAACAGCGAAGTACGTGGGTTTGAGCGTAACGATGACAACACATGGCGTGTCAGTATTAAAGATCTCGTCAGTGGTGATGAATATGACGTCAATACTCGGTTTGTCTTTATTGGGGCTGGCGGCGCTGCCTTGCCGTTGCTTCAAGCAACCGGTATTCCCGAGGCGGAAGGCTATGGCGGCTTCCCGGTAGGCGGTCAGTTCCTTTACACCACTAATCCTGATGTGGTGTCGCAACACCTTGTAAAAGTCTATGGCAAAGCGGGTGAAGGCTCTCCGCCCATGTCGGTACCTCACCTGGATATCCGCTATTTAGATGGCGAGCCAGCGCTGTTTTTCGGCCCTTTTGCCACTTTCTCCAGTAAGTTTTTAAAAGAAGGCTCCTGGACGGATCTGTTTGGCTCCATGACTTTCAATAATGTTTGGCCAATGATGCAGGTTGGTGCCGGTAATTTTGATCTGGTGAAATATTTAGTTAGCCAGGTGATGATGTCTGAAGAGGACCGTTTTGAAGCGCTGCAGGACTTTTACCCTGAAGCAAATCCTGATGACTGGTCACTCTGGACAGCAGGTCAGCGTGTGCAAATCATTAGAGATGATGAAGAGCAAGGCGGCATACTGCAGTTTGGTACTGAAATCATCAGTTCTGAAGATGGCTCTGTTGCTGCACTGCTTGGTGCCTCTCCGGGTGCCTCAACAGCGCCTTCTATTATGCTGAATTTGCTGGCTCGGGTGTTCCCTGAACAGGTCAACGGTGAGTGGCAGGATACGCTAATCGAGATCGTTCCTTCTTATGGTCAGCGGTTGTCTGAAAACCCTGAACTCCTGCGCGAAGTGCGTGCTTACACTGCAAATGCGCTGCAACTTGATGAGCCGATGAATCTGGACGACTCAGAAGCTAGCCGCGACGAGGTACAAGAAGAAGCCCTCGAGGCCGATAGCGACGCGGTTATTTCTAGCGAAGAGCGTGCTGAAGAAAATGCCGCTGAAGAAGACAGCACTGAAGAAGGTGCCACGGAAGAAGATGCAATAACGGAAGTGTAAATCTGTTTTTAGTATCCAGGTAACGATCAGCGCCAGCCATCAGGCTGGCGTTGTCGTATCTAGTTAACACTGTGAGGTCGCTGCGTCGTGTTGCAAATCAACCGGGCAAGAGCCCTCGCAGGCTCACTTAAATGACCGCTGGCGGGGTGAATCAAACCTACATCACGGTGAAAGGTGCGTTCGCCTAAATCAATCGCACGTACCCCTGCCGGCCACTGCTGCTGCGCCATTGCCTGAGGCACTAAGGCAACGCCGATCCCTTTAGCGACTAGCTTGATAATCGCTTCTAGCTCATCGACCTCGCATACCTCCCGAACCTTACAGTGATTATCGCGAAGAAAGCGATCTACTTGCCTGCCGCCAAAGGAGGCGCGGTCGTAGCGTACAAAAGGCTGGCCGATTAATAACTCTCTCCATTGCTCGCCTTGAATATGGCAAGGCACAATTAAACGGAAGGGTTCGTGAGCGAGCGGCGTCCAGCGTAAATCGCTATGCAGCGAAAAAGGGGGGCGAATAATCACTGCCATATCCAGCTCGCCAGCATCAACCTGATTGACCAGTTCCATGGATAATCCTGGAATCACCCGGGTGCGACACTCGCTATAGGCGCGATGAAAGCTGACCAGAGCATCCGGAAGTAGTGAGCGTTGTATAGAAGCAATAGCACCAATATTGACCCGCTGTGTTGCGGGTTGGCCAGTACTTGAGGCACCCAGCGTACCGTAGAGGGTGAGAAGTTCGTGGGCTTGTTGCAGTGTTTCCTGACCCCGTTGAGTCAGTATGGCGATACGGCCTTTGCGTTCAAACAACGCAATACCGAGCTCTTCCTCTAACCGCTTCATTTGTGCGCTTACTGCCGCTTGCGTCAGGCCAACCTTGTTACCCGCTGCGGCAAAGGTACCTTCCTGGGCGACTGCGATTAAGGTTCTTAGCTCCCGGATCATTGATAAATCCTTTTTGTTAATTGGCCAAATAGTTATTGATTTTATTTTCCCATACCGCGTTCTAGGATGAATATAGTCTGGCTAAATTAAAGGCCATCCATCGCCACCAAAACCAATATGCTGGAGTTAACAATGAGCTTGTCACCTTTTCACTTGGCTATTCCTGTTTACGATGTCGCGCTGGCTCGGGCGTTTTATAACGATGTATTTGGCTTGGAAGAAGGGCGGTCCAGTGCACAATGGGTCGACTTTAATTTCTTTGGTCATCAGTTAGTGATCCATGAGCAGCCTAAAACACCTGGGCAAGAGAGTGCTCATACGAACCCAGTCGATGGGCACAATGTGCCGGTGCCGCACTTTGGGGTGATCTTAGCGTGGGACGAGTGGGAAGCGCTGGCTGAGCGCTTGAAAGCGCGTGATATTCAGTTTGTGATTGAACCTTATATCCGCTTTAAAGGTGAAGTAGGTGAGCAGGCCACTATGTTCCTACTCGACCCTTGCGGCAACGCGCTTGAGTTTAAAGCGTTTAAAGATATGGGCCAGGTGTTTGCCAAGTAAGCTCGGCAATCACTTTACTATTAGGCTCTCAACGCCTGCTCCTGGCGGCGATGCTGCAGCGGTGGCTCGCCAAAGTAACGCTTATAGTCACGACTAAATTGAGGGATGCTGCGGTACCCAACGGCCGCAGCGGCCTGATTGACGTTGTGATTATCCTGCAGTAGCAACTGCTGTGCCTTGATTAGGCGGAGCCGTTTTAAATACTGGGCCGGTGACGTGCGGGTGATCTGTTTGAAGTGGTGGTGGAACGTCGATGGGCTCATATTGGCCTGAACGGCTAACTGCTCCACGCTAAACTCATCAGCGTAATGTGTGTGGAGACGAGAAAGCACCTGTACGATGCGTGAATAATTGCCATGTCCCAACACCAACGCTGTCAACGCCTTGCCTTGTTCACCTTTCAATGCTTCAAAGACCACATCGCGAACCCGAGCGGCTCCCATCGTGCTGCATTCTGTCTCGCTGTGCAGCGCGCGGGCAAGGCGCAAGACGGCGTCTTGCATCCCGTCAGTCATGGCCACCGATGCCATCGGTAGCGGCGCTTGAGAATGTCCGCTTGCATCTCCCATCGCGGTGACCATCTCACTCAACAGCGCGGGATCCAGACGTACCGAAATGCCCAGTAACGGGGCTGCAGGTGACCCATAAGTCTCGCACTCAAAAGGTAGTGGTAACGTTTGCACGAGATAATGCCCAGGGTCGTAATGTATTTCACGGTCACCCAAATAGCCCATTTTTCGGCCTTGAGCAATGATGATAAGGCTCGGCTCATAGAGAAGCGGAGTACGCAATTGATGACGGCTTAGGCAGAGCAACGACACGCCTGATAGGTGAGTGGTTGTCATGCCATCGCTATTGACGAGAGGGGAGATAACATCAGCCAGCGCATTGCCAGCCTGGGCGGTAGAGGGCATGAATTTATCTCTCTAGTTGCTAGGAGTCAGTGCATAATTGTGCCAATTTTTTCACCATTTTTGTTATTTTATCACGTCAAATCGGAGTAATAGGCAAAAATGTCGTAGCTTCACTCATCGCTATCCCTGTTGATTAGGCCAATACTGTTCGCATACCTCCCTCGCACGCGAGGAAGCAGTGCATGATTCAAAAAATACCACTATTTGAAAATCAGTACTTGAAAACCAGTACTTGGAAATCAAAGTTTGAAAACAGGAGCCCTACCGATGAGCCAAGCAAAATCCTATGCGGCATTTGCTGACGACAAGCCGTTAGCACCGTTTACCTTTGATCGTCGTCAGCCGCGGCCAGACGATGTAGCGATTGAAATTCTCTATTGCGGTGTTTGCCACAGTGACCTGCATTTTGCCCGTAACGATTGGGGAATGAGCCAGTACCCAGTGGTGCCAGGCCATGAAATTGTTGGTCGCGTCACCTCCGTGGGTGACAAGGTATCGCGTTTTAAAGCCGGCGATTTAGTGGGTGTTGGCTGCATGGTGGACTCCTGCCGTACCTGCTCGGCCTGTAAAGATGGGGTTGAACAGTACTGCCTGGAAGGTTTTACCATGACCTACGGCAGTGAAGACCGCCAGGATGGCACCATGACCCAAGGTGGCTACTCAGATTCCATTGTCGTCAGCGAGCATTTCGTCCTGCAAATGCCTGATGGGATAGATCTGGCTTCTGCAGCGCCTATTCTCTGCGCCGGAGTAACGACCTACTCGCCACTAAAGCACTTTGGCGTAGGTAAAGGCCATAAGTTGGGCGTGATCGGCATGGGCGGCCTAGGCCACATGGGCGTAAAACTGGCCAAAGCGCTGGGCGCTGAAGTAACGGTATTTACCCGTTCTGACGCAAAGGTGGAAGAGGCGAAGCGCAATGGAGCTGACCACGTTGTCGTTTCCAGTGATGAAGCGCAGATGGCTGCGGTCGCTGAAACGTTCGACTTTATGTTGGACACCGTGCCCGTTCAACACGACCTGAACCCTTACCTTGCGGCGCTGAAGTATGATGGCACGCATATCATCGTTGGCTTGCTTGAGCCCATTGAACCCGCCATTGAAGCATTCAATCTGGTATTCAAACGCCGCGTGGTTGCCGGTTCTTTAATTGGTGGCATTGCCGAAACCGAAGAACTGCTGCAACTGTGTGCCGACAAAGGCATTACCTGTGATATCGAAATGCTCGATATCAATAAGATCAATGAAGGCTTTGAGCGGATGGAAAAAGGCGATGTACGCTATCGCTTTGTCATTGATATGGCGACATTGAAGAATAGCGCTGCCTGATCCGTTGGCTGCTCGCTAGCTGACAGCACTGGCTTCGTAAAATGAAATGGCCCGGGTCCTACATAGGACGCGGGCCATTTTTTGCCAAGTACTGCAAGCGAAGCACTTTAAAGCAGGTTCTTTGAAACAAGTGCTTCGAGCTAAATGCTTCAAGATCAGTACTTCGATATAAGTGCTACTACGTATCAGCTTTTTACTTCACGCTTACTACGCGCGACCACCACCCCGGGTAACAGCATCAAACCTGCTAACAACCAGACAGGCCAGCTACCCGTGCGGGTAAAGGGCGTTAGACCCTCCATGGCGTAGAACTCACCGGTAAGCGTGGCCGTTTGAAACTGTGGTATGCGATCAACAATATTACCGACAGGGTCAATAATGGCGGTAATGCCGTTACTGGTAGCGCGCACCACATAGCGACCATTTTCTAATGCTCGCAGTCGTGCCATCTGCAGATGCTGGTGGGGGCCAATGGAGGCGCCAAACCAGGTGTCATTCGATACCGTCATAATCACACCACTGTCTTGGGCACGGCGGGCGACCAGCTGTGGGTAAATAATTTCATAGCAGATAGCATTGCCAATGCTGATGCCCGCCGCCTGCATGGGGGGTTGCTGCGCATCACCTTTGGTAAACGTTGACATAGGCAAATCGAAAAAATTAATGGCGCCGCGAAGTACGCTCTCTAACGGCAGATACTCACCGAAAGGCACCAAATGCTCTTTTTGGTAGCTGCCCTCCACGTTGCCCACACCGATGACACTATTAAAGTAGCGATTCTCGATATCGCGTTGGACAATCCCGGTGAGTAGGGCGACCTCGGGAGGCAGGTCTGCTTGCACCCGTTCCAGCACCGGCCTGGCCTGGGTTTCCACCATTGGCAGGGCCGTTTCAGGCCAAATAATCAGATCCACCTCGTCGGCCACTTCACGGGTGAGTTCGCTATAGGTGTTGGCTGCTATGCGTTGCCCTTCGGGTGTCCACTTTATAAGTTGCGGTAGGTTGCCTTGCAACAAGGCGACACGGGTAGGCTCGCTCACCGGTGTCGTCCACTGCTGGGGAAGCGCCAGCGGTATTAGCCAAATAGCCGCCAGCGGGGCGAGCGCCCACCACTGCCGACGAAGCAGTACCTCGGCGATAAACACGCCGCTCAGCGCGACAAGCAGGGAAAGCAGATAAACGCCGCCAACCGGCGCCCAGGCGGCCAGCGGCGAGTCGACATAGCCAGAGCCAAGCAGTAGCCATGGAAAGCCAGTGAACAGGTACGTACGTAACACCTCGCCTAACACCCAGGCGCCTGCAAAGCTAATAAACGCAAGCCGAGCGGAGG
Organism: Halomonas sp.; assembly: GCF_007692655.1. Lineage (GTDB taxonomy): Bacteria > Pseudomonadota > Gammaproteobacteria > Pseudomonadales > Halomonadaceae > Vreelandella. Next base: position 21,405 of record NZ_REBQ01000096.1, read on the forward strand.
TGAAGCGCCGATAGAGCCAAAACGTACCCGCAAAAAATAGCGCCAGAACGACGACAAACAGGGCGGTCAAAAATACTGCCAGCGGTACTCCGGTATAGCCATAATCGTGAATAGACACATACACCCATGACGTGCCGCTGGCGAATAGGGCTACCCCGTATAACCAACCCTTTAGGGCCGCCTGTGCAGGGGTTAAGGTATGTAATCCGACATAGAGTAGCCCGATAGCAACAGGGCCTAACCACCACATCTCAAAGGGTGAAGCGGTTAAGGTGGTAAAACCACCGGCTACCAGGGCAGCCAGCAGCTGTAACAATAACGCGGGGGTAAAACCCATAGCGATAACCTATCTACGGTGGTGTTAAAAAATGTGGTTAATGAAGATACCTATGGCGTTTAGGTGGGGCTATCAACACTCTCTTTATCGCCGTCACCGGTATCGCGATACGCTTCTATCAAACGAATACGCCGTGTATCCGCATTAAGAATTACAAACCGCCAGCTACCGAGGGTAGTGTGCTCGCCCCGACGTGGTAAATGGCCGAACTGTTGCATTACTAGGCCACCAACAGTATCAAACTCATCGTCAGAAAACTCGGTGTCAAAGCGTTCGTTAAAGTCCTCGATAGGCGTTAGCGCACGAATGACAAAGTGACCATTCTCGATCTCCCGGATGTCGTCTTCTTCGTCGGTATCGTGTTCATCTTCGATATCGCCGACGATTTGCTCAAGGATATCTTCAATAGTGATAATGCCAGCGGTGCCACCGTATTCATCGACGACGACGGCCATATGGTTATGGGTGTCGCGAAACTCTTTAAGCAGGCTGTTAAGGCGTTTTGATTCAGGAATAAACATGGCTGGACGCAAGATGTCATCCAGCTTGAACGCATCGCGCTGGGCCTGGGTCTGGGAAAGTAAAGGCAGCAAGTCTTTCACCAGCAGTATACCTTTCACATCATCCAGGTTTTCGCCAATCACCGGGTAGCGGGAATGGCCGGTTTCCTGAATTAACGGCAAGTAGCCGTCACTGGTCTGATCCAGCGCTATTGCCGAGACCTGGGAGCGGGGAATTAGCACTTCACGCACCTGCTGATCACTGATTTCAAGCGCGCCTTCGATAATCATGATGGCATCTTGATCCAGCTTTAACTTACCTGCGGTATGGCGTAAAAACGTCATCAGCTCATCTCGTGAGCTGGGTTCGTCATTGTCTCCGGAAAGTGCGCCAAAGAGTTTCTCGAGCCAAGATTTTTGATTGGGGGTGCTCGATCGGTCTTCGCTCATGCGTCAATTCTCTCGTTTGCGGGCAGACAGTTGCTATCTCGTTTACTGGGTCATCAGGAAGCTGTTTTATCACTGAAGCGGGGGATAGTACCAGATTCACTGTTGGCTGATTTAACGCGCAGGTGATCAGCGATAAAAGCTCACAGTATTTAGTGATCATTACTGTCGGAATAGGGGTCGGGGATGTTCAGCTCGCTTAATAGGTCGCGCTCAAACTGCTCCATCTCTTCGGCCTCTTGATCGTCAATATGATCGTAGCCCATCAGATGCAAGATGCCATGGACGACCATGTGTGCATAGTGTTGTTCAATCGGCTTACCCTGCGTGTGGGCTTCCTGAGCCACAACCGCGTGGCAAATCACCAGATCCCCCAGCAGTGGGATATCAAGCCCCGGCGGGCTTTCAAAGGGAAACGACAGCACATTAGTGGTGTTGTCTTTGCCGCGATACTCGTGGTTTAGCGACTGACTTTCCTGCTCATCCACAAAACGGATGGTGACTTCGCGTCGCTGGTCATCTGGGTGGTGCGCAAAGACACAGCCCACCCACTGGGTAAGCTGTGCCAGAGATGGAAGTAGAGGCTCATCGATCGCCGCCTGGCGATCAATAATTAGCTCATTGGCAAACGCATCCATCTTGGGGTCGTTCATCGCGAGCTATCCCATGCGCCTTCACGCGTCTGCATGCGCGCGTCACGCTCTTGCTGACGCACTTCACGACGGGCACGCTCTTCTACTTCCTGTTGAGACTCAAACATGTCGTAGGCTTCGATAATACGCTGTACTAACGGATGGCGTACCACGTCCTTGGCAGCAAAGTGGGTAACACCGATTCCTGGCGTGTCTTTTAATACATCAAGTACTTGAATCAATCCCGAACGCTGTCCCTTGGGCAAATCGACCTGGGTAACATCGCCGGTGATGACCGCCGTGGAGCCAAAACCAATCCGGGTCAAAAACATTTTCATCTGTTCCGGAGTGGTGTTCTGACTCTCATCCAAAATGATATAGGAGTTATTGAGCGTTCGACCACGCATATAGGCCAAGGGTGCAATCTCAATTACCTGGCGCTCAATCAGTTTTGCTACCTGTTCAAAACCGATCATCTCATACAGGGCGTCGTAAAGCGGGCGCAGGTATGGATCAATTTTTTGAGCAAGATCACCGGGGAGAAAGCCAAGCTTTTCGCCTGCTTCAACGGCAGGGCGAACCAGTAATATGCGTCGCACTTCCTGCTGGTTAAGTGCTTCTACCGCTGCAGCGACAGCTAAATAGGTTTTCCCTGTGCCCGCTGGGCCAACGCCAAAGTTAATATCGTGTTCGCGAATACTCGACACATAGCGCTGTTGATTGAGCCCGCGAGGTTTGATCATCGTGCGCGGTGTGCGCATGATCACCTCATCGCCGCTGCCGGTGCCTTCCTCTTCTTCTTCCAGTGCTTCTAGGCCAGATTCCTGAAGGAAAAGGTGCACGGTGTCCGCGTCAAGCTCGCTAGCAGCGGTTTCGCGATAAAGGTGTTCCAACACGTTCGCGGCGGCCTTGATGCGATTGGCAGGCCCCGCCAGTTGAAACACATTGCCACGGTTGCGCAGCGTCACTTCCAGGCGGCTTTCAATCAGCTTTAAATGCTCGTCCTGCTGGCCACAAAGGCTGGCAAGACGCAGCGGATCATTGGGTTCAAGGCTTAAAGTAATGATGCGATTGGCCTGAGGTGTTGGCTGGCTCAAGAGTGGGAAACCCCTCGGTTAGTGTGTGTAGTGCTCAGCTTACTGCCCCGAGCACTGTCGGGGCAATTACCTGTGTTAATGGCAGGCTTAACTGAGCAATCAATAGCGCTCCGGTGAGACAAGTTCACCGCGTAGCGAATTGGGGAATGCTTCGGTGATTTCCACATCCACAAAGTAACCGATCAGCTCGGTAGGGTTGGCCGCGCGGAAGTTAACCACACGGTTGTTTTCGGTGCGTCCAGAGAGCTGGCCGGGATCGCGAGGCGAGAACCCGTTGACCAAAACTCGCTGAGTGCTCCCCACCATGCGGCGGCTGATTTGAGCCGTTTGCTGAATAATGCGGTCTTGCAAAATGGCCAAGCGCTGCTTTTTTACACTCTCGGGCGTTTCATCTGGCAGGCCAGAGGCAGGGGTGCCTGGGCGTGCCGAATAAACAAAGCTAAACGAGTGATCGAAGCCAATCTTGTGGATTAAGTCCATGGTTGCTTCAAAGTCTTCTTCCGTTTCACCGGGGAAGCCGATAATGAAGTCAGAGGAGAAGCTAATGTCAGGGCGATTGGCGCGGATACGCTCCATCTTTTCGATATATTCTGCCGCCGTATGGCCACGCTTCATGGCGTTTAAGATACGGTCTGAACCCGATTGCACCGGCAGGTGCAAGTGGCTCACCAACTCAGGAATATCCGCAAAGGCGTCAATAAGGCTATCGGTGAACTCTACCGGATGCGAGGTAGTAAAACGGATGCGGTCAATGCCGTCTACCGCGGCCACACAGGCAATCAGTTCGGCAAGATCGATCTCGTCGCCCAGCTGGTTCTCACCACGGTAGGCATTGACGTTCTGGCCCAGTAGGTTGATTTCGCGCACGCCCTGATCAGAAAGATGGATTACCTCGTCCATCACTGCTTCAAAGGGGCGGGAAACCTCTTCCCCACGGGTATAGGGCACCACGCAGAAAGTGCAGTACTTGGAACAGCCTTCCATGATCGACAAAAACGCCGTGGCACCATCCGAGGTGGGCTTTGGCAGGTGGTCAAACTTTTCGATTTCTGGAAAAGTAACATCCACTGCTGCGATCTGGTTGTTACGACGGGCGTCCAGCATTGAGGGCACCCGGTGCAGCGTTTGCGGCCCAAATACCATGTCGACGTGTGGCGCACGTTTACGAATCGCTTCGCCTTCTTGGCTAGCAACACAGCCGCCAACGCCAATCACTAAGTTAGGGTTGGCATCTTTGAGCTTTTTCCAGCGCCCCAACTGATGGAACACTTTGTCCTGCGCCTTTTCGCGAATCGAACAGGTGTTTAGCAGAATGACATCGGCTTCACGCTCATTATCAGTGAGTTCGAGCTGATGAGATTCGCCGAGCAGATCCGCCATGCGGGAGGAGTCATACTCGTTCATTTGGCAGCCGTGCGTTTTGATGAAGAGCTTCTTCGCCATCGGTACCTGTCATCTATGAGTCGTCTGGGGACGAGGATGAATGGAATATTGTCGTGCGGTTAGCAGTTATGTCTGCCTAGCCGGTATCGTGTATGGGCGCATTATACGGATACAACCAACAGGCGGCTAGCATTGACGTGGAATCGATACTTGACCCTCGTGTTTCTATGGGTATACTACGCACCGTGTTTGAGCAGTTCCTCGATAGCTCAGTTGGTAGAGCAAATGACTGTTAATCATTGGGTCGCAGGTTCGAGTCCTGCTCGAGGAGCCAATCACTTGCTAGCCATTAGCAATGGTCTGGCTTCGCTTTAAACACCACAACTTACGATGTTCCTCGATAGCTCAGTTGGTAGAGCAAATGACTGTTAATCATTGGGTCGCAGGTTCGAGTCCTGCTCGAGGAGCCAAGTTGTCGTATCCGTACCTTATCAGTGTCTTGAAAGTAGTACTCCAAAAGCACTGTACGTAACATTCTTTCTACGTAACCATTGTTCCTCGATAGCTCAGTTGGTAGAGCAAATGACTGTTAATCATTGGGTCGCAGGTTCGAGTCCTGCTCGAGGAGCCATTTAAGCTCTTTCCACTTCGTTTTTTTCATCTAGCAACCCCTGCCTATTGGTAGTTGGGTGTTTTGTCGTGCCTGAATGTCCAGGCGCTTACCGTTAGTGTCTCTCGTGGCGTAAACTACACCAATAGTCGATGAGTTCGGGAAGGTTATGGTTGGCAAAATAAATACGCCGCAAGCCCTGCAGGTGTTTAAGTGTTTAAGTGATGAAACGCGGTTGATGCTGGTGCTGCTGATTGCTCAACAGCAGGAGCTGTGTGTGTGCGAAATGACCCATGCGCTTCAGGAGTCACAGCCCAAAGTGTCGCGCCATTTGGCTCAACTGCGCCAATGCGGTTTGTTGAGTGACCAGCGAGAAGGGCAGTGGGTGTATTACCGGCTTGCCCCGCAGCTGCCTGTTTGGGCGCAAGATATTATCCAGGCGGGTAGTCAAGGCAGTGCTGTCCAGCTAGCGGCGCTTACTCGACGCTTAACCAGCATGGGTGATCGGCCCAGTCGTCGCGCAGCCTTGTGTTGAAAGCACTAAAAAGGCGACCCCGTCAGTCGGGGTCGCCTTGTGGTTATTTCAAGCTGATTAGCGCTTAGCGGCTAATCGGCGAGTTTCAAGTAAGTGGGCATAGTCGAGCAAGACTTCGGCTGACTCGAGTACTTCGGCCCGATTAACTGCCGTAGCGTCATCTTCGGTGCTATCGACTTCTTCAGCATCGCCGCCGGGTTCTTCCATCCGTGCATCCATCCACTCGTCCAGCTCATCCAGGCCTAGTGCACGACGACGTTGGTTTTCCAGAGAGAGCTGCTCGGCTTCTTGGGCTTCCATTTCCCGTTGGCGCTGCTCGCGGTTTAGGCTCACGCTAGTGTGCTGCTCTCGCAGCTGGCGGGCCAGCGTAGATTGGCGCTCCAGGTAGCGGAAGTTAGGGTTATCCTGGGCGCGGGCATCGTGCTGGGCAATGAGCTTATCAAGCACGGTTTCTGGCTCGCCATAGCGGCGGTACTGAACGTTTTGAACGGTGTCCCAGGCTAACGCATTATCCAGACTGCTTTCGCCAATGCGATCAGGGTCTATTAGGCTCGGGAAGATAATGTCTGGTTCAACGCCACGATTTTGGGTGCTGTCACCAGAAATACGATAGAACTTGGCACGGGTGAGTTTAATCTGCCCGTGGCTCAGATCGTTAAGCGTCTGAACGGTGCCTTTACCAAACGTAGGCGTGCCCAATACAAGTCCGCGGCCATAGTCCTGAATGGCGCCAGCAAAAATTTCAGATGCCGAGGCGGAGAGGCGGTTCACTAATACGCCAAGTGGCCCATCGTAGAGGGTGCCTGCTTCGGTGTCGCCATACAGCTGAATACGGCCTTGAGCGTCGCGTACCTGAACGGTTGGGCCACGATCGATAAATAGACCAATTAATGAGTTGGCTTCCTGTAGCGCCCCGCCGCCATTATTGCGAAGGTCGAGCACGATTCCTTCAACACCCTCTTCTTTAAGCCGCTCTACTTCACGGGCGACGTCACGTGTGGTGCTGCGGTACTCTTCTTCACCGGCTTGCCAGGCGTCAAAATCAACGTAAAAGGTAGGGATGTTGATGACGCCAAGGCGGTGGGGTTCACCGTCGCGCTGAACTTCGATGACCTCGCCTTTTGCGGCTTGATCTTCAAGACTGACGGTGTCGCGGGTGATTTCGACCGTTTGTGAACGGGTCATATCAACTGCCTGGGCGGGGACCACATCCAGACGAACGACAGAGCCTTTGGGCCCGCGAATCAGATCAACGACATTGTCTAGGCGCATGCCCACGACGTTCACCATGTCGCCCTCTTCCTGGCCGACAGCAATGATGCGATCTGCGGGCTCTAAAACGCCTGCGCGCTCTGCTGGTCCGCCGGGAACCAGACTGGAAACTTTAACGTACTCGCCGTCAGACTGGAGCAGGGCGCCTATACCTTCAAGGGAAAGGCTCATTTGAATATCAAACGATTCGCCCTGGCGCGGCGACAGATAGCCTGTGTGAGGATCAATGGTGCTGGTAATAGCCGCCATTAGCACTCCGAACACATCCTCCGGCTCCGTTTGTTTTATCCGAGTCAACTGTCCCTCATAGCGTTGACGCAGATTATTCTCAATCAGTTCGTTATCCTGATCAGTCAAAGCTAACGTGAGAGCGTCATTCTTGAGCCGCTTGCGCCATAGTTCGTCAAGCTCGCCCATGCGGTGAGCCCATTGAGCATCTTCGCGATCTATTTCGAGGCGTTCATCACTCTCGAAATCAAAATCTAATCCTTCATCGAGCTGCGCCAGTAATGATTCCAGGCGGGCGCGCTGCCGTGTGCTAAAGGTGTCATAGAGTGCAAAAGCATCATCTAAGTCGCCGTTGAAAATGGCATCTGCCATGCCGGTTTCTAGATGGCGGTAAGGATCAATGTCGCTGCGCAGCAAATAGGAGCGCTGACCATCAAGTATGTCGAGATAGCGTTGGAAGGCGTCCTCCGACCACGCTTCATCAAAATTAACATCAGCGTAGTGGCCGTAGCGGAGCGAGTCCGCAATTTCCACCGCCGCCTGGCGCTGTTCGTCGGTTGGCTCGAGTTGCGCTAGTGCTGCTGGGCTGGTTACTACCAGCATGACAGCCAGGGCGACCGAACGCGAAAGCGTTGCAAACAAGCTCATCAGTCAAGCTCTCCCGGATTTGTGTACACTCATTCTTCCCTAGACACGCATGTGACCCATGAGTTGCGTAGGCCGAAGGGGTATTGTAGCAGGTCGTTTGCGCTATGAGACTCAATCATTACTGTTAAGAGGATTTCCATGTCGGACACTTTCAACGCTGATCGTTTAACGCGTCTATGTGATTTTTTGCGTCACTCTCCGACCCCGTGGCACGCCACTGGCAATATGGCTGCGCAATTAGAGCAGGCCGGGTTTCAGCGGCTGGAAGAGAAGGAGAGCTGGCAGCTTACGCCGGGCAAGCGCTACTACGCTACCCGCAATGGCTCGGCGATTATTGCTTTTCAGCTACCCGCGTCTAACTTAACCGGGTTGCGTATGATCGGAGCCCATACTGACAGTCCAGGACTGCATCTTAAACCCAATGCTGATCAACGCTCTGCGGGCTGGCTGCAGCTGGGGGTTCAGGTATACGGCGGGGTGCTGCTAGCGCCCTGGTTTGATCGAGACCTGGGGTTGGCAGGGCGTGTGCATGTGCGCCACGCCGATGGCCGCTTAGAGAGTGTGCTACTCAATGTTGATCGAGCGATTGCCATGGTGCCGAGCCTTGCCATTCACCTCGACCGTGAAGTGAACGGTGGTCGTCCGCTTAATCCACAGACACAAATGTCGCCTGTGCTGATGCAGAGCGATGATGCGCAGCTCAGCGACCTGCTAGCAGAGTGGCTAGAAGAGCAGCACGGCTTGCGCGCTGTGGAAGTGGTGGATTTCGAGCTGGGCTTTTATGATGTTCAGCCGCCTTCGTTAGTTGGGGTTAAGCAAGAGTTGGTGGCGAGCGCTCGGCTGGATAACCTGCTTTCCTGTTTTGTTGGTTTGGAGGCGCTGTTGGCCTGTGATGGCCGCCAGGGAGCTGTGTTAGTGGCCAATGACCATGAGGAAGTCGGTAGCGCCAGTGCGTGTGGTGCTCAGGGGCCTTTTCTAGCGGATGTGCTAAAGCGCATTAATGCCCAGGTAGGTAAAGGCGGCGAGGAAGCGTTAATCCAGCTGATTCAGTCGTCGCTGATGATCTCTTGTGACAATGCTCATGCGCTTCACCCTAATTTCCGTGATAAGCACGACGAGCGTCACGGGCCCGCCATTAACGGCGGCCCTGTTATCAAGGTGAATGCAAGCCAGCGCTACGCTACGAATAGTGTCACTGGCGCGCTGTTTCGCGATGTATGTCGTGAGGCGGGCGTGCCGGTGCAATCTTTCGTTACCCGGGCTGATATGGGGTGCGGAAGCACCATTGGGCCGATTACCGCTACGGAATTAGGCGTTCCAACGATTGATGTAGGCATAGCCCAGTGGGCAATGCACTCTATCCGGGAAACGGCGGGCACTAAAGATGTTGAGTATCTGACCCTTGCCCTTACGGCGTTTTTAAATCGTGATGCGTTAAGCTGAGTCCTATTAAGGGCGGAGCAGGAGCAAACAAAAAGCCCGCTGATTAATTAATCGGCGGGCTTGTTTATTAAAAAACTTGTGTATTAATAAGCTTGGTTGGTGGCTACGCCCTGATTTGAACAGGGGACCCCATCATTATGAGTGATGTGCTCTAACCAGCTGAGCTACGTAGCCTTTCAACGGGGGCGAATGATACTGGCAAACCTGCTCCCCGTCAATTCCTTAATTCTCAACCCGTTGGTATTGGGCTTTAAACATTAAAGCGGAAGTGGACCACATCGCCATCTTTAACAATGTACTCCTTGCCTTCCAAGCGCCATTTGCCGGCGTCTTTGGCACCCTGTTCTCCGCCGAGTGATACAAAATCGTCATAGGCGACAACTTCAGCACGAATAAAGCCTTTCTGAAAGTCAGTGTGAATCACGCCTGCGGCTTCAGGCGCGGTGGCTCCCTGTTTCACCGTCCAGGCGCGTACTTCTTTTACCCCGGCAGTGAAATAAGTTTGCAGTCCCAGCAGTGAGTAGCCCGCACGAATCACACGGTCAAGGCCAGGCTCATCCATGCCCATTTCGTTTAAAAACATTGAGCGTTCTTCGTCATCGAGCTCAGCGATTTCCGCTTCCAGCTGATTGCAGACCGGCACGACTAGCGCCCCTTCCTCAGCGGCAATTTCGTTAACAATATCCAGGTAGGGATTGTTCTCGAAACCATCTTCATTGACGTTGGCAATGTACATGGTCGGCTTTAGGGTTAAGAACCCAAAGCTTTTAACCTGGCGCTGCTCTTCTTCGCTGAGGCCAAAGCTACGCAGCGGAAGGCCTTCAGCAACGTGGGGCTGAATGCGATCAAGGATGGCTTTTGTCGCAATAGCGTCTTTATCACCGCCTTTGACTGAGCGAACCAGACGCTGGCTAGCTTTTTCGACAGTATCAAGATCGGCCAGCGCCAATTCCAGGTTGATCGTTTCGATATCGGCGCGGGGGTCGACTTGATTGGCAACGTGAATAACGTTGTCATTATCAAAGCAGCGCACCACATGGGCGATAGCTTGGGTTTCACGAATATTGGCAAGGAACTTATTGCCGAGACCTTCGCCTTTGGATGCGCCGGCGACCAAGCCTGCAATATCGACAAACTCCATGGTGGTGGGCAGCACTTTTTGCGGCTTAACGATGGCTGCGAGCTTATCAAGGCGAGGGTCGGGCATCGGCACGATACCGACGTTCGGTTCGATGGTACAGAAGGGGAAGTTTTCTGCATCAATGCCTGACTTTGTCAGCGCATTAAACAGCGTAGACTTACCAACGTTGGGCAAACCGACAATGCCGCAATTGAAACCCATAAAATGTTCCTGAAAAAATGTTCTTGAGAATAAGGCGTGAGGCGTATAACTAACCACCATTCTACGAGATGAGCTAGCTGTCAGCCACCGGCTTAAGGCTGTGTAACTGGTTCATCGCTTTGGCCCAGTCGCCTGCCAGTGCAGAAGGCAGCGTCGCTAAGCACTCATCTAGCGCCCGTACAATGGCCTCTTGCTCGGCCTTGCCGGGGCGGCCCAGCACATAGTTGGTAACTTGGCGTGCCTCGCCAGGGTGGCCAATGCCGATCCGCAGGCGATGAAACTGTTTCTGATCGCCGAGCGCGCTGATGATGTCGCGCAGGCCGTTATGTCCACCGTGGCCACCGCCGGTTTTATAGCGCGCCTGGCCTGGCGGTAGGTCGAGTTCATCGTGGGCGACCAGTAAGTTTTCAGGGGTAAGCTTGAAGAACTGAGACAGGGCGGCTACCGCGGCACCGCTGCGGTTCATAAAGGTGGCGGGGTTGAGTAGGTGAAGTTCATGGTCGCCTATGCGTACTTTAGCGTAGTGGCCAAAAAACTTTTTTTCCGGACGCAGCTCAGTATGGGTGCTGAGTGCAATCGCGTTGACCAGCCAAAAACCTGCGTTATGCCGCGTGGCTGCATACTCTGCACCGGGATTACCTAAGCCAATAATGGCCGTTACCTGGCTCATCTTTTCACCTCCAACCAATTTCCGGGAGACACTCTTAATACTGCATCAGTGTTGGCCGCAAAAAAAATCAAGCGCCAAGGCGCTTGATTTTAACCTCATGTTAGCATTGCTTGAGCCATGCAGGCATGGCTCAAGTGGGATGCTAAGAAAGGTGACTTACTCGGCGCTGGCGTCTTCTTCGCCTTCACCTTCGCTATCTTCATCTTCCTCAACACGCACTTTTACTTTGGTGATGTTGAGAATAGCGTTGTCGTGCTCTTCACCATGAGACAGGTCAACCGAGGTCACGCCGGCCGGCAAGGTGAGGTCAGACAGGTGCAGAGTGGTGCCAAGTTCAACGTTGGAAATGTCGATTTCCAAGAAGTCAGGCAGATCTTTCGGCAAGCAGCTGATCGCCACTTCGTTGGCCAGAACGTGAAGTTCGCCGCCCTGGTCTTTGATGCCGACACACTTCTCTTCGCCCGTCACGTGCAGCGGCACGTTGATGGTGATTTCGTGAGTCGCATCAACACGCATGAAGTCGGCGTGGGTCAGCAATGGCTTGAAAGGGTGACGCTGCAGGTCACGAACAACCACTTGCTCTTCTGTGCCGTCGATCATCAGTTTGATAACTGAAGAGAAGAAAGACTCATCTTCAATGGCTTTGTAAAAGGCTGTTTTTTCTACAGAGATAGACTGCGCGCCTTTTTCACCACCGTATACAACGGCTGGCACTTGCTGGTTCGCACGACGCAGGCGGCGGCTCGCACCTTTCCCCAGGTCGTTACGAACGCTGGCTTTCAGGATAAAATCAGACATGGAATTGCCTCTTAGTTTAAGTAAGGAATACGTCGCCGACCGCGACCAGACGACGACGCTTCCGTGGCCCCAGAAGGGGGCTATATCGTCAGGCGATTAGTGGAACATCGCGCTGACCGATTCTTCGTTGCTGACCCGACGGATCGCCTCGGCGATCAGGCCGGCAACGCTCAACTGGCGAATTTTTCCGCTACGACGTGCAATGTCGGAAAGCGGGATGGTGTCGGTCACCACCACTTCATCCAGTACGGAGTTGGTAATGTTGTCCACGGCTGGGCCAGACAAGATTGGGTGTGTTGCGTAGGCAACCACGCGCTTAGCGCCGTGCTCTTTTAACGCTTCACCGGCTTTGCAGAGCGTGCCTGCGGTATCAATCATATCGTCGACCACAACGCAGGTTCGGCCTTCAATTTCACCAATAATATGCATCACCTGGGCTTGGTTAGCCTGAGGGCGGCGCTTGTCGATAATGGCGAGGTCTGCATTTAACTGTTTGGCAATGGCACGTGCGCGAACAACGCCACCCACATCGGGAGAAACCACCACCAAATCACTATAATTTTGCCGTTCAATATCATCCAGCAGGATGGGGGAGCCGTAAACGTTATCGACCGGGACGTCGAAGAACCCCTGGATTTGATCTGCGTGAAGATCCATGGTCATCACACGGTCAACGCCCGCTTTCACCATCATGTCGGCAACTACCTTGGCGGAAATCGGCACTCGGGCAGAGCGAACGCGACGATCTTGTCGGGCATAGCCGAAGTAAGGCAGTACCGCCGTGATGCGAGCTGCCGAGGCGCGACGCAGAGCGTCGACCATCAGAATCAACTCCATCAAGTTGTCATTAGTGGGTGCACAGGTGGACTGTAGGATGAAGACATCCTTGCCGCGCACGTTCTCATTGATCTCGACTGCGATTTCGCCGTCGCTAAATTGACCCACCGTAGCGTTACCCATACGGCTGTCTAAGCTCTCAGCAATCTTTTGAGCGAGTGCGGGATTGGCATTCCCAGCAAAAACCATCAATTTTGACACGCGCAACCACCTTTGCAGTGTTTAGGATCGGGGGAGAAAACGCAGATCATACTTTGGCCATATCTGAATATTAAATTGGCTGGGGTACCAGGATTCGAACCTGGGAATGCCGATACCAAAAACCGGTGCCTTACCACTTGGCGATACCCCAACAATGGCCTATTGCGATGGCCGGACGTTTTCAACTGCCCAGAGCGGGTACTTTAATAGCCCAGAGCGGGTACTTTAATAGCCCAGAGCATCATGAAGGGGAGAGGTGTTGAGTCCGCGTGCTACCCATGTCGGCCAGTGTTGACCTGCCAAGTGAGCGATTGTCTGTGCCTGCTGCTGTGTCTCAAAAGCAGCAAATAAACAAGCGCCCGTGCCGGTCAGCCGACTAGGTGCATACTGTGCCAGCCATTGAAGGGCTTCCGCAATGGGCGGATAGCGCTCCTTTACTACAGCTTCACAGTCATTGCGCCACTCCGGCGCTCCCCCCTGCAGTGCGCGCGCCATAGTAATGGGGCGGCTGTCACGTGTCAATTGCGGGTCTTGGAAGACGCTTGGCGTGGAAACGCTAATGCCGGGGTGAATAATCACAAACCAGGGTGTGTCTAGGGTGACCGGCGTGAGCTGCTCGCCAACGCCTTCGGCCCAAGCGCTGTGCCCATGTACGAAGACCGGAACGTCAGCTCCTAGCTGTAGCCCGAGGCGGGCTAACGCTTGATAGGAAAAACCTAATTGCCAGATATGATTGAGGCCGACCAGCACGGTGGCAGCGTTGGAGCTACCACCGCCCAAGCCGCCCCCCATGGGCAGCTGTTTTTCAATCGATAGCGTCGCGCCTAGGCGAGTTCCGCTGGCTTGCTGTAGAAGGTGCGCAGCGCGCACGACTAAGTTATCGTCGTGGCTAACGCCGCTTACCTCAGTCGTTAAATGAATCTGCCCATCATCACGGCCGTGAAGGGTGAGCTGATCGCTAAGGTCAATTATCTGAAAGAGAGTTTGCAGTAAGTGGTAGCCGTCTTGACGACGGCCCACAATATGCAGCATACGATTAAGCTTAGCGGGTGCTGGTAACGTTAGCGGTGCGGTCATTCAAGTTCTCTTAGGCTCGCTTTTCGTTACTCGCCAGTGGCTTGCCACTGGTTGACAACCAGCGTGATGCGAACATCTTCGTAATTCATGACCATGCGACGGGGCAGCCATAGATCGTTGACTCTTTCCCAGTCACGGTAGTCGATTTCCCATCCGTCTTGAGCTAAATAGCTGGGGAAGCCAAACTCGTCGGTTTCCAACTGATAGCTGCCGGTGCTGTCATCGCCTGGGTCGCCAGGTAAGCCGCGTACCCAGTCGGGCATCGCGCTAACCGGTAGCGACCAGCCAAGCTGCTCTTCCATCAGCGCTTCTGGTGTTTCGGCTTCAAAGCGACCATCGCTATTGGAAAGAGAAAAACGCCCTTCGCGTCCTTCCAGTACGTTACGCCCACCGCCGAAAGGACCGCTGATCAGCATACGGAAGTAGTGGGGGTGCTGGTTCCAATCCAAGTTGGCACTGATGTTCTCTTGGGGCGTACGTAAGCCCGCTTTGCCCACCAGCGTCCAGGTATCGAACGCTTCAACGTCGGCTTGTTGGCGCTCCCACTGACCTGCTTGGCGGCCGCTTTCATCCATTGGCGCTTGGGTGGCACATCCAGCAAGAAACATGAGGGCGATACTGGCAAGCAGCAGGCGCGAAGAGCGGTAGGAAGAAGTCAATACAGATGTCCGGCGTGGTGAGGGGGACGTCATTGTCAGCATAAACAAGCTCCATGTCAGACAGGGGGTGATGAATTCACCAGGGTAACACTATCGCTACTCTGGCGGCTTAAGGCGTTCAGTCGTGGTGCATCACGGTTAGTGTGCACCCGTGGGCGTTAGTTCTTTACAGCGCTAATTCTTCAAGTTTAGTTCTTCAAGAGTCGCTCTTAAACATTGGTGATTAAGGGCTTAGCTCCGGGAGGCGCTCAAGCAGCTCATCAATTTGAGGGTGCTGGTTCGTTCTCTGCATGAATCGCTGCAGCAGCTGACGGGCTTCGTCGCTACGCCCCAGGGCATGCAGCACTTCGGCTAAGTGTGCAGCGACTTCCTGATCGGGTAGTTGGGCATAAGCACTTTCCAGCCATGGCAATGCTTCTTCCGGTTTACCAAGACGAAAGTACACCCAGCCCATGCTGTCGAGCACCGCGGGGTTGTCAGGTGCTTGCTCATAAGCGCGTTCGATAAGCGCATAGGCCTCGTCTAGGCGGCCAGGCAAATTCAGATCCGCCAAGGTGTAGCCCAGTGCGTTGAGTGCTTCTGCGTTGTCAGGGTCGGTGGCTAGCACTTGACGCAAATCTTGTTCCATCGCGGCAATGTCACCCTGTCCCCAGTGGCGCATGGCGCGCATATAGAGTAGCGAGGTATCATCAGGTGTGCGCGTGATTTCCCTGTCTAGAAGCGCACTAGCGTCTTCCTGCTGCCCCATCTCGTCTAGCAGCTGTACTTCGAGCATCACGAGTTCGGTAAAATAATTGTCGAAGCGCATGCGCTCGATACGCAAAAAGGCACGAGCGTCTAATTGGCGGTCTGCTTCAATCAGCATCTGCGCCGCTGTAGCGCGGGCAGGCAAAAACTCTTCACCTTCACGGACTTGGCGGTAATAGAGTAGGGCGTCATCAATGTCACCTTGAGATTGAGTGATCGCGCCAAGTAAGTAGTAGGCTAGGTCTGGCACATTGTCTTGGCCAATAAATGACTGTAACAAGCGCTGTGACGGGGCGGGATGCCCCTCTTCTAAATAGAGCTGCGCAAGTGCTAAACGCAGATCCTCGTTGCCGCCATGACTTTCCAGTAATGCATTCGTCTGAGCTTCGGCGGCGCTGATATTATTAAGGCGAATCTCCGCCTGGGCTAATAGCAAAATAAAACGCACGTCCTCAGGTGACAGATCAAGGCCTTGCTGGGCTGCCTGCCGAGCCACGGAGTAATCTTCCGTCTCAAGCGCCAGGCGTGCTTTGACTAGCCATAAAGAAGCTGAGTCGGGTTCCAGAGCTGCTACTTGGTCAAGTCGCTGCTGGGCGAGTGTCGTGTCGCCCAAGGCGGCTTCAATTAAGGCCGTGGCTAACAGTACATCACTATGGTGTGTTAATTGATCAGCGTTGGGGGCGGCTAAGTGCTCACGTAGCTGTTGCAGTATTAATGTCAGTGGCGCCTCTTCTGCAACTGCAATTTCTGCAAACGCAGCAATATCACCATGGCCGCCCGCTTCAACGATCGCCAGGCGTTGATCGAGGCTGTCTAGCCAATCACCACGTTGCAGCGAAAAGGCCGCTAATAGGCGGTTAGGTGTCTCTGCCTGGGGGTCGAGCTCCCGCCAACGCAGCGCAGAAGCTTCTATCAACGACGCTTCATTGCCAAACCGCGCAGCGAACGTGGCGCGTTCGGCTAAGGCTGGCTCGCTATAGCGCTGTGCTGCTTCCAAATAGCCTTGGCTGGCGTACCGGTAGTCGCCGCGCTGCCCGGCTAGTTCTGCGCCTAGCAGCATCGTTAGACCCGCGGCATCTAGCCCTCGTGTAATCGGAGGGGCATTGCGCATAGGGTCATCGGTCCAAGGGCCTAGAGGACCGTCCTGTACGCTTGACGAGGTTTGACAGCCGCCCAGCAAGAGTGCGGTTGCGACCACTGGCAATAGCGTCGAACAGCGAAATGCCGGGCTCTGAAATCTAGAGCCTGGAAATATAAAGCCGAGAAATGTAGAGCGAGGTCGCATGCGTCTCTCAATTAGGTGGCCGGATGCCCAGCATAGCGGCTTGGGTGCCTGCGGCAAAGTGGTGTGGGCCAGATGATAGCCTGCTGTGATAGAATGTTCCTCCTTGAAAAAGTGGTTCGCAATATTTATGCATAGATTATCGACTGCATTTGAACCACGCCAAAGACTTGTTTTAGCAAGCCCTAATTGACGGTGCAGCCGCTTGTAAGACCGGCGGTTGGCGAAAAGTCCGACACACTAGCGAAGACGCATAACGCATGACGCTTCTTGCCCTGGGAATAAATCATCGTACCGCCAGCGTGGCCGTGCGTGAGCAGGTGGCTTTTACGCCAACGCAGCTTGAAACCGCGTTGGGTGAATTGCGCAACCTGCCACAAGTCAGTGAAGCGGCGGTGCTATCTACCTGCAACCGCACAGAGCTTTACTGCGTCACGGATGCAGCTGGTGAGCAAGCTGTATTGAATTGGCTCGGACGCTTTCATAATTTACGCGTCGATGAGCTGGCTCGCTGTGCCTATCATTATCT
>NZ_REBQ01000172.1 GCF_007692655.1 Halomonas sp.
GTTCTGGTTACACTAATCAAAGTGAGTGGTGAGTGGTGAGTGGTGAGTGGTGAGTCGTCGCTGGTGATGGATGTTTACTGGTGGGTTAGCTGCACGGCGTTAATTCCAAGGAGAAGGCATGCGCAAGGAACGTCTGATTGTCCCTATCCTGGCGTTTATCGCCGTTTTATGGATGGCAGCGCAACTGCTCTCAAGTTTTCTGTTTGAGCGTAGCCTGCATCAAGCGTTAGAAGACTTGGAGGCGCGGGGTGAGTGGCGCGTCCACCGTACCGAGAGCCGCCAAGGCTGGCTAAGTTCTCAGGGCAGGTTGATTCTTTCACCCCTGCTCGGGCGTCCATGGCGTCTCGAGCTGAATTACAACGCGCGACACGGTATCTTGAGCACCGATGTTGAAGGCACCGTGCTGCCTCGCCTGGATACCGTGCTGCAACGAGCCGTCGGTGAAGTCTCGGCACCTTCTGTACCACGCTGGCAGGGCCGTTATCATACCCTTAGCGGTCGCAGCGAATTTCGTCTGGCCTTGGCGCCTTTCGTTATCCAACAAAATGGCCGCGAATTAGCCGTACGCGGTGGTCGGCTGCGGTTAGAGGGCGTGTTCGGCGACTGGCGCCTACGTGCATTGTTGGATGAACTCACCCTTACCGACGGTATGGCAAGGCTTGCCCTTGGCGCCACCGTACTTGAAAGCCGCTATACCTACATCGATGATGCCTACCACTTTACCCAGCGCGATCACCTGCATATCGAAACCCTCCAGCTCAGCTATCCTACCTTTGACATGCTGCTGTCGCCCTTAGACCTGCACAGCCGTATGGAGCTTGATGAGAGCGAACTGCGCATAAAAGGCGAGCTTGAATTGGGCGACGTGATGGTGCCTTCAGAAGCGCCAGACACACCGCTTCTCAATGGTCGTGTAGAGATGGAGCTTTCACGGATCAATGCTGATGCAGTGCGCCATGTGATTGGACGCTTACGCCAGGAAGCTGCCTGGGGAGATGCAAGCCTGCCCATGGCAGAAGGCATCTTGGCACGTATTGAGCCTGATTTGCGCAAACTGCTCAGCGACTCGCCACGCTTAGACGTCATGAGTGTTGCTATCGACAGCCCTTTGCTGGGGATTCGGCTGGACGCGGACGGCGCGCTATTTTTCGATGACCGCCAGTTGGATGAGCTAAGCGTGGTTAACTTGGGGGAAGAAGCCGAGCGGGCTAAATGGCTTGAGCGTATCGACGGTGATTTTACTTGGCACGATGCGCCCACCGTCGCGGCGCTATGGTTAGGGTTACCGCTGGGCACCCGGGAACTGGAGTTTGATGTGATACGCGGTGTATGGCGGGTGAATGGGCGTCCGATGCCCGAGCTTTGGCCTTAGGGTTGGGGTTGGCTGACATCCTAACGGCTCCTGAAAACCGACTGTTCTACTCGCGAAGGGTTGAAGTTTTGTCCCAGTGCCCACATTCCATGAACAACGCTAGGCGGTGCTTACCGCCGGTATCGGTTCATTGGAGGATGCATGAGCGACCAGGATTACGAACGCGATAATGAACACCTTGACTGGCAAAGTGACAACGAGCAGTCATCCTCAACCTCAGATGAAGCCCACACTACTGATCAGCAGGGTGCTCAAGATTACCGCTCAGATGGCGAACGGGTAAATTCGCTGGTACCCGCCAGCGAAATGCTGCCCGAGCGTATCTACCTGTTACCTATTCATAACCGGCCATTTTTCCCCGCCCAGGTGCAGCCTTTGGTGGTCAATCGTGAGCGCTGGGAAGAGAGCATGCGCCGGGTGAGTAATACGCCCCACCACACGCTTGGCGTTGCCTTTGTGGGAGAGCAGGGCATTCACTCCCTGAGCCATGAAGATTTCCCCGAGATTGGTACTGCTGTCAAAATCCATAAGCTGAAGAGCGAAGATGAGCAGATCCAGTTTATTGCCCAGGGTCTTCAGCGCTTTAAGATTACCCGCTGGCTGTCGAAAGAGCCGCCTTATCTGGTCGAAGTCACCTATCCTAAAGAGCCAGTAGACGCGGAAAACGAAGAGACTCGCGCCTACGCCATGGCGATTATCAACGGGATTAAAGAGCTGCTGCCGATCAATCCGCTTTATGGTGAAGAGCTTAAGCACTACCTAAACCGCTTTAGCCCCCATCAACCGGGCCCGCTTACCGATTTTGCCGCCGCGATTACCTCTGCCAAGGGCCCTGAGCTGCAAGATGTCCTGGCCACGCTGTCGGTCGGCGAACGGATGCAAAAAGTGCTGCCGTTGCTGCGTAAAGAGATCGATGTAGCGCTACTGCAGGGAGAAATCAGCGAGCAGGTCAATGCGCAGATGCAAGAGCGTCAGCGCGAGTTCTTTCTGCGTGAACAGCTCAAAGTTATTCAGCGTGAACTAGGCATCTCCAAAGATGATCGTGAAAACGATGTCGATACCTTTAGAGCACGGCTTGAGTCGCTGGTCGTGCCCGAGCGCGTCCAAACGCGGATTGACGATGAACTCAATAAGCTAAGCGTTTTGGAAACGGGCTCTCCTGAATATGGCACCACGCGTAACTACCTGGATTGGCTGACGTCGCTGCCCTGGGGGGTGACCAGTCAGGATCAACTGGACCTTCCCCATGCCCGCCAAGTGCTGGACCGCGATCACGACGGTTTGAAAGACGTTAAAGAGCGGATTATCGAGTTTCTCGCCGAAGGTACTTTCAAGGGCGATGTGGGGGGATCGATTGTCTTGCTAGTTGGCCCGCCGGGGGTGGGTAAAACGTCGATTGGTCGCTCGATTGCGGAAGCCTTGGGACGTCAATTCTACCGCTTCTCTGTCGGAGGTATGCGCGATGAGGCGGAAATTAAAGGTCATCGGCGTACCTACGTAGGCGCTATGCCTGGAAAACTGGTGCAGGCGTTTAAAGAAGTTGAAGTTGAGAACCCGGTGATCATGCTCGACGAGATCGACAAACTGGGGCAGTCCTTCCAGGGCGACCCCGCTTCAGCGCTGCTGGAAGTGCTCGATCCCGAACAGAACGTTGATTTCCTTGACCACTATTTAGATGTGCGCATGGATCTCTCCAAGGTGCTGTTTATATGCACCGCAAACACGCTGGATTCGATCCCTGGCCCGCTGCTGGACCGTATGGAACAGATCCGGCTTTCCGGCTATATCGCCGAAGAAAAGCTGGCGATTGCCAAGCACCACCTGTGGCCGAAGCTGCTTAAGCGCGACAACCTGACGAAAAAGCGTATTAGTCTATCCGATGCTGCTTTAAAGCAGGTGATCGAAGGCTACGCCCGTGAGGCCGGCGTGCGCCAGCTAGAGAAACAGCTGCACCGCATTGTGCGTAAATCCGCCGTTAAGCTGCTCGAAGAGGAGCCAGAAACGGTGAAGATTTCGGTCAAAAACCTGGAGGAGTTTCTGGGCGCGCCGATTTTCCGTAAAGAGAAAGTGCTTACCGGCGAAGGGGTAGTGACCGGCTTGGCATGGACCTCCATGGGGGGCGCGACGCTGCCTATTGAAGCGGGCAAAGTGCACTCTCTAGATCGCGGTTTTAAGCTCACCGGCAAGTTAGGTGAGGTGATGCAAGAGTCGGCGAACATTGCCTACAGCTACACCCTCGGTCATCTGCAGGAGTATGGCGCCGACGCAGATTTCTTTGACTCGGCGTTTGTCCACCTGCACGTCCCCGAAGGGGCCACGCCTAAAGATGGTCCTTCGGCAGGCGTTACCATGACCACCGCGCTGCTGTCACTTGCCAAGCATCACGCCATCGACCGGCCCTTGGCAATGACCGGCGAACTCACCTTAACTGGCCAGGTGCTGCCAGTGGGCGGCATTCGTGAAAAGGTGATTGCTGCACGGCGGAGCGATATTTTCGAACTTATTCTGCCCGATGCCAACCGTCGTGATTACGAAGAATTGCCCGACTACCTGAAAGCAGGTGTGACGGTTCACTTTGCGAAACGCTACCGTGATGTGGCAAACGTCGTATTTGGCCGCTGATATTCCGGTAGCCAATTGTTTAGGTAGCTGGGTATCTCAACAAATAAGGGTACCAGCTCACCAGCAAAGGCGATGAATGCAACGCTTTTATGGGCGCCATACGAAAGTATGGCGCTTTTTTACATTTGTTCACTGGTTTGCCTAACCAAACAACCTGGATAATAGGGTACTGCTTAAAAAAAATTAGAAGACTTATTTCAGGGGAATCATTAATGCGCAACAACCAGCCTGTGACTCAACGAGAGTATGTTCTCAGCGAAGAAGCGGTACTTATTTCTCGCTCAGACTTAAAAGGTAACGTTACCTACGCGAACCCTACTTTTGTTGAGGTCAGTGGCTACACGCGTGATGAACTCGTCGGTGCACCACACAGCTTGCTGCGCCACCCTGATATGCCAGAAGCCGCCTATGCAAACTTCTGGAAAACCATCCAGGCCGGGGATACCTGGCAGGGCGTGGTCAAGAACCGGCGCAAAAATGGCGATCATTACTGGGTGCATGCCACGGTGGCACCGCTACGGGACGGCCAGCGCCTGGTCGGCTACACGTCGGTGCGCCGAAAAGCAGCGGAGAAGGCTGTTAAACGGGCAGAAAAGGTCTACGCAGACATTCGTGAAAGAGGCAAATCGCGTCACTACAAACTGGTGAAGGGAGCGCTGCAACGCAAAGGCGTGACCGGTATGGTCTCGCGTTTTCAAGTGACCAGTTTAAAAGCCAAGCTTACCATGATGGTATTGGCCTCATTGCTGCTGCTTGCTCTCTCCGGCGGAGTAGGGATTTACGGACTCATGGTGTCCGGCGAACGTCTGGAAACGCTTAATCGGTCAGGTTTGGAAGATGTGACCACGCTTCAGCGCGTAGAGCGCTATATAGGCCAAACGGTTGATACGCTGGAACCTGTTGTACGCAATCCGCGACAGGCAGATATGGACGCCGTCAGTGCGGAAATTGCCAGTCGTCTTGATAGTATGCAAACGCTGTGGACGGCTTACTATCAGGCTGGCCAGGCCACCTCCTCAGTAGCCCAGGCATTTGATAGTGCCCTAACCACCTGGAATGGTGGTGTTGCTACCACCCTTGAAGCCATTCAAGCAGGCAGTGGTTTTGCGGCCTTTGAAGCCTTTAATGACATCGTGGTACCGAACACTAACTCCCTGCGTGACCTTAATACGCAGTTGGTTCAACAGGAACGCGCCGAGGCTGAAGTGTTGGTGACTGAGGCACAAAGCGGTCGTCAACAGATGCTAATCGCGCAGTTAGTGCTATTGGTCGTCGGCTTTTTGGTGATGATCGGTTTAAGCGGTTTGATTTTGAAATCCGTGTTCCGCAGTCTATCGGGCGCACGTTATACGACGTTCCAAATTGCCGCTGGCAACTTAGCCGCTCAGGATAGTAAGCGAACTCACGATGAACTGGGTGAGTTGCTCTATTCGCTGGATACGATGCGCTTTAGTTTATCTAGCATCGTAGGTGATGTGGAACGTCGCGTCTCGGTGGTGACACCTGCTATCCAGCAGATTGCAGCAGAAAATGAAGAGCTCTCTTCGCGCACTGAGCAGCAGGCATCGTCACTGCAGGAAACGGCGTCAAGTATGGAAGAGATGACCTCTACCGTTCAGCAGAATACCGAAAATGCTCGCCAGGCGACCAATCTTGCGGCGCAGAATGCGGCCAGCACCCGGGACACAGGGGAGCAAATGCAGCTGTTAGTGGAGCGCATGCAGCGAATCGCCAAAAGTGCTGAGAAAATGACTGAGATGATCAGCGTTATTGATGGCATTGCCTTCCAAACGAATATCCTCGCGCTTAATGCCTCCGTGGAGGCCGCCCGGGCTGGTGAACACGGCCGGGGATTCGCAGTAGTCGCCAGTGAAGTACGCAATTTGGCGGGACGTAGTGCGGATGCCGCTCAAGAAATTCGACGCATGATTGACAGCACTACCCAGGAAGTGAGCGGTGGCCGCAGTGCCGTAGAGCAGGCAGAGCGTGCTATTGAAGAGGTGACTCAGCAAGTCAGTCGGGTGAGTGAGCTCATGGACTCCATCAGCACTGCCTCTACAGAGCAGAGCAGTGGCATCGGGCAAATTAATACCGCCGTCGCCGAAATGGATCTGGTGACTCAACAAAACGCCTCCAAAGTGCAGTCGATTGCAGCCTCTGCCGACAATCTTTCCATTGAGGCCTTTGAGCTTGCCAATGTGGTCGATGCGTTCCGCCTGGAAGGCGCCGAAGATGAGAGTATTCAAAAGGCCCGCGCGAAATTACAGCGCGCCAACAAAGCGCTTAACAAAGCAACCCAGGGGTTGCCAAGCCCTTCGGAGCAGCGTACCAAGCTTCCCTCAACGTCCTCTTCTGGTGAACAGTGGGAAGAGTTTTAAGGGTGAAACGCTAAACGGATAGGTAGCGGATGTTCTCCACATCATTTTGATTACATGCCACCCCTTGCGGTGGCATGTTTTATGCATTTCCTCTAATTGAAAAGGCTTAGTGTCGGGGAACCACTAAGCCTAAAAATGGCGCAAGCCTTCAATAAAAAGTAGGGGATCTACATGCATCAAGCTACGCAAGCGACGTCTGCTATTTACGAGATAGCCGATGATGAAGTGCTGATTTCACGCTCTGACCTGCAGGGTAGGATCACCTACGCTAATCAGACGTTGGTAGAGGTGAGCGGCTATTCGTTGGATGAAATAATGGGCGAACCCCATAGTCTATTTCGTCACCCTGCCATGCCAAACGGGGTTTTTCAGAACCTCTGGGAGACCATTAAAGCCGGTAAAACCTGGCAGGGGCTGATCAAGAATCGCCGCCAAAGTGGCGAAGCTTATTGGATGCATACCACCATTGCGCCACTGCTCGATGGAGAACGCATGGTGGGGTATACCTCCATTCGGCGTAAAGCATCGGCTAAGGCGATTGCCCAAGCAGAACGTATTTACAGTGCTATGCAACAGGGCAAAACACGTGGCTTTAAGCTCCATTATGGTGCGATACGCCATACCGGCGTGCGGGGTTGGATCAACCGTTTTAGTTTCAGCAGCATACAAGCCAAATTAATAGGCATGGTACTAGCGGCTATCGTGCTGTTAATGATGGCGGGGGCAGCGGGCGTCTATGGATTAACCAGCTCCGCTGAGCGGCTAAGAACGCTCAATCAAACCGGCCTTGAGGGCATTGCTGATTTACAACAGATCGATCAGCGTGTCAGCCAAACCATTCAGGCGCTAGAGCCTGCAGTACGAAATCCAAGGCGTGCGGATCTAAACGTGCTTGAAACACAGCTAACGTCCATGAGCGCGGATATCGAACAGTCCTGGCAAGATTTTACCGAACTACGCATTATGGGAGGCGGCCTTCAGGATGGGCTGGTGTCCCACTTAACGACCTTTACTGAAGGGGCTGATGTCGCCTTCATTGCTATTCGTGACGGCAACGGGTTCGCAGCCTTCGAAGCCTTTAATGATGTGGTGCAACCTACGTCTGCAAGCATTAGTGCCACGATTAACTTATTGGTTGACCAAGAGCGAGCCGCTGCGCACACCTTGATGGACAGCGCAGAGCAGCAGCAAAAAATGTTGCTATATGGTCAGTTGGGCGTCTTGATACTGGGTATTGTGCTGATGGTTGGGCTAAGTATGGCGGTGTTAAAGTCGCTGATTAAATCGCTCAATGAGGCACGCCGCGTCACCTTTCAAATTGCGGCGGGCAACTTGGCTAACCGGGTCACCCTAAAGCGCGATGATGAGTTGGGCGAACTACTCAATTCCCTGGAAATCATGCGCGCTAGTTTGTCGGGGCTGATCACCGAAGTGGGCACTAAAGTCGATGTGGTCACGCCGGCGGCAGAGCATATTAAGCAACAGAATGAAGAGTTGGCGTCACGCACTGAACAGCAAGCCTCATCGCTACAGCAAACAGCATCAAGCATGGATCAAATGACAGCCACCGTGCAGCAAAACAGCGAGAATGCCCGCCAAGCCAATCAGTTAGCCATGCAGAATGCCACCACGAGCCGAGAAACCGGCGAACGCATGCAGGCCCTAGTTGAGCGTATGGAGCGTATCGCCGCCAGCGCCCACAAAATGACCGACATCATTAGCGTGATTGACGGCATTGCTTTTCAGACCAATATCCTAGCGTTAAATGCCTCGGTGGAAGCTGCACGGGCGGGCGAGCAGGGGCGTGGTTTTGCCGTCGTGGCCAATGAAGTGCGTAATTTGGCCGGTCGCAGTGCCGACGCCGCTGGCGAAATTCGCCGCTTAATCGCCTCCTCCTCCCAGGAGATCAGCGGAGGTGCCCAGGCGGTGAAAGAGGCTGAAGCCGCCATTGATCAAGTGGTTACCCAGGTCATGAAAGTGAGCGATATTATGGAAGAGATCAGTACCGCGTCTGATGAACAGAGCAGCGGTATCGCGCAAATCAATACAGCCGTTTCTGAGATGGATCATGTGACTCAGCAAAACGCCTCCAAGCTGCAGTCGATTTCCAGCGCCGCTCAGGATCTCACCCGCGAAGCCCTAGGACTCGCCAATGTGATTGCCGCTTTCCGCTTAGAGGGTGCTGAGGCGGAGAGTAGCGAAACAGCTCGTGCACGTTTACTTAAGCAAGCGGGACTCGCGCTCGCTCCAGCGCTAGCCGTAGCCGCCCCCCAGGCGCTAGCTTCTCCCCAGAGCGGAACTCCTCAGCCCACTACCCAGCCTCAGCCCACAGAAGAGGCGTGGGAAACGTTTTGATTTCCTCTGAGCCATGGAAGGCTCACCCCCGCATATTGGTCTTTAAGAGCACCTAGTCTCTACGCATTGCTCATGCCACAATCTAAGCCCGCTGGATTCACACTAGCCCACGGCTTTTACGCTATGGGCTGATAACTAATAGAACGTAAATAGTAGAGAGTAGAGGAAGCCATGCCAGAGTATCGCTCACGTACCACTACCGCTGGCCGTAATATGGCCGGTGCCCGCGCACTATGGCGCGCCACCGGTATGCAAGATGGTGACTTTCAAAAGCCTATCATTGCGGTTGCCAACTCTTTTACCCAATTTGTGCCGGGCCATGTTCACTTAAAAGACATGGGCCAACTGGTGGCACGGGAAATTGAAAAAGCCGGTGGTGTTGCGAAAGAGTTCAATACCATCGCAGTGGATGACGGCATCGCCATGGGGCACGACGGCATGCTCTATTCGCTGCCAAGCCGTGACCTGATTGCCGACAGCGTCGAGTATATGTGCAACGCCCACTGCGCTGATGCACTGGTGTGTATTTCCAACTGCGACAAAATCACCCCAGGAATGCTGATGGCTGCCTTACGCCTCAATATTCCGGTTATTTTTGTTTCCGGTGGTCCCATGGAAGCGGGTAAAACCAAACTGCTTAACCATGGGCTGGATTTGGTCGATGCCATGGTCATGGCCGCCGATGACAGCGTAGACGATGAAACCCTGGCAGAAGTCGAGCGCAGTGCCTGCCCTACCTGCGGCAGCTGCTCGGGGATGTTTACTGCCAACTCCATGAACTGCCTCACCGAAGCGTTGGGCTTGGCACTGCCGGGAAATGGTACCGTGCTGGCCACTCACTCTGACCGTCGCCGTCTGTTTGAAACCGCCGGCCACCGTATTGTCGAATTGGCCAAGCGCTACTATGAGGGTGATGAAGCACATCTGCTGCCCCGCGCTATTGCCTCCAAGGCGGCGTTTAAAAACGCCATGACCCTGGATATCGCCATGGGCGGTTCTACTAATACCATTCTGCACTTCCTGGCCGCGGCCCAGGAGGCCGAGGTGGATTTCACCATGGCGGATATCGACCGCCTTTCCCGCGAAGTCCCTCAACTGTGCAAGGTCGCTCCAAACACCCAGAAGTACCATATTGAGGATGTCCATCGGGCGGGGGGCATTATGGCGATCTTGGGTGAGCTGGATCGTGCAGGTACTCTGGATACGTCGGTGCCTACCGTATATGGCGATAGTCTGAAAGAAGCGTTGGATGAGTGGGATATCATGCGTTCGCCCAGCGCCGACGTGGTCGAGTTTTTCAAGGCCGGCCCCGGCGGTGTGCCCACTCAAGTCGCCTTTTCCCAAAGTGCCCGCTGGCCGAGCCTGGATGGAGACCGGGCGACTGGCTGTATTCGCGACCTCAAGCACGCCTTCTCCCAGCAGGGCGGCTTGGCCGTGCTCTATGGCAATATCGCGCTGGATGGCTGCGTGGTAAAAACCGCCGGGGTTGATGAATCGATTCTGGTATTTGAGGGGCCCGCCCACGTAGTGGAGTCTCAAGACCAGGCGGTTGCCGATGTGTTGGCGGATAAGGTCAAAGAGGGCGATGTGGTGGTGATCCGCTACGAAGGCCCGAAAGGTGGCCCGGGCATGCAGGAAATGCTCTACCCAACCTCCTATCTCAAATCCAAAGGCTTAGGCAAAGCCTGCGCGCTGCTTACCGATGGACGCTTCTCGGGGGGAACTTCAGGACTTTCCATTGGCCATGTTTCGCCAGAAGCCGCGGCAGGCGGCGCGATTGGGTTGATCGAACAGGGTGATCGCGTTCGTATTGATATCCCCAATCGTGCAATCAATGTACAACTGACCGACGCCGAGCTGGCGGCCCGCCGGGAAGCAATGGAGGCAAAAGGTGCCGCAGCGTGGAAGCCAGTTGAACAGCGACCCCGTAAGGTCACACCTGCGCTGAAAGCCTATGCGCTGCTGGCGACCTCTGCCGACAAGGGCGCTGTGCGAGACTTGAGCAAGCTCGATTGATACGGGCAATTGATCCCTAATTAATAAGGAATGCAATGAAGGCGATGATTAACGTTGGATTAGTTGGCTACGGTTTCGCTAGCCAAACGTTCCACGCACCGCTAATCCAAGCCACGGAGGGCTTGGATTTGATCGCGGTATCCTCCAGTGATGAGGTTAAGGTGCAGGCGGCACTCCCCACTGTTGAGGTGGAAAGCCAGGCGTTAGCCCTGTGTCAGCGTAGCGATATTGATTTAATTGTGATCCCAACGCCCAACGACACACACTTTGCGCTTGCTAAAGCGGCGCTGTTAGCGGGTAAACACGTGGTGGTCGACAAGCCCTTCACGGTCACTCTGTCAGAGGCAAAGACGCTTAAAACGCTGGCAGACGATAAACAGCGTTTGCTGTCGGTGTTTCACAATCGCCGGTGGGACAGTGACTTTTTGACCGTGAAAGCCCTGCTGCAAGCCGGGACGCTTGGGCGGGTGGTCAATATGGAATCACGCTTTGACCGCTTTCGCCCGGAAGTGCGTGACCGCTGGCGCGAGAAGGCCGCGCCTGGCGGTGGTATCTGGTACGACCTGGGGCCACACTTACTGGATCAAGCCTGCGAACTGTTTGGCATGCCCCATGCTATCCTGCTGGAGCTAAATGCGCGACGTGACGGCGCAGCGGCTGACGATGATTTTCTTGCGCTGCTTGATTATGACCACTTTCGCGTAAGCTTGGCGGCAGGCACGCTGGTGGCTGGCCCCACGCCACGCTTTCGTATTCATGGCACCCAAGGGAGCTACGTCAAATACGGCTTAGACCCTCAAGAGAATCGCCTGAAAGCAGGTGAAGTGCCGCATTCCCAGTGGGGAGAAGATAGCCAGCACGGTACCTTAACGCTCCGAGAAGGTGACGGAGAGAACGCGCCGTTAGTAGGTCACTCTCACGCGACCTTGCCGGGTGACTATCTTGCCTACTATCAAGGTATTGCTACCGCTATCCATGACCAAACGCCGCCACCGGTAACTGCCAATGACGCCCTACGCTCGATGATCCTGCTGGAAGCCGGTCTGGACAGCCACCGGCAACGGCGTTGGATATCTTTGAAAAATCATTGATGTGAAGGGCGAAGTAGTAGCGCGTGGTAAACGAAGCGCACCCGCAGCGGCGGCCCGGCGCGGAAACAGCGCGGAGCGGTGCCGGGGTTTGGGCGAGGTGCCATTGGGCGTCGTTCCGCCGCCTTCCGCGGGTGCCTCCAAACGCTCGCTGAACTCGCGTTCTCCGTTACCACGCGCCACGAGTATGTGCACGAAGCTAAATCGGTGGGTTTTTGTAGCGCGTATATGGACTCCTCCTCGTCTGCAAGCACAAAAGGTCATAACGGC
>NZ_REBQ01000173.1 GCF_007692655.1 Halomonas sp.
AAACGTCACTTCTTTTTGTCGGTCCAGCTGTAATGACTGACTCTCTTTAAGCGCCTGAATGGCTGGCTCAATAATCGAGGGATCTATTGTGCTAGGGCGTTCGCCCATCAGTCCCATAATAATCGCGTTATCGGTGGCATGGCCGATACCGGTAGCCGATAGCGAACCATAAAGATGGACTTCAAGATGCCCCACTTCATTGAGCAGCCCGTTTTCACGTAGGGTGGTGACATACTTAAAAGCCGCCTGCATGGGCCCAACGGTATGGGAGCTGGAGGGGCCTACTCCAATCTTAAAAAGGTCGAAAACACTGATAGGCATTGGAGCACCTCTTGACGTTTAAATAGGGGAAAATCAGGCGGCGCCTGAACGTTTTTATAATCTATTAAGTGTCTGATACAAGAATAAATAAAATTAAGTCATCTTCTATTGATGATATTTTTTATATTTATTAAACAGTACTTTTAAGCACGGCTTATTACGCTTAATAAAGGGCCACTTATCGCACTGGCAAGAGCCTGATTGCGGCGACGGCAGCCCAATTATAAAAGCGCGCTATAACCATTAACGTTGATTAGGCTCTGTCTGAAAACCGCATTATTAAAAATGCGTTAGTTACCAAACACCACCGTGCGCCCTGAATAGAAAAACACGCGGCGTTCCAAGTGATAGCTAATCGCTCTAGCCAACGTTAAGCACTCGATATCCCGCCCCTTGGCCACCAGATCCTCGGGGTAGTGGGTGTGATCCACTGGCTCCACCCCTTGGGCAATAATCGGCCCTTCATCAAGGTCGTTATTAATGTAGTGCGCCGTTGCACCGACCAACTTAACCCCTTTCTCATACGCCTGATGATAAGGCTTGGCGCCTTTAAAACCGGGCAGCAGCGAGTGGTGGATATTGATGGCCCGTCCGGCTAACAACTCACACATGGAGGGTGAAAGCACCTGCATATACCTTGCCAGCACCACCAGTTCAGCGTCGGTTTCCGCGATGATTTCGCGCACCTGCGCTTCCTGCTGCAGTTTCGTCTCGGGCGTGATCGGCAGGTAGTGGTAGGGCAAATCGTGCCATGCTGCCAACGGCTCCAGATCAGGATGATTGGAAATCACCGCTTTAATATCCAGCGGAAGCTGCCCTGTCCGATAACGGTAGAGCAGATCATTCAAGCAGTGATCGGCCTTGGAGACCATAATCACGGTGCCGGTGCGTTTGCCCGGCGCCGTCAGCTCAAACTGCATATCAAACTCGCTCGCCCGTGCCGTAAAGTCGGCGTGGAAGCGCTCTTCATAAAACTCATCTTGCTCTGGGCGAAACTCAGCGCGAATAAAAAAGCGCCCGCCAAGCCGATCATCGAAAGAGTTGAGTTCAGTGATATAGCACTGCTGCTCTTTTAAAAAGCGCGTGACGACGTCCACCGTTCCCAAACGGCTAGGGCATTGGGCGGCAAGGATCCAGGTATCACTCATTCGGCTCATAGTGCATCTCTACTTAGCGGCAGATCGTCTCGGAAGATCGTAGCAGCCGAAACAGTGTTCCGGCCTGCCAACTTATTGTTCTACGTTAACGCCGTACTCTGACCCGGCATCCAGTAACCAGCGGTAGCAGTAGTCGGCAAAACTGCGCCGCACCACTAGCTCCCAGCGCTCTTCACTAGGGCGACGGATGATAGTGGTCGCCTTGGCGAAGACCGTCGTGACGCCCTTCCCCACTGGAAAGTTGCTGGGATGAACATCGTAGATCACCGTTTTCATCAACAGCTCTCGGGCCGCCTCACCAGAAATCTCCAATAGCGTCTGCCCACCGCTGACGTCGCTGATGGCGTAATGGGCATCTCCCAGACGCTCACGCAGCTGCGTCTCCAGCGGGAACTCTTCCCCACCGGGCACAATCACCAGCCACTCGTCCGGGGAGAGCCACTGGATGGAGCGCTCGCCACTGGCATCCTGCACCAGCGCTTGGGGTTTGCCAGGCAGATTGATGCCCAGCACCTCGCGCACCGCCTCGTCGAGAACGATGGCACCACCACGCAGGATCAGATGCCCAAGCATTGCCCGCTCGCGTAGCTTAAGCCGGTAACCGCTACCCCGAGGCGCGCCACTGTGACGATAGCTATAAGCTAACGGGGACTCTACCGGGATCGCGGTATCAGTACGGGTGTCGAAAGTAGCCGCGTTAGACATGCTGGCGCTCTCCCTTGGGGTCGTAGAAAACAGTGCTGACGATTTCAGCTTCATGGGTCTGGCCGTCTGCCATGGGCAGGTAAACCGTTTCGCCCAACTTCTGATGGCCACCCTTCACCACCGCTAGCGCAAACCCTGAATCCAGAATCGGGCTGTAGTAGCTGGAGGTAACATGGCCCACCATGGGCATAGGAATCGCATGCTTGGGATCAAGCACGATCTGAGCGCCCTCTTCGAGGATCACCTTCGGATCCTTGGGCCGGAGCCCCACCAACTGCTTGCGGTTTTCGCGTTTGGTGTCACTGCGTGTCAGGGCGCGCTTGCCAATCCATGAGAAAGGCTTGTCGTAGCCTACACACCACTGCATGCCCAGGTCTTCCGGGGTGACGGAGCCGTCGGTTTCCTGGCCCACGATGATGAAGCCCTTTTCAGCCCGCAGAACGTGCATGGTTTCGGTGCCATAGGGCGTCAAACCATACTTCTCGCCATGCTTAAACAGGGTCTGCCACACATGCATGGCGTAGTTGGCTTGCACGTTAATCTCAAAGGTCAGCTCGCCAGTGAAAGAGATGCGAAAGACCCGTGCAGGCACCCCCGCCACTTTCCCGGATCGCCAATCCATAAACTTAAAGCTATCGCGGTCAAGGTCTATGTCGGTGATCTCGGCGAGCAGCTTGCGCGCTTCCGGGCCGGTGATGGTCATGGTGGCCCAGTGGTCAGTCACCGAAGAGAAGTAGACATCCAGCTCCGGCCACTCGGTTTGATGCCATAGCTCCAGCCATTCCAGGATCGCTGCAGCACCACCGGTAGTGGTGGTCATCAAAAAGTGGTTTTCAGCCAGGCAGCTGGTCACACCGTCGTCGGTGACCATGCCATCGTCTTTACACATCAGGCCGTAACGGCATTTACCAACCGCCAACTTCTCCCACTTGTTGGTGTAAATCCGCGCCAGGAACTCACGCGCATCCGGCCCTTGAATATCGATCTTGCCAAGCGTCGAGGCATCGAGGATACCGACCTTCTCGCGCACCGCCAGGCACTCGCGGGCAACCGCTTGGTGCATCGTCTCGATTTTGCCATTCACCTTTTCAGGGTAGTACCAGGGACGCTTCCACTGACCTACATCCTCGAACTCGGCGCCGCGCTCTACGTGCCACTGATGAAGCGCGGTGTAGCGTTCGGGGTCGAACAGGTCACGACAGTGGCGACCCACGATGGCGCCGAAGGTGACCGGAGTATAGTTGGGACGGAACACCGTGGTGCCCACTTCGGGAATGGAGCGATTCAAGCAACGGGCGGCAATCGCCATACCGTTGATATTGCCCAATTTACCTTGATCCGTACCGAAGCCCATGGCGGTATAGCGCTTGATGTGTTCGATGGACTCAAAGCCTTCCCGGGTCGCCAGCTCAATACCCGCGGCGGTGACATCGTTCTGTAGGTCAACAAACTGTTTAGGTCCGCGCAGGGTGGGCTTCTCATGGGGCACCTGGAAGAGGGCTACCGCAGCCCCCTGTTGGAGACGTTCGGCGCTCGGTATGTTAACGGTCTGGGCGGCATATCCCATGGTGGCTGCCGCTTTGATGCCTGCCTCGACCCCCTCGGCGAGCACATCCCCCAGGGCATAGGTGCCATTGACACCACCACACGCCTGCACGCCCTTCACCAGCCCCGGCACAAAGCCGAGAATATCGTCACGCCAAGTAGGCCGCGCGCCGGTGTGGGAAGCCAGGTGAATCACCGGGCTATAGCCGCCCGAACTGGCGATGGTGTCGCAGGCCAGTTCCTGAACCGGGCCGCTCACTTTGAAAGCGTCAATATCGATCTTGGCAACCCGTGCCGCGGTGACCCGATTACTGCCCTTCGCCTCTATCACGGCACTGCCGGTGATGATCTTGATGCCCTGGGCGCGAGCAGCCTCCACCCAGTCACCCTTCGGTGCCTCGCGGGCATCAACGATCGCCACTACCTCGCAGCCAGCCTCCTTCCAGTCTAAGGCGGCGCGATAGCCGTAGTCGTTGCTGGTGGAGAGCACCAGTTGGCGCCCCGGCACCACGCCATAGCGACGAATGTAGGTAGACACAGCGCCCGCCAATAGATTACCCGGCACGTCGTTACCCGCATAAACCAGCGGCCGCTCGTGGGCGCCGGTGGCCAGGATCACCTGGCCGACGCGTACCCGATGCATTCGGGAGCGCACCGGGCGGTGGCCATTGACCACAGGGGCCGTTTCGCCCAGGTGCTCAGTACGCCGCTCGTGCAGCGTTACAAAATTGTGGTCGTGGTATCCGTTAGCGGTGGTGCGGGGCAGCAGCGTGACGTTCTCACATCCGGCTAACTCTTCCAGCACCTGAGCAGCCCACTGGTCGGCTGGCTCGCCATTCAGAGTTTCGCGGCTATCCAGCAGTGAGCCACCCATCTCTTCCTGCTCATCGGCAACCATCACCCGTGCACCGCTGCGGGCAGCCGCCAATGCTGCCGACAAGCCTGCTGCGCCAGCGCCAACGACCAGCACATCACAGTGCTGATTGAAGTGATCGTAGCTGTCTGGATCGTCTTCCATGGGGCTGCGGCCCAAACCCGCCGCCTTACGAATGTACTTCTCGTAGGTCAGCCACATCGACGCCGGTGCCATAAACGTCTTGTAGTAGAAACCTGGCGGCATAAACTGCCCGCCCAGCTTGCCCACCAACCCCATCAGGTCGCGCTGTACATTGGGCCAGCCATTGGTGCTTCGAGCGGTCAGGTCGTTAAACAGCGCCTGCTGAGTGGCGCGCACGTTAGGCACCTGGGCCGCTTCGCTGCTGCCCAGTTGAACGATGCCATTGGGCTCTTCGGCGCCAGCAGCCACAATGCC
This sequence comes from Halomonas sp., assembly GCF_007692655.1. Classification (GTDB taxonomy): domain Bacteria; phylum Pseudomonadota; class Gammaproteobacteria; order Pseudomonadales; family Halomonadaceae; genus Vreelandella. Next base: position 5,041 of record NZ_REBQ01000173.1, read on the forward strand.
TCTGGGGCGCGAATATTTGAAACTGCGGTTAACGATGTCCACGCCGTTAGCCAGTAGCGCCGAAGCCAAAGTATCCCCTGGGTGGCCTTGATAGGGCTGGCCATTGAAGGTAAAACTCAGCGTGCGGGTGCGGTCGATACGGCCGCCTGTGGCAAGGCGGAACACTTGCTGTTTGTGCTGCTTGGACTGACTCATGCCCGCACTCCTTCTTGGTGGCTTACCGCGGCGGCCTCGCGAGAATGATTCTGGCCCTCAGCAGTAATCGACGGCTGCTCACCCATCTTGTAGGTCTCGAGAATTTCGTAGCTCACCGTGTGACGCGTTATGTTGAAAAACTTGCGGCACCCAACCGCATGCACCCACATCTCATGATGCACACCCCGAGGATTATCGCGGAAAAACAGATAGTCACCCCACTCCTCGTCACTACACTCCTCAGGATTTTTAGGCCGCTCGATATGCGCCTGGCCCTTGGGGTGAAACTCCTCTTCCTCACGGTGCTCACCGCAGTAAGGGCAGTAGATATAGAACATTTGGAGACTCCTCGTACAAACCCTAGTGGGCCACGCCGGCGGCGCCGTGCTCATCAATCAGCGCACCGCTATGGAAGCGGAACATGGAGAACGGTTCGGCAATGGGGTGCATCTCGCCCTTGGCCAGACTGGCAGCGAACACATGCCCCGAGCCTGGGGTGGCTTTAAAGCCACCGGTGCCCCAGCCACAGTTGAAGTACAGACCCTTCACCGGTGTTTTGGAGATGATTGGACAGGCATCCGGGCAGGTATCGACGATACCGCCCCACTGACGATTCATACGTACCCGAGAGAAGATCGGGAACATCTCGACGATCGCCTGGAGAGTGTGCTCAACGGTGGGGTAGCTGCCGCGCTGTCCATAGCCGTTATAACCATCAATGCCCGCGCCAATCACCAGATCGCCCTTATCGGACTGGCTGATATAGCCATGCACGTGATTGGACATCACCACGGTATCGAGAACCGGTTTGATCGGCTCGGAGACCAGGGCCTGCAAGGGATGGGACTCCAGCGGCAAGTTAAAGCCACCCATTTTAGCCAGCACGCTGGAATTACCGGCGGTCACGCAGCCCACGGTTTTGGCTTCAATATCACCACGGTTGGTGTGTACACCGTAGATCTGTCCGTCACGTATCTTGAAACCAGTGACTTCGGTCTGCTGCAGAATATCCACCCCGTGGGCGTCAGCGCCTCGGGCATAACCCCAGGCCACGGCGTCGTGGCGCGCGACACCGGCATGAGGCTGCCAGGATGCCCCCATCACGGGATAGCGAGCATTCTTGGAGCAGTCCATAATCGGCACAAGCTCCTGCACGGCACGGGCATCCAGCACCTCGCCATAAATCCCATTCAATCGATTGGCGTTTACCCGGCGCTGGATATCGCGCATGTCTTGGAGGGTATGCCCCAAATTGAGCACACCACGCTGGGAGAACATCACGTTGTAATTAAGATCCTGTGAAAGCCCTCCCCACAGTTTCATAGCATGATCGTAAAGGGCTGCCGCCTCATCCCATAAGTAGTTGGATCTCACGATAGTGGTATTACGAGCGGTATTGCCACCGCCCAGCCAACCCTTCTCAATGACCGCCACATTCTTGATGCCGAACTCTTTCGCCAAGTAGTAGGCCGTGGCTAAGCCGTGGCCACCACCACCGACGATTATCACGTCGTACTGCTTTTTTGGCGTGGGGTTGCGCCATTGGCGCTCCCAGTTCTCGTGGTGGCTCAGCGCGTGCTTGACCAGGCCGAAGCCGGAATAGCGTTGCATAGGGCGCTCCTCTTAAGCTATGGACTCGACGGCTTCGACGGCTGACTCAGCGTAAACAGGATGCTGGGCACACACATCAGTCACTTTGGCTTGCACCTCGGCTTCAATAGCAGTCGTGTCTTGGCCTGCGGCCAACTCGTCTAAGATGTCGCAAATCCAGCCAGCCAGATCGCTACACTCCTGGGCATCAAAGCCGCGCGTGGTGACCGCCGGGGTGCCAATACGCAGGCCGGAAGTCACGAAGGGGCTTTGGGGATCGTTGGGCACCGTATTCTTGTTAACGGTGATATGCGCCCGGCCAAGTGCGGCGTCCGCATCCTTACCCGTAATGCCCTGGCGGATAAGTGAGACCAGAAAGAGGTGGTCGTCGGTACCGCCAGACACCACGTCATAGCCGCGCTCCATAAACACCTTGGCCATCGACTGTGCGTTAACAATTACCTGCTGCTGGTAGCGCACAAATTCCTGGTTCATGGCTTCCTTAAACGCCACCGCCTTAGCGGCGATCACATGCATCAATGGGCCGCCCTGCTGCCCCGGGAAGACCGCCCCATTGAGCTTCTTGTAGAGCGCCTCGTCGCCATGGGCGGAGAGAATCAAACCACCCCGTGGGCCGCGCAGCGTTTTATGGGTTGTCGTCGTGACCACATGGGCGAAGGGAAGCGGGCTGGGATAGAGGCCCGCGGCCACTAGGCCAGCGACGTGGGCCATATCGACCATCAACCAGGCGCCGACCTCGTCGGCGATAGTACGAAAGCGCCGCCAGTCCACCACGCGAGAGTAGGCGGAGAAGCCTGCGATAATCATCTTCGGCTGGTGCTCGCGAGCTAAGCGCTCAACTTCTTCGTAGTCGATCTCGCCGGTTTCAGGCTTGAGGCCATACTGCACAGCGTTGTAGTGTTTGCCCGAAAAATTGGGAGCAGCACCGTGGGTTAAGTGGCCACCGTGGGCTAGGCTCATACCCAGCACCGTATCGCCCGGCGATACCAGCGCCATAAATACAGCGGCATTGGCCTGGGCACCGGAGTGCGGCTGCACATTGGCGTAGTTGGCACTAAACAGGTTGCAGGCTCGCTCAATAGCCAAGGCCTCAACCTTGTCAACGAACTCACAGCCACCGTAGTAACGGCGACCTGGATAACCCTCTGCATATTTGTTGGTCAGCTGAGTGCCTTGCGCTTCCATAACAAGCTTACTGGTGTAGTTTTCAGAGGCGATCAATTCAATATGCGCTTCTTGGCGAACCGTTTCTTCAGCAATTGCTTCAGCAAGCAAAGTGTCGTAACTGGCCAAACGGGCATTGGGGGAAAAATTATTCTGAAGCATTACCGCCTCCTCATTAGTCACTTTGTTATTAAGTGCTGGGTATCTCTTTAATGCTGATCAACCAAGGTCGCTTTCAACCAAAGTCCCTATCAACGCGTTTATACCGCGATACTAACGTTGGCTTCCGGGCCCAGGATGCTTGCCGACGTCACCACTCGATGTATTTGCGACATCGGCAACATTTAGGTTACCGGTTAATAGGAGGCGTCGAAAAAGCAGTTGCCATAGCGACATTCCAGCGGATAAGGCCAATGGAGCACTCATACTTTTTAGCCGTTAGGGGGGCGTAAAATGGATGATTATTGATTACCCATAAAACCAAAACGCCCTTTACGGTAGTAACCATAAAGAGCGTTTGACTGGCTGTATTAAAAACACAGCACTAGGGACTTTAAATCTAGAAATCGACGATGAGATCCCCTTTGGGGCGACTGCAGCAAGACAGAATATAACCCTCCTCGACATCCTCCTCGGTAATGCCGCCGTTATGCTCCATCTCCACCTCACCCGATTTGAGTTCTACACGGCAAGTGCCGCAAATCCCCATACCACAGGCCTTGGGAATATGCAGACCAAGCTTCGCTGCTGCCGCATGGACGGTCTCGCCCGGCTGAATGCGCACGCTTTTTCCTGAAGAGGCAAATTCGATACTGTGCAGTTCACTACTATCGACATTTTCGGCGTCGACTTCTGCTTGCTCAGCCAACTCAAGTACATCCTCACGAACGTCGCCCGGCGTGGCGCCAAACAGCTCTTCGTGGTAGTGGTTCATGTCGAAGTTGTGGTGTCGCAGAATGTTTTTGATGGCATTCATGTAGGGCGCAGGGCCGCAACAAAAGATCTCCCGCTCCATAAAGTCCGGCACCATCAGCTCGAACAGCGGCTGGGTCAGGTAACCACGGTAGCCAGCCCAGGCCTCACCAATATCTTCCTTGCTCTCGCAAATGATATGTAGCTTGAATTCAGGAATGCGCGAAAACATATGCACCAGTTCACGGTGATAGATGACATCGCGGGGAGCTCTTGCGCTATGCACGAACTCAACGTCCACAGCGGCATTGGTATCAAACAGCCAGCGCGTCATGGACATCAGTGGGGTAATGCCCACTCCGCCAGAGAGAAACAGCACTTTCTCGGCTGGATAATCGATGGAGTTAAAATTGCCTACCGGCCCGTGAACCACTAGCTCGTCGCCCACCTTTAAATTGGCGTGCAGCCAATTAGATACCTTGCCGCCCGGCACTTGTTTAACGGTGATGGAAAAGCTGTAAGGGATGGAGGGGGAGCTGGAAATCGTATAGGAGCGCATGATCGGCTGATGATCAATCTCAAGCTCCAGCGTCACGAATTGACCGGGCTTAAAGAAGAACAGCACAGGCTGCTCGGCCATAAAACAGAACGTACGTACATCCTGGGTTTCCTGGATCACCTTAACGCAACGTACCTGATGGCGGCCGTTGGTCCAGGTTTGGGTCGTGACCGGATTGAAGAAATTAGTTGTCATTATCGCCTCTGCCTGACCAGCCTTCATCACTCTGCATCACCGAGTCGTATTTGCTATACGACCAGCACCGTTGAGCTGCATTTTGGGGATGCGCCTGCTAACCGACTTACCTGACAGCGACGCACACTTACCTCGTGCCACTCTTTATCGTTTAGAAAGCTCTTTTTTAGTCGTCGCTGCGTCACCTTATGTCGCGGGCAGATAATTGGCAGAGATTCTCCTGCAACACAATCTGTCACTGAACTCAGATCTCATCTGAACAAAACGCCAGGTTACGCAGCAGAACAATAAAATAAGCAATCTTGACTAACGGCCGACTCGCGGCCCTTGAGAGGGAAGCGGTGGTTTACGAGGATACTGGTATGGAAAAAGGTGTTTCTTATATGATGGACGACCCACTCACCGCTGCTCGTGAGACAACGGCTCAGATGCTGCAAGAAAGGGCGCGTACCTTTTCGCTTCCCCAACCGTTTTATAACGATGCTCGGCTGTTCGCTCTCGATATGCAGGAGGTTTTTGAGAAAGAGTGGCTGTTCGCAGGAATGACCTGCGAGATCCCTACCAAGGGTAATTTCATCACCCTGGATATTGGTGATAACCCCATCGTCATCGTACGCGGTAGTGAAGGCACGATTCATGCATTTCATAATGTTTGCCGCCACCGCGGTTCGCGTCTTTGCACCAAGGATAAGGGCAAGGTCGCAAAACTTGTTTGCCCGTATCACCAGTGGACCTACGAGCTTGATGGTCGACTGCTATTTGCTGGTAGCGATATGGGCAGTGACTTCAGCCTCGATCAGTTTGGGCTTAAGCCGGTCAATGTTCGCACCGCCGGCGGGTTTATGTTTATTAACCTAAGCGACGAACCGCCTGCGATTGACGACTTTCTGGAAACGCTTGAGCACTATCTTGAGCCGTACCAGATGGATAACGTCAAGGTCGCCGTAGAGTCCAGCATCGTCGAGCAAGCCAACTGGAAGTTAGTCATCGAAAATAACCGCGAGTGCTACCACTGCAACGGTGCGCACCCGGAGCTGCTTAACTCATTGCAAGAGTTTGACGACACCGACGACCCCAGGGCGACGCCTGCATATAAAGAGCTAGTGGCGCGCAAACAAGCCGACTGGGATAAGGAAAAGGTTCCCTATCAGTTAACGCGGCTTGGACAGCGTAACCGCCTGACCCGTACGCCGCTACTGGATGGCATTGTCTCCATGACAATGGACGGTAAGCCCGGCTCTAAGAAGTTAATGGGGCGTTTATCGAGTCCCGACATGGGCTCACTGCGCATCCTGCATCTGCCCAACTCATGGAACCACTTCATGGGCGATCACGCGGTGGTATTCCGCGTACTTCCCCTTGGCCCCCAGCAAACCGTGGTAACCACTAAATGGCTGGTCCACAAGGATGCCGTGGAAGGCGTTGACTACGACCCCGACCAACTGCGCCGAGTGTGGGACGCGACCAACGATCAGGATCGCCAACTGGCCGAAGAGAACCAGCGCGGCATCAACTCCAGGGCTTACCAACCAGGCCCCTACTCCGAGACCTATGAATTCGGTGTGATCGATTTTGTCGACTGGTATGCCGCCCGTATGCTCGAAAACCTAGGATACGACACGCCGACGCTTCATCTAGCTCAGGGCTGAGGTTTGCAGAATGATTAAAAGGACCTGGCCCGCTGATGCGGGCCAGGCTTTAGTGGTCAAGTGTTTTAGACGCTTAACAACGACTCTTGACGGGCAGAACTTCGGCTCAACCGGCAGGCAGCGTACTTAAACTCCGGAATCTTGCCGTAAGGATCCAGCGCCGGATTGGTTAACAGATTTGCCGCTGCCTCTCCGTAACAGAACGGCACGAATACCATGCCCTCTGGCATCCCCGGATCCACCCTCGCTTTAAGGGTGATGGAGCCTCGCCGGGTGGCGATCGTCAGATCATCGCCCGGCACCATGCCAAGCCGGATAAGTTCAGCGGGTGCCAGGCTAGCCACGGCTTCCGGCTCCAACTCATCAAGCACTTTGGCACGGCGGGTCATGGAGCCGGTATGCCAGTGCTCTAACTGACGCCCAGTAGTCAGTACCGTTGGGTAGTCGTTATCGACCGGCTCATCCGGTGGCAGTGGGCGCGTGGGCGCGAACTTCGCCCGGCCACTAACGGTGGGGAAAGCATCGCTGAAGACCACATCTTGCCCCGGCGCATCTTCTGCGGCGCAGGGGTAGGTCACCGACTGCTCGCGCTCCAGACGCTCCCAGGAAATATGGTCGAGAGAGGCCATGCCGCGTTTCATCTCGGCGAAGA
>NZ_REBQ01000158.1 GCF_007692655.1 Halomonas sp.
CTAAAGCGGGCTGCCGAAGCTGGGCTTCCTGAAGCCCAAACCCTATGGGGAAACGAAATTATGGATGGGCGGGGTTGGTATTTTACTAACAGCCGCCGCCTGGAAGCTGCCGAGACTTGGCTTCGTCGGGCGGCGGAGCAGGACTACGCACCGGGTATGGTGGCTTTAACCTCGGTTCCAGAGTAAGAAGGCGAATATTCTAAGTTATGGGCGTGGGTAGAATGTGCCTCATTGCTTGGATCTCGTGTTGCGAGAGTGGTGCATGGCGAATGCTTCTCGTACCAGAAAGCTCAGAGTACTGCACTTGGAGTTGGTGACCACCTACGCCACGGTGACATCACCATGGACGGTAGCAACTCCTGCCGAAAGAACAGTGGGCTAAGCCCAGTGAAAAGCTCTTGCGCCTCTCGGTGGAGGACAAACCGCACCATGCCCAGCAGCCCGGCGTTGTTGGGCATGTTTTCGTGTGCAGGGGCTATACGTGTGTATAGTAATCGCCTAATGTGAGAGGGATAAACCATGTGTACGGTTTGGCGCGTATTATCCGCATAATGCCTTGAATTCAGGGCTGCAGGGGAGTTGAAAAGGATGTCAATTGCGGAAACAGGTCTGGGTTTAATAGGCTTAGAAGGCATGGTGGTTGCGCCTAGTACATTAGTATTTATTGTGCTCGGGCTGACCTTGGCGGCATTTATATGGGGGCGGTTTCGCTATGATCTGGTCGCGCTGGCGGCGCTGCTAAGCTCTGTCATGCTGGGTTTGGTGCCCGCAGAAAGTGCTTTTATGGGGTTTGGTCACCCGGCGGTTATTACCGTGGCGGCGGTGCTGGTGCTTAGCCGAGGCTTCGAGCGTTCGGGTGTCGTCGATATTATTTCCAATCAAGTGCTTAAAGTGGGAGAGAACCTTTTTCTTCAACTGCTGGTACTCGTAGGCACCGTGCTTGTGTTATCGGGAATGATGAATAATGTGGGCGCTCTGGCGCTGCTGCTGCCAGTAGCCATGCGGCTAGCCCGGGAGCACAACACCTCGCCTTCTTTGCTGCTCATGCCCCTCGCCTTTGGCTCACTGCTCGGGGGGCTAACCACACTCATCGGCACACCACCCAATATTATTATTTCCAGTTACCGAGGCGAGGTAACGGGTGAAAGCTTTAGTATGTTTAGTTTTGCGCCAGTTGGGGTTGTAGTGGCGTTGGTGGGGCTGGCATTTATTGTAATGATTGGCTGGCGGTTAACCCCCAAGCGCAGTGGTCAGGCTTCAACAGATGAAATGTTCGATACGGCTAACTATTTAGTGGAGTTAAAAGTTGGCGAAGAATCCAAAGCCAAAGGATTAACGCTACAGCAGTTGCGCGACGAGTTAGACGAAACAATCCCCGTACTGGCGGTGGTGCGCGATGATAATCGTCGTGCAGGCTATAATTTTCACGGCACCTTACAAGAGGGCGATATCCTGTTGTTAGAGGCAGGCCCTGATGAACTGCAATTATTAGAAGACAAAGCAGGACTAAGCGCGATTGCTGAACGTGATGAAGAGGCCGAGCCTGCTGAGAGTGAGCAAGCGACGACAGATGACGATGCTGCTGTCGGGAAGAAAGACGCCAAGCAAAAGGAGGCTGCGAAAGAGCGTAAGCCTGTCGATACCGAAGGCCTGCAACTCATTGAAGCCGTTGTGCGCAATGACTCCATGATGATTAATCGCAGCGTTCGGCAGCTACGCCTTAATCACCAGTTTGGCCTGCACCTAGTCGCCGTTGCCCGTGATGGCGGGCGTTTGAAACAGCGTCTGCGGGATATACGTTTTCAAAACGGCGATATCCTGCTTCTTCAAGGCAGCGAAAATGAGATCTCAGAAAGCCTCTCCTCGTTAGGCTGCCTGCCACTAGCCAGCCGCGAATTGCACCTGGGGCAGCCGCGCAAGCTGGTTATGTCGATTGTGATTTTTGCTCTCGCGATCATGGCGATGTTATTTGATTTACTGCCAGCCGCCGTAGCCATGAGTTCCGCTGCGCTAATCTCATTGCTGATAGGCGTGCTACCGCTGCGCGAAGGGTATCAGGCTCTCGATGGCCCAGTCATTGTGCTGCTTGCGGCAATGATACCGGTGGGGGAAGCACTGGAAACCAGCGGTGGCGCGGACTTAATCGCTAGTCAGTTACTCTATTTTGGCACCGATTGGCCGGTGGTGGTGACCATGGTGGGGCTGTTTTTACTCTCTATGTTGCTCTCTAACGTGGTTAATAATGCGGCTGCCGCACTGTTGATGGCACCGATTGCCGTTAGCTTGGCTAATGGTTTTAACGTTTCGCTTGATCCGTTTTTAATGGTGATAGCGGTCAGTGCGTCCTGTGCGTTTTTAACCCCGATTGGTCACCAATCGAATACTTTGGTGCTAGGCCCAGGCGGCTACCGCTTTGGTGACTATTGGAAACTGGGGCTGCCGCTTTCACTGGTGGTGCTTGCCGTCGCCATACCGATGATTTTAGTGGTGTGGCCGCTTTAAAGCTCAGCGCTTGGCCTGGCCGGTTTATATGAAGATATTATTAGGTTACGAAAATTTTGCTAATCTATGACGATCATATATCAATAAGAAACGAACAGGCCGGGCTTATGAATCAACAATTTCGTCAGGATGCCATCGTCGAACTGGTTCGCCAGAACGGCTATATGAGTATTGAGCAGCTTACCGATCATTTTGCAGTCACCCCACAAACCATACGCCGAGATTTGAACACCCTTGCGGATGAAGGGCGGGTCAGACGGGTGCACGGCGGCGTAGGGATTGAGTCAAGCACGGTGAATACCGCTTACAGCACGCGTAAAACGCTGCATCTGGAAGAGAAAGAGCGTATTGCCCGCTGCTTGGCCCAGCATATTCCCAATCACTCTTCGCTGTTTATTAACATCGGCACCAGCAATGAAGTGATTGCCCAAGCGCTATTAGAGCACCAGGGCCTCGAGATTATTACCAATAATCTTAATGTTGCCGCGATCTTGCAGCACAAAGAGGACTTCACCGTGATTATCGCCGGTGGTCAGGTGCGCTCCCGTGACGGCGGTATTATTGGCGAGGCCACTATCGATTTTATCAATCAGTTCAAAGTCGATTACGGCATTATCGGGATCAGCGGCATTGATGAGGATGGCTCGCTGTTGGAGTTTGACTATCAGGAAGTCCGCGTTGCCCAGGCCATTATTGCTAATTCGAGGCGTATCTATTTGGCAGCGGACTACTCTAAATTCCGTCGCAACCCGGTGGTACGCCAAGGTAACCTGGCTCAGCTTGACGCGCTATTCACCGATCGTAAGCCACCGGAAGCCATTCAGCGATTGCTGACCCAGCACGATGTGGCACTGCATATTGCTTAGTCTGACAGTCACCCACCGATTCCCCTGGTAAACCTCACTAGGATCGGTAGCAGTTTCATCCTTGATGATTCTGGAGGGCTGGAGTAGCCTTGAATGATGACAATACGAAAGTAAGTATACAAAATCGAAAATCCCTTACAACAAAAAGCTCCTACAACAAAGCGAACGTGTTATGTCCTCTTTTATTCTCGCCATTGATCAAGGTACCACCAGCTCGCGGGCTATTCTTTTTGACCGCCAAGGGCAAGTCTCTGCTGTGGTTCAGCAAGAGTTCGCCCAGCACTTTCCTAAAGACGGTTGGATTGAACATAACCCTGAAGATATCTGGGAAACGGTAGTGGCCACCTGCCGTGAGGTGATTGATAAAGCCGCTATTTCCGCTGAGCAAATCGCCGGTATCGGCATTACCAACCAGCGTGAAACCACTATCCTGTGGGACCGTAGCACGGGTAAACCACTCTATAATGCCATTGTTTGGCAGGATCGGCGTACCTCAGATTTGTGCCAATCATTGCGGGATGAAGGGCATACCGACACCGTTCAAGCTAAAACCGGCCTATTGATTGACCCGTATTTCTCAGCGACAAAACTTGCCTGGATATTAGATAACGTTGAAGGGGCACGAGCCCGCGCAGAGCAAGGTGAGTTGGCGTTTGGTACGGTGGATAGTTTCCTCATTTGGCGGTTAACCGGTGGTCATCAGCACGTGACTGACGCCACCAATGCTTCGCGCACGGCACTGTTCAATATTCATACCCAGGCGTGGGACGAAGAGCTGTTAACGCTATTTAATATACCCGCCAATCTGTTGCCTGAGGTGAAAGACTCAAGCGATGATTTTGGTACCACTGAAGCGCATTGGTTAGGCACGGCATTGCCCATCGCCGGGGTGGCGGGGGATCAGCAGGCGGCCTTAGTCGGGCAGGCATGTTTCCAGCCGGGCATGGGCAAAAGTACCTACGGTACCGGCTGCTTTATGATTGTGAATACCGGTGACACGCCGTCGCTCTCGCGTAATCGCCTATTGACCACCATTGGTTATCGGCTTAATGGCAAACCCACCTACGCCATGGAGGGCAGTATTTTCGTGGCGGGGGCAACGGTACAGTGGCTTCGCGATGGTCTGAATCTGTTTGCTGATGCCTCGGAAACCGAAGCGCTTGCGCAAAAGACCCGCAGTGGCCACAGCGTTTACCTGGTGCCAGCCTTTACCGGCTTAGGGGCGCCGCACTGGGACCCTAAAGCGCGCGGGGCTATTTTTGGGCTAACTCGCGACACCGGTATTGCCGAGATAGTGGCCGCAGGCCTGCAAGCCGTTTGCTACCAAACACGCGATCTACAGCACTGCATGAACGACGATATGGAAGCCGCCCCCGGCAATTTACGCGTTGACGGTGGCATGGTGAAAAATAGTTGGGTAATGCAGTTTCTTGCCGATATGTTAGGTGTGCAAGTGGATCGGCCCACCATTCTAGAAACCACCGCGTTGGGCGCTGCTTATTTAGCAGGGTTGCGTCTAGGTTGGTATCAAACCCTGGAAGAGATCGAACAGCTGTGGCGCTGTGAAAAAAGTTTTACCCCTGATATGGATGAAGCAACTCGCGAACAGCTGTATCAGGGCTGGCTGGATGCGGTATCCAGGGTGCGTACCACTCCTTAGGAAAGCTAAATTTCAAGTTTCAATAACACATCACTGTACAACTTAAGCCCACTATTAATTGATACGTGATACTTCTTATAATATGGCGGCCAATTGTTCTGTTGGCCGCCATATTTGCGCTTTTAGCGCCCCCTATGAAAGTAATTAACACCGTTAGTGGTTAATTACCCCTTCTGTAGTTTAGTTACAACCGCCTGTGCGGCCAATGACGCATTGTGGGTTTTGCTGCAGTGAACCATAGTGAAGTCATGGATCAGGAGGGCGCTTCGTTACCCCGAGACACTCACCTAATCCCTGCTACAGAACCATAGCGCTTCAGTATTACCCAAGCGCTAAAGGCGAAGGTCTTGAAAAGCTTGTGACCGTTTCGCAGTTACCGAACTGGGCACTTATCCGGTCCAGCATGAGTAGCAACGTCACCATTCGTCATTAATTAGATGGCTGCTTTAGAACCGATTCACGGACTAGCAGCGGATGACCATACCATGAGGTATTTAAAATGAACTGCATCGAACTAAGCCAACAAGCCGATAGCATCGCCAGCTCTTTCAGCAAGCAGGATCTCGCTAGGTTGGTCGTAGCGCTGAAAGGTAGTCGTGAGTCTTTACAGCATGCGGTTGAAGTTATCGACACAGTGGATAGCCGGTCAGGCTGCACACTTGAAGAAGCTTGGGATGAAGTGCTCTCAGGCGATTCTCAACTGCGTATTGAAGATGAAGAGTAGAACATAACTAAGAGTAGGACATAACTAATTAAGTAAGCAACGATTAGCCCCCTCACTTAGGTAAGGGGGTTTTTTATATTAGGCTTAAACACACGAATTAAATCACTACCGTAAGTTTAAACCGTCGTTTTGGAAGTAAGCGGCAGTGCAGTATCTCGATGCTGTTCAAAATAGCGATTAAACCGCTCATCAGCATCTTCCCCAAATAGCACGCGACAGGCTTCTTTTAAGCCGGGAGATTGACGCAACTGTTCATGGTGTACGACCAGCGAGACTTTGGCACGCCGACGCAAAAAGTCTTCAAGTTGGGTGATCATTTCATAGTCGCGAGCATGCTCAAGTTCACAGCGAATATACTCGGTGCCTTCAATTAAGATCTCCCCTTGAGCAGGATCCTGGCGAATTTTTTCAAGCATTTGAATGGCTTGATCGGCATATCGACGCCAAAGCCGAGTTGATAGTGGCTCAGATGAAGAGGGTGCTGTCATGGCATCCAGATTCATGCGATTAGCCTGTTCCATAAACTGTTGCTTAACGGGTTTGGGGGGCTCGCCGTACCACTGAAAATCGGGGGCTGACAGGGTCACTCCAAGCCGTGTGATCTCATCGGCAATTTCATCACCCACGTTCAAACAGTCGGTGAGTTTGCCTCCAAAGATACTGATATGGGCGCTCTCCGCATTGGTATCCACCACATGCTTGCGAGAGAGCTGTTGAAAGTCGCGGTCACTGCCTTGATCATCTTTGATGGCTAACGGGCGCACGCCGCAACGGGTAGAAATAATGTCGTTGTGGGTGAGCGGTTTGGCTAAGGTGAGGCGCTTATTGATATTCTCCAGCACAAAGTCGATGTCGTCAGCAGTAACGTCGACCTCTGGTTGTTCCATGTGGGTATCGGTGGTGCCGATACAGGTGCGATTGCCCATGGGGATGACAAAAAATAGTCTGCCGTCGTCAGCAAAAAACGCCAACACTCGCTGGGTGTCGGTAAGCTGCGGGACAATAAGGTGAATACCCTTGGAGTAGAGGTGGTGGTGAGTGGTTTTTTGGCCGGTCAGCTCATTGTGCTGGTCAACCCAGGGCCCTGCTGCATTAATCAGCACCTTGGAACGAATATCGAAGGTGCTGCCATCCATCACGTTGCGCGCTTTGGTCACCCAGAGGTCGCCGACGCGTTCAGCGCCAAGTGATTCGACGTAATTAGCCGCCACTGCACCATAGTTGAGCGCATGGCGGACAAAGTTAAAGACAAAGCGGGCGTCGTTATCGTGGAGGTAGGCGTCTGAGTATTCAAAGCCACCCACGGCACCCTCAACGTCAATAATCGGTTCTTGCTGTTTGATGTTTTTCGGCGAGAGCAGTTTCGGCAGCTTGGTAAAGCCGTTGCCCATCAGCCAGTAAAGCCAGGTGCCCGCCCACAGATAATGTGGTGAGTGGCGAAAACCTTTGGAAATCGTGGTCAGGAAACGGATTTCCTGCACCGTAGAGGGGTAACTTTTTATTAAGTGGTTGCGGCTTTTGCATAGCTTCCTTACCAACGCAAAATCATTACTTTCCATGTACTTGATGCCTCCCCACACAAGGTTGGAAGAGTGCATGCTAGTACTGCCTGCGAAGTCGCCGCGATCAATCAGGGCAACTTTCGCACCTTTCCCCGCGAGCGCCGCTGCGGTGGCTGCGCCGTTAATGCCGCCCCCTATAATCAGGGCATCGAAGGTATCAGTAGGCAATTTCTCAATGTTGCGTTTACGCAGTTTCATAGCAGATCCAATTAATAAAAAAGCCCCGTTGCATTGAGTGTTCTCTCTTACGCTGTGGCATACCGCCCATGAAACACTTGGTCAGGCGGGCACAAGGCCCGCCTAGTTAAGGTATTAAGCGTTAGCGCGTACCTGCTTCCATCCAGGCTTCCATCATTTCATCGTAAGGGAGGGTGGTGCCTTGCGGCATTTCATCATCTAACTTCGGTTTCGGAGCGCCTTCTTGATCCAGCCAGTACTGTGGATCTTGCTCGTCGTTAAGCAGAGGGGCGTAGCTGTCGAACACATTGGCGCGTGCAAGACGGTTCATGGTGCTGTCCATTTCAGCCGCCAACCGATCCAGACCTTCCTGTGGGGTCACTTCGCCGCTCATGACGGGAGCAAGGTTCTGCCACCAAAGCGGTGCCATGCGCGGATAGTCAGGCACGTTAGTGCCGGTAGGCGTCCAGTTGGATTCGTTGGGGCTGCGATAGAACTCAACCAGGCCGCCAAGCCTAGGCGCCATTTCAGTCATCTGGTCGGAGAAGATGTCAGATTCACGAATTGGCGTTAAGCCGTGCATGAGTTTCTCCAGCGAGGTGGTTTTAGCCACCGTAAACTGGGCAAACAGCCACGCTGCCGTGCGGCGGTCTTCTGGGGTTGAGTCAAAAAACGTCCACGAACCAACGTCCTGATAGCCCACCTTCATACCTTCTTCCCAGTAGGGGCCGGTAGGCGACGGCGCCATACGCCATAGCGGATTGCCTTCATCATCGGTGACTGCGACCGAAGGGTCTGTCATGTCGGCGGTGAAAGCGGTGTACCAAAAGATTTGTTGGGCAATATGTCCTTGGGCGGGAACAGGGCCCGCTTCACCAAAGGTCATGCCTTGGGCTTCTTCTGGGGCGTAGTCGCGTAACCAGTCAACGGCTTTTTGCATTGCAAAGACGGAGGCTGGTGCGTTGGTAGCACCGCCACGGCTGACGCTGGCGCCGACCGGCTGGCTCTCTTCGTTGACGCGGATACCCCAGTCATCCACCGGGTTGCCGAAAGGAACGCCGGGACTTCCCATGCCTGCCATAGAGAGCCAGGAGTCATGGAAACGCCAGCCCAAGGAGGGATCGCGACGTCCGTAATCCATATGGCCGTAGACCCTGGTGCCGTCTATTTCGCCGACGTGCTCGGTAAAGAACTCGGCAATTTCTTCATAGGCAGTCCAGTTGGTGGGTACGCCAAGTTCATAGCCGTACAGTTCTTCAAACTGCGCCATGAGGTCCGGGTCGGTAAACCAGTCATAGCGGAACCAGTAAAGGTTGGCGAATTGCTGCGCTGGAAGCTGATAAACACTGCCGTCTGGCCCAGTGGTATATTGCAGCCCGATAAAATCATCCAGATCGAGGGTCGGCAGGGTGAAGTCTGCCCACTCGTTCTCCATCGCTTCGGTTAAATTAATGGTGGTGCCGTAGCGGATATGGGTGCCGATGGCGTCGCTGTCGTTAATATAGCCGTCATAGATGCTGTTGCCCGACTGCATCTGATTCTGCATGGTATCAACCAGATCACCCTCGTTAATGATGTTGTGGGTGATGCGGATGCCCGTCAGTTCGGAGAACGCTTCAGCGAGCACGTCGCGCTCATACTCGTGAGTCGCCAGTCCTTCGGCAACCGTCTGGATTTCCATATCCCGGAACGGCTCTGCCGCGTTGGCGAACCACATCAGCTCTTCGATCTGCTCTTCGCGGCTGAGCGTTGAGTTCTGGAAGTGTTCATCGACCAAGCGTTCAGCGATAGCGCGAGCGTCATGTTCCTGTGCTGATAGCGTGCCCGATGCCAGCAAAAGCCCGGCAGCCAGGGTCGTTAGTTTGAATTTGTTGTAGTGCATGTTGACCTCGTTTTGTTGTGTTCTTCCTTGATGGCTTGGCCGTCCCTGATACCGATTTCACGTTGGCGTGCTTTTCCAGCAATCCACGTAGCTTCATGAATCCATCTAAAAGCTATCCCCAACGCATCAACACCAGCAGCCATACAGCGGATACTGCTAGTGCGATCCAAATGGATAATGCAGTGAAACCAATCACTCCCAAATGGATAAACGCCGCCGAAAGCAGGCCTATAAACAGCCGGTCTCCGCGCGTGGTCGCAATGGGTAAAAACCCTTTGCGTTCAATAGTGGGTGACAGAATTTCCCATATCGTCATCCCCGCTAGCATGGCAGCGATAGATGAAAAGAATATGGCTGTCGGCAGGGTCCATACCATCCACGTCATGGGTGCGCTCCTCAGGTGCGGCCCAGGGCAAAGCCCTTGGCGATATGGTTACGTACGAAATAGACCACTAGGATGCCAGGGATAATGGTCAGTACCCCGGCCGCGGCCAAGGTGCCCCAGTCAATCCCCGACGCTGTGGACGTGCGGGTCATAATCATGCCGATAGGCTGCGCGTTGGTGGCCGTTAATGTGCGTGCCAGCAATAGCTCCACCCAGGAGAACATAAACAGGAAGAACAGCGTGACGCCGATACCCGAGCGGATCATCGGGATGAAAATCTTGATGAAAAACTTCGGAAAGCTATAGCCGTCGATATACGCCGTTTCGTCGATCTCTTTGGGAACGCTGCTCATAAAGCCTTCCAAAATCCAGATGGCCAGCGGGATATTGAACAGGCAATGGGCCAGCGCCACGGCAATATGGGTATCGAACAAACCGACTGAGTAGTAGAGCTGGAAGTAGGGCAGTAAAAAGACTGCTGGCGGCGCCATCAGGTTGGTTAACAACCAAAAGAATAGATGCTTATCGCCAATGAAGGTGTAGCGGCTAAACGCATAAGCAGCGGGTAACGCTACGCAGATGGTGATTACCATATTCATCGATACGTAAAGCATGGAATTGACATAACCCATGTACCAGCTTGGGTTACTGAAAATGCGTAGATAATTATCAAAGGTCAGGTTTTGCGGCCATAGCGTCATAGAACCCAATATTTCGCTATTTGTTTGTAGCGACATGTTGATTAGCCAGTAGATTGGCAAAATCATCAGCACTAAATAGAGGCCGAGCAATAGCCGTGAGCGCCAGCGAGAACGCGCCAGTCGATTACGCCGCTGAGCGGGCGTGACCTTGCTAAAAATCGTCGTGTATTTCTCGCCGCGCTGGGTATTTTCGAGTTGATAGCTCATGTTAGGCACCTCCCTGCGGCGACTTGTCTTTCTGCATGTTCATAATGGTGGTGTAGAACACCCAGCTCACCAGCAAGATGACCAGGAAGTAGATTAGCGAGAACGCTGCAGAGGGGCCTAAGTCCTGCTGGCCAATGGCCATCGTGGCAAGGGATTGGCTTAGGAAAGTAGTGGAGCTGCCGGGGCCTCCGCCGGTAAGCACAAAAGGCTCTGCGTAGATCATGAAGGAGTGCATAAAGCGCAGTAGCACGGCAATGACCAACACGTTAGTCAGCTTGGGCAACTGGATGTAGCGGAAAACGGCCCACTTGGATGCGCGGTCAATACGCGCTGCTTGGTAGTACGCTTCGGGAATTGAGCGCAGACCGCTGTAGCACAGCATGGCGACCAGCGGTGTCCAGTGCCAAACGTCCATCAAAATAATTGTTGCCCAAGCGTCAACGGCGTTGCGGGTAATGTTGTAGTTAATGCCGAGCTCACGAAGGCTCCAGCCCATTAAACCGATATCACCCCGGGTGAATATCTGCCAAATACTGCCTACCACGTTCCAGGGGATAAGCAGCGGCAGGGTAATCAGGATCAGGACTGCCGATGCCTGCCATCCGCGTTTAGGCATAATCAGCGCAATGCCAATACCCAGCGGAATCTGAATAGCTAAAATAATTAGCGAGAATGAAATTTGGCGAAAGAATGCCGCCCGTAGTCCATCGTTGTTCAGTATGCTTTCAAACCATTCCGTGCCGGTAAAAAAGCGCGCATTGGGGCCCAACACGTCCTGTACCGAGTAATTCACCACGGTCATCAAGGGGATGACCGCAGAGAACGCCACCAGTATCAGCATGGGTAGCACCAGCAGCCACGCTCTGTTATTGGGTACTTTGTTATTCATGGCCAGCCTCCACCAAGTATTCATCGATATACAGCGCAACCTTGGCATCATCAAAGCGAGCAAAGGCCGTCTCTTTCAAAGGTGGGTGTCCTTCAGGCAGGCGTGCCTTGAAGGTTTGCTCATTAAGTTTGAAGGTGAGCAAGGAGTAAGTGCCTAGGTCTTGGACGCTGATCACCTGGACCGGCATGCTGTGGCTGTCCGGGGTATTGGTGATGGAGATAAACTCAGGACGAATGCCAAGTTTTATATTGGGAGCGCTAACATCGCTTGAGCGGGCATTGGCAACAGCGATTTTTAGCTTTTCGCTAACAGGTAGCGGCTGGGCACCGAACATCACCTGCCCGTCCGTATGTTCAACGGCCATGAAATTCATGCCGGGGCTGCCAATAAAGTAGCCTACAAAGGTATGCGCCGGGCGCTCAAACAGTTCCCGCGGGGTACCGAACTGCACCACTTGGCCTTCATACATCACGGCAATTTTATCAGCGAAGGTAGAGGCTTCTAACTGGTCGTGGGTGACGTAAATCATCGTGATATTGAAGCGCTCATGGATTTCTTTGAGCTTGCGGCGCAGTTTCCATTTGAGCTGGGGGTCGATGACGGTCAGTGGCTCGTCAAACAGAATCGCGGTGACGTCGTCGCGTACCAGCCCACGTCCCATGGAGACTTTCTGCTTCTCATCGGCGGTGAGGTTCTTCGCTTTGCGTTTTAGCAGCGGTGTTAATTCTAAAATATCGGCAACTTCCAATACCTTGGGTTTAACCCGGTACTCCGGCGTGTTCATATTGCGCAGAGGAAAGGCGAGGTTGTCGAACACCGTCATGGTGTCGTAGATCACCGGGAACTGAAACACCTGGGCAATATTGCGCTCTTCTGGAGGCAGCTCATTAACCCGATGGCCGTCAAACAGCACATCGCCTTCCGACGGTTCGAGCAGGCCGGAAATGATATTCAGCAGGGTTGATTTTCCGCAGCCCGAAGGGCCTAACAGGGCATAGGCACCGCCTTGATGCCATACGTGGTTCATTTGGCGGATAGCGTAGTCTGCTGCACCCGAAGGGGCCTTCTCATAGGAGTGCGCCAGGCCTTTTAAGGTAATCTCAGCCATGGACAGCACCTCCGCGACGGGCTGGAATATGAATCGTTTTTCCCTGCTTGTCGAAGGCATAGAGCTGGTGAGTGGGTACGTAAACGGTTAGTGGATCGTCGACGTTGAATTGATGAACGCCCGTTAAGTGCAGTACCAAAGGGAAGCGCTCATGGTGCACATGCAAGAATGTTTCTGAACCGCTGATTTCGGCAACGTCCACGTGCACATCCAGTGCTAAATCGTCAGCCCGCTGGGGCTGCAGGGTAAGGTGCGAAGCGCGCACGCCAAAATCGTACTCTCCCGGTTCCAAGCGCTGTAGCGCGTCATCGCATGGGAAGTGCAAGGCGTGGTCAAAGGTAATCTCGTCCGCTGTGAGTTTGCCTGGGACAATATTAATCGGCGGTTCGGAAAACATTTCTGCACTGTAGCGGCTGTTTGGTTCGCGATAGACCCGCTCGGTAGGACCGTACTGCAGCAGTCTGCCTTCGTGTAATACGGCCGTGTTTCCGCCCAGCGCCAGCGCCTCATTGGGCTCCGTGGTGGCATACACCGCAATGCAGTTACGCGCTTTAAATAGATCGCGCAGCTCATCGCGCAGCTCTTCGCGCAGTTTGTAATCCAGATTGACGAGCGGCTCATCAAACAGAATCAAGTCGGCATCTTTCACCAAAGCGCGGCCCATGGCGGTGCGTTGTTGCTGACCGCCAGAAAGCTCCTGGGGGTAGCGATTTAACAGGTGTTCGATATGCAGCATTTCAGCGGTTTCGCGAACGCGCTTATCAATCTCTTTTTTGGGATGTTTGGCCAGTTTAAGCGGCGAGGCAATGTTGTCGTAGACGGTGAAGCTTGGGTAGTTGATAAACTGCTGATAGACCATCGAAACATTACGCTTGCGAACGGAAAGGTTCGTCACATCCTTTCCGTCCATGATGATCTGGCCCCGAGTAGGTGGCTCTAACCCTGCCATCAGGCGCATTAGGGTGGTCTTTCCTGCAAGGGTTCTGCCCAATAACACGTTGAATGACCCAGGCTCAAGGGCAAGGTCGATCCCCGCGATATGCTGCACACCGTTAACGATGTGATCGATATTTTGCAAATGTAAGGACATGCCGATCTCGCTAGCGTTTGTTGTTTTTAAAATCGTTTTTAAATGCGTTTTTTTAATTTTTTTGTAAGCGTGTCTTATTGGCTGTGTCGCCAAGTAGGAGAGTTCATATAGTGCAATTTGCTTTCGTTTACGAAAGGCTAGTTGATCGTTTGCGAACTTGCAACGGGTTTATAACCCGTTCGTCTACGCATTTAGGCGTAGAAAGTGAAGGTTTCAGAAAGATGACGATCATGATGGTTAGCGATGGGCATAAAAAAACCGACGCCTGAAGGGCGTCGGTTTATCACTGCTGGGATGAAGCCTTATTTGATGCTGGCTTCTTCCTGGGTGGGCACAACAGCGGGCTTGCGGTTATGGTCAATCAGGGTGGTCTTGTTCTTGGCGAATGCGTCGTAGTCGAAGTCGTCGACGGTGAGCATCTCCAATACTTCAGCCTCAAAGGTGCGCATAAAGTCTGCATCCTCTGCACTGATTAACCCTTTTTCCAAGCCGGCTTCAACCCGCGCTTCGGGATGTAGCGCTGTATTCGGTATCTCACCCTTGGCATAAGCTTTGTTAACGGTGCGATAAATCTTCTCTGCACGGTCATAATCGACCAGCAGCGCATTATAGCGAGCCAACGGGTTGCGTTCGTCACCGTCGTCAGCATCCCAAGTGTTTTCAAGCAGCTTGGTGCGCAGGGCGCTATGGGTAGAAACACGAGTAGCGATGTCACGGGCCAGGTCATCATGGGGTTTATCCCAGCGACGACCAGTCGGCATGACGATGGCATTGAGTGTTTTGCCCAGCGCGCGGTTTGGCAGGTTATCGAAAATCTCAACAAACGCCTGCTCCGCACGGTGTAGCAAGAAGTGACAGCTGTAGTCGAGCAGAGCTTCTTCGCCTTCTACTTTACTGCCTGTGTGCCACTGTTTGATCACCATCGACGCCAGGTAAAGGTTGGACAGCACATCACCCAGTCGCG
Source organism: Halomonas sp. (assembly GCF_007692655.1). Taxonomy (GTDB): domain Bacteria; phylum Pseudomonadota; class Gammaproteobacteria; order Pseudomonadales; family Halomonadaceae; genus Vreelandella. The sequence continues at coordinate 14,718 of NZ_REBQ01000158.1, forward strand.
CAGATAGCATCTCACGCTTCTTAAGCGTTGAACCAAGGCTTGCCATAGCGGCGTCGGCACACAGCCCAAAGCCTGCTGAGAGACGGGCAATGTCTTGAGCATAGACAGCGGCAGGGCCGTCAAACGGTACGCTGGCTTTACCAAGGCCTAAACCAAGCGTAAAGGCGCGCGCCGCATTGCCAAAGATGAGGCCTGCGTGGCCGAAGAAGGCTTTATCAAACGCTTTCATATCATTGGCGTCTTTGGCAGCCAGCTCTTCCAGCACGTAAGGGTGGCAGCGGATCGCGCCCTGACCGAAGATCATCAGGTTGCGGGTCATGATGTTGGCGCCTTCCACGGTAATCGCGACTGGGTTGGCGCTGTAGCCGATGCCAAGGTAGTTACGCGGGCCGAGCGTGACCGCTTTACCGCCGTGAACGTCCATGGCGTCGCTAAGTAGCACGCGCTGAAATTCAGTAAGCTGGCTTTTTAGAATGGCCGAGGGCACGGCGGGTTTTTCGCCGTGATCGATCATATTGGCTGTCTGGTACACAGTGGCCTGGGAGATATACGCCAGTGCCGCCATGCGAGCCAGGGGCTCCTGGACGCCTTCCATTTCTGCCACTGGCACGTTGAACTGACGGCGAACGCGGGTAAAGCCACCGCTCCAACCTAGCGCGTAGCGCGCTGTACCGGTAGCACCTGATGGCAGCGTGATGCAGCGACCAATCGACAGGCACTCCACCAGCATACGCCAGCCTTGGCCGATCATATCCGGGCCACCAATAATGGTGTCTAGCGGTACAAACACATCTTTACCAACAATCGGGCCGTTCATAAACGGGCTGCCGATAGGGTGGTGGCGACGGCCAATGTCCATGCCCGCCGTGTCGCGGGGAATTAGCGCCAGAGTAATGCCGCGATCTTCTTCGTCACCCAGCAGTTTTTCCGGGTCAAACAGGCGGAATGCCAAGCCCACCACCGTGGCGATAGGTGCCAGGGTGATCCAACGTTTTTCAAAGTTGAGACGCAGGCCAAGCACTTCTTCGCCGTTGATGGTCTGTTTACAAACAACGCCTGTGTCGGGTAGCGAAGTGGCATCAGACCCTGCACGCGGGCCGGTTAGACCAAAGCAGGGGATTTCACGGCCATCGGACAGGCGTGGCAGGTAGTGATCTTTCTGCTCTTGAGTACCGTACTTGAGCAGTAGCTCGCCAGGGCCGAGAGAGTTGGGTACGCCGACGGTGACCATCAGAGTTTCATTGGCAGAGAGCTTTTGCAGCACCATTGACTGCGCTTTGGCTGAGAAGCCCAGGCCGCCATACTCCTTCGGAATGATCATGCCGAAGAAGCCCTCTTTTTTCAGGAAGTCCCATAGCTGCTGTGGCAGGTCGGCGCGCTCTTGGGCGATGTCCCAGGCATTACACATACCGGCGGCTTTTGCACACTGGTTGGCGAGGAAGGCTTTTTCGTCGTCGCGGAGGCCATCGTCTTTAAAGGCCAGCAGTTTGTCCCACTGGGGCTTGCCTGAAAATAGCTCACCGTCCCAGGATACGGTGCCTGCTTCCAATGCCGTGCGCTCGGTAGCAGAGACTTTTGGGGCAACTTTCTTGAAGGTCGCGAAGATGCGCGGGGTCAGCCATTTGCTGCGAAGAGCAGGCAGGCCAGCAGCAGCGACAACTGCCGCGCCAATCAACAGCAGTACGCCGATGACCGGAGCACCTAACAGCAGGCCAACAAGGCCTAATACGCCAAGCACCATCAGAGCCGCTGGGGCGCCTGCTTCCCGGCGCATTACCACAAGCAAACCGGTAATCGCGAGCACGATAAGGAGTAGGGTGAGCATAGACTCTCTCTCTATTTGTGGGCCTAAATTGCTGGCCAACTTTTGTTGATAAAACGTTCGTAAATCGTTTGTCGTACAGTGGGTAAAGCGGTTAATCGAACACTTGTTTGAATATTGGCAGATGGGGGCTACTTCACGCAAGTTTTAGCTGCGTTTAACGGCGCATATTCCTTCAGCGTAGCCAAAAAAAACGCCATGGGGTTAGGCCCATGGCGTTTGGAGTGACAAACTAGCGAAATGTTCAGATGCGTTTAGCGGGCGCGCCATTGGCCACGTAGTAGTCAACGCTGGCGCGAGGGAGCGGATCGTGTCCTTTGATGCAGTCGGCGATCTTCTCTGCCAGCATAATAGTAGGCGCATTGAGGTTGCCGGTAGGGATCACTGGAAACAGCGATGCGTCGACGACGCGTAAACCTTCAATGCCATGAACTCGGCCTTGACCATCGGTAACCGCCATCTCATCGCTACCCATCCGGCAGCTTCCGCAGGGGTGATAAGCGGTCTCAGCATGCTGTTTGACGAAAGCATCCAGCTCGGCGTCTGACTGAACATCAGGGCCTGGGGCAATTTCACGGCCTCGGTACTTATCAAACGCTGGCTGAGCAATAATATCCCGGGTAAGCCGAATAGCGTCGCGGAACTCTTGCCAGTCTTTCTCTTTGGCCATGTAGTTAAACAGAATGCTCGGCGCAGCGTGGGGGTCTTTCGAGGTTAAACGAATGCGGCCGCGGCTTTCTGACCGCATGGAGCCGACGTGTGCCTGGAAACCGTGGGCCTGTACCGCGCTTTTGCCGTTATAGCTGATGGCGATGGGTAAGAAGTGGTACTGCAGGTTGGGCCACTCCTCTTCATCACTGCTGCGGATAAAACCACAGGATTCAAACTGGTTGCTGGTGCCAACGCCAGTGCCGTTAAACAGCCACTCCGCACCAATTTTGGGTTGGTTATACCATTTGAGGGCGGGGTAGAGTGAAATGGGTTCTTTGCACTCGTACTGGATGTACATTTCCAGGTGATCCTGGAGGTTTTCACCTACCCCTGGCAGGGCGTGAACCGGCTCAATGTCGAGTTCTTTAAGCAGTTCCGGGTTGCCGATGCCTGAGCGTTGTAAAATCTGTGGGGAGGCGATAGCGCCACCGCAGAGCAGAACTTCACGGCGTGCATAAGCCTGCTGTTTTTCACCTTTCTGTTCATAGCGCACGCCCACCGCGCGCTTGCCTTCAAACTCAATGATGTCGGTAACGGCGTGAGTTTCAATGGTGAGGTTGTGGCGTTTTTTGGCAATATCCAGGTAGCCACGGGCGGTAGAGGCGCGGCGGCCTTTCGGTGTTACAAAACGGTCCATGGGGCCGAAGCCTTCTTGCTGGTAGCCGTTAACGTCTTCTGTTTCGGGGTAGCCCGCTTGTTTGCCCGCTTCAATAAAGATGCGATAAAGCGGGTTGTTGGTGGATTTTGGCGTAGCAATGCTGACCGGACCATCACCGCCGTGATAGCTGTTGGGACCAATATCACGGCTTTCGCACTTTTTAAAATAGGGCAGGCAGCTTAGGTAGTCCCAATCTTCCAAACCGGGCTGCTTGGCCCAGTTGTCATAATCCAGGGCGTTGCCGCGGATGTAGCACATGCCGTTAATCAGCGATGAGCCGCCCAGGCCTTTGCCACGGCCACACTCCATGCGGCGGCCATCCATATGCGGTTCGGGGTCGGTTTCAAATGCCCAGTTGTAGCGTTTGCCTTGCAGTGGGAATGCCAGGGCTGCAGGCATCTGGGTACGAAAATCAAAGCGATAGTCGGGGCCGCCCGCTTCCAGCAGCAGTACGCTGACGCTGCTGTCTTCGGTGAGGCGTGTAGCGAGCACATTGCCCGCCGAGCCTGCGCCGATAATAATGTAATCAAATTCGCGTGGTTGAGACATTGAGTCCCCTTCAAAATCTAGCTGAGTAGCGGAGGTGAGTCGGTAGGCATAAAAGAGAAGCGTCTTTTTCAGGGCCGGAAAATACTCCAGGCAATTCCGGCATTTCCGCCATCCATGGCGGTCAGATGAAAAAGCCGAGTGCCCAGGGATGGGTTCATAGCGTCTTCGTGTTATGCCTACCGGCGGCGCTCAGTGCTTAGAGTTAAAACACTGACTCAAATGGCCCCATCTCGATCTGTACGGACTTGGTTTGGGTGTAGTGGTTGAGCGTCTCGATACCGTTCTCACGACCAATGCCCGACTCTTTGTAGCCGCCTACCGGCATCTCGGAGGGTGACTCGCCCCAGGTGTTAATCCAGCAAATGCCTGCTTCTAACTGGTGAATCACGCGGTGGGCGCGGTTTAGGCTTTCGCTGAAGACACCGGCAGCTAGGCCATAAGTGGTGTCATTGGCGCGGCGAATGACTTCCGCTTCATCATCAAAAGCGAGTACGGACATCACCGGACCGAAGATCTCTTCACGCACAATGCGCATATCGTCGGTGCAGTCGGTGAATATTGTTGGGGCGGCCCAGGCGCCATCTGCAAAGCTGCCGCTGTTCCAGTCATCGCCACCGACCAGTAGGCGAGCGCCTTGCTCTTTGCCCAGGACGATATAGGAGAGCACTTTCTGCTGATGCTCAAAGCTAACCAGCGGTCCAAAATTGACGCTGGGATCCATAGGGTCGCCTGCTTTGATGCGCTTGACGCGCTCCACTAACTTGGCTTCAAAAGCGTCCTTAACGCTGCGCTCAACAAATACCCGTGTGCCGTTGGTGCAGATTTGGCCGCTTGAGTAAAAGTTGGCCATCATGGCGGCATCAGCTGCCCGGTCGAGATCAGCATCAGCGAACACCAGTAGTGGTGATTTTCCGCCCAGCTCCATGGTGACTTCTTTGAGACTAGAGCCCGCTGCGGCAGCCATTACTTTTTTACCCGTGCCTGCTTCGCCGGTGAACGAAACCTTGGCGATGCCGGGGTGTTCGGTGAGCATTGCGCCCACGCGGCCATCGCCCTGCACCACGTTAAACACACCGTTGGGCAGGCCTGCTTCGGTGAAGATCTCTGCCAGCTTTATGACCGTTAGCGGGGTGACTTCGCTGGGTTTAAATACCACGGCGTTACCTGCAGCCAACGCGGGTGCAGCTTTCCAGCAGGCGATTTGGATGGGATAGTTCCATGCGCCAATAGCGCCAATGACTCCCAGCGGCTCACGGCGCGTGTAAACAAACGAGCTATCACGCAGAGGAATCTGACTACCTTCAATGGCGGGCGCTAAGCCAGCGTAGTACTCCAGTGCGTCTGCGCCGGTGACAATGTCGACGCTAGCCGTTTCACTGATTGGCTTGCCGGTATTACGCGTTTCCAGCTCGGCGAGTTCGTCATTGCGCTCTCTTAGCAGAGCCACGGCGCGCAGCAGTACCCGTGAACGCTGCATGCCGGTCATGGCTGCCCATTCACGTTGACCGCGTTTAGCCGCAGCTACCGCAGCATCAACATCTGCGTGGCTTGCCTGGCCGACCGTTGCGAGCAGGCTGCCGTCAAAAGGGTTGGTAACGGTAAAGGTATCGCCTGACGTGGCGTCTACTTGGCGACCATCGATATAGAGTGGCTGTACATCTTGAGCGGCCATCTAGCTCTCCTTAAACAGTAAAATAAATAGAAATAGTTGGAAAATAGTTAAAGTAAACATTAGCTGTGGGTGTTGGGTGCCGACGCTGGGGCGTCATAATTAGCCAGCAGCTGCTCAAGGTAGGTATGCGCAAGAAAGCGCGCCTCTTCAGCGTTAAGGCCTTCGGGGGAGAGGGCGCCACGCAACCAAAGACCATCGATCATGGCCGCCAGACCGCGAGCTGCGTTTCTTGCCTCCGAGTGAGGCATGACGCGCTTAAATTGGTGACATAGGTTGGTGTAGAGGCGGCGGTCGTTGACGTTTTGTAAGCGCTGAAGCATGGGTTTGTGCATGCTGCTTGCCCAAAATGCCAACCAGGTTTTGGCAGCAGGGCCTGTTACCTGAGTGCGGTCAAAGTTGCCTTCGATAATGGCGCCGATGTGCGCGCGTGGAGAGTCGTCATCCAGCGTACGGCGTCGTATCGCTACGGCATCTGTCAGGTCGGTTAATATTTGCCGCATAGTTGCTTCCAGCAGGCCATCCTTGCCGCCGAAGTAATGACTGATGATGCCCGCTGACACTCCCGCATGACGTGCAATACGCATCACGGTGGTCTCTGCTAGGCCAACTTCATCAATGGCTGCCATGGTTGCGTTGATTAACTGCTGGCGGCGTATCGGTTCCATTCCCACCTTTGGCACAGCTATCTCCTAAAGACGTTCTCCTAATTCGTTGAATGCCAAGCCCGGGCTCAAGCTTGAAACCCTGGTGCAGGCATGGTTACCTAACCATGATGGCATTTTTTTATTGAACGTTCAATCAATAAAAAGGTGGTGTGTCTTTATTAGCGGCAATCACTGTAGAAACTATCTTTAAGAAGCACGTGTTTAAGAAGCAAGTGTTTAAGAAGCACAAGTTCAAGTAGCAGATATTCAAAGGGGACAATAATGATGAGCAGAACTTATTCACGTTATGCCGGTGCTTTATTGCTAGCGATGGGTGTGCCAACAGTGGCGTATGCAAATGAGTGCAGTAGCGTGCGCTTTGCAGAGGTGGGCTGGACCGATATCACTGCGACCACCGCATTGGCCAGTGAGGTGCTTGAGGGGTTGGGTTACGAACCGCGTATCGACACAGTCTCGGTGCCGATTGCCTACGCGGGTATGCGCAACGACGATTTTGATGTCTTCCTGGGTAACTGGATGCCTTCCATGGCATCCATCAGCGATCCATATATTGAGCGCGGTGAAGTCGAGCGCTTAGTCGCCAATTTGGAAGGGGCGAAATACACCTTGGCGGTGCCCCAGTACGTTTACGACGCAGGGGTCACATCCGTTGATGATTTGGCCGCGCATGCGGATCAGTTTAATAGCAGCTTGCACGGTATTGAAGCGGGTAACGATGGCAACGAGTTAATCGAACAGATGATCGATGACAACGCCTATGGGTTAGGTGATTGGCGGGTTGTGGATTCCAGCGAGGCCGGGATGCTGGCTGAGCTGCGCGCTCGGGTGCCCAATGAAGAGTGGATGGTGTTTTTAGGCTGGGCGCCTCACCCCATGAACACTAACTTCGACATGGCTTACCTTTCCGGTGCAGATGATTATTTTGGTCCGGATTTGGGTGGTGCCACGGTATATACCAACGCGCGTGCCGGATTCGTAGATGAATGCCCGAATGTTGGTGTGCTATTGAACAACATGACGTTTACGTTGGAAATGGAAAATCAGCTAATGAGCGCTATCATGGATGATGGCGAGTCCCCACGTGATGCAGCACGTGCTTACCTTCAGGCAAATGATGGTGTGTTGGATGTGTGGCTAGACGGGGTAACAACGCGTGATGGCGAGCCCGGCTTGGATGCTGTTCGCGCTGCTATTCAATAGGGTCGTTTCGATGATAAAGCAAGCCGGAATCCGGCTTGCCTTTCGTAGTTAAGGTAGGCATAATCTGCACCCGTTGATGACGGAAAGGCTACGTAGCTCAGCTGGTTAGAGCACATCACTCATAATGATGGGGTCCCCTGTTCAAATCAGGGCGTAGCCACCACATCAACCTAGTGCACTCATTTAACAACAGAGTGCGCCGTTATGGTGGTCCCTTAGGTCCTCCCGCAACGCTAAACTGCGAACCCCGCCAGGCCCGGAAGGGAGCAACGGTAGTGGTGGCTGCGTGTGCCGGGATGTGGCTTTTGGGGCCGCCTCCATTTTTGACGTTTCCGGCCTGTTTTGACATAAATCCCGGTCAGAATGACTTAATTTGCGATTCCTCGCGACATAACCTCTTTTATAGTAAAACTACGAAATGGGATGCTGTCATGTATAGGCGCAAACTCTGTCGATCTCGTTTCAACACCTCTATAAGTTTGTTATAGATCCTCTGATTAACTATTACGCTTGACCATACTGCATTAAACATCGCCTAGTGTGTGGGTCTGATCAGAATGCTCATTTACAACCCGTAAATTCCGTTTTTTTATTGTTTTTTGCTTTGTCAGGCCTGCGCTACTCACGTTAATCAGAGGCTCTCTAGCTTTAATGCTGGTTGTACCCATACTGTAGATTCATCATTAAAGTTTAATGCTTGTTACCATTTTGAACACTCCCCTCAAATGAAGCCTTTCATTGCCCAGCCCCTAGGTTTTACTTATACATAATGTTAATAAAAGTAGCAGCAGTACAATTTGAATGCTGTTAATTACTTTACGTTAATTCCATTACAAGCCTCTTATTGATGTAGATATTGCATTTCATCATATCGAAAAGCTCTCGCCGAGAAATACTGTGCCCCAAAGACGAGTGATTTGGCTCTTGTCAGCTTGCCCTGTAAGAAAGTGCATTAAAAAAACCAAATTGGTCATTTCTATGGTGCGGTTACGTTGTGCCTCAACAAAGCCCAGCAGTAAGCTCCGAACACAGGCTTGCGAGTCTGTAAGCCAAAAAACAATTAATAAAAACGCAGGAGAAACAAAATGTTCAATAAAACCGCTATTGCTGCATCGGTCACATTGATGTCGATTGCGACAGCGCACGCCGAAGGCCCTTATCGTATAGGTATTACTCAAAACAACGTGGGTGTCGATAGCTACCAAACGACGTATGAGCGTGCATTTGAAGCGGCAGCAGCGCGTGAGGAAAATGTGGATATCGTGGTGCTAGATGCTGGTGGTGATGTCGCCCGCCAAATCGGCCAAATGCAAGACCTCATTCAACAGCGCGTCGACGCCATCATTATTTGGCCAACCAACGGCCAAGCCGTTATTCCTGCTATCCGCCAAGCTCACAGTGCCGGTATTCCTGTCATTGTGACCAACTCTAAAATTGCCGATGCGGGTCTGGATTTTATCGCTGCCTTTTCAGGCCCTGACAATGTTCAGCAGGGCATTTCCTCTGCTGAAATGATGTGCGATGCCTTGGGGGGCGAGGGTCAAATTGTTCAGATTTCCGGCCAGCCTGGCTACACCACGGCCATGGAACGTGCAGGTGGATTTGAGGATCGACTGGCTGAAGCTTGCCCAGGTGTCGAACTGTTGGAAACACAGCCCGGTAACTGGAACCGCGAACGTGCCCAGCGGGTAATGGAAGATTTCCTAACGAAATATGACCATATCGATGGTGTGTATTCTGGCGATGACAACATGGGTGTAGGCGCTCTAAATGCAGCTAAAGGCGCGGGGCGTGCAGACGACATTATCTTTATTGGGGCCACGAACTTCGCTGTTGGCTACGACGCGATTGCACGCGGTGAATATTACGGCTCTATCTACCAATCCCCGGTAGATGATGCAGAAGCAGCGCTGCAAACCGCACTGGATGTGTTAGCTGGCGAAGATCTTCCCAAGATGAACTTCTTTGACACACCGAAAATCACCGCAGAAAACCTTGAAGAGTTTGATCGCCCGGTTTTCTGAATATAGGGCGCATTACCCAGTATTGATGATGTGAATACAACTCAATACCCATGGGGTGCGAACCTGAATGCAGGCTTCCTGCGCTGGGAGGTGCCGCTAGTGTGACGATAAACATCGTGCATCGTCACCTTCCTAGGTGCCTCCCTAGGTGATTTTTTACAGGTGAATAGCATGGCTTCCACAGAACAAACAAAGGTTGGAGTGCCGTTAGGAAAGTTTAGCAAAGCAGGTGTGCTGAGTTTTTTATCGGCTCAGGGCATCCTCATTTTTTTCCTGATCGGCATGTTCGTTTTTTCGTTTTTTTCTGAGCAGTTTCTCTCTCAGTCAAACATTATGACCGTTGTCCGCCAGGCATCCATTATTGGCATTATCGCGGTGGGGGTCACCGTGGTCATTATTGGCGGCAACTTAGACCTTTCCGTTGGCTCAATGCTGTCGTTCTCCACCGTCCTTGTGGTTGATTTACATGACAAAATTGGCCCCACTAATGCCATTTTGTTGATGTTCGCGCTGACCTTGATGATCGGTGCCGTCAACGGGTTTTTGATTGGTTTTCTACGACTCAACTCGTTGATTGTGACGCTGGCCATGCTGTCAGCCATACAAGGGTTTGTGCTGATTTATAGCGGCGGCCAGAATGTCGATATTGCCAATCAAGAGAATACCTGGTTTGCCTTTTTCGGCCGTGGGTTTGTGGGGGGTATTGCGGTACCGGTTCTGATGTTTGGTCTGCTAGCTGTCTTGATTCAAGTAGTGATGTCCTACACCGGGTATGGGCGACGTATCTTTGCCGTCGGCGGTAATCCAATGGCGGCCGTTTATTCGGGTATTCGTAAAAACTGGTGTGTGTTCAGCACCTATCTAATTTCTGCTTTCTGTGTGGCGTGTGCCGCCCTGGTGCTTGGCTCGCGGGTAATGGGCTCGCAAAACAACGTAGGGCAGGGGTACGAGTTACTGGTGTTGGCTGGCATCATCCTGGGCGGCACAAGCTTGCTAGGCGGTGCAGGCAGTATCTGGAAAACGGTGATTGGCGTGTTGATCCTGGGCTTTATCCAAAATGGTCTTTTGTTGATGGGCTATCCCTATTACACCCAGTGGATCGTGACCTGGGTAATCATCATTCTAGCCGTATGGCTGGACCTCGCTAACAAACGTAAGCGCTTGTTTACGAGCCACTCATAACGCGGAGGAATGCAAGATGACATCGATTAAAGGGTTCTTCCGCGGTAGAACGAAAATACAGCCGATCTGGGTATTCGTTATCGCTCTGTTTATTTTCTTTAGCGTCATGTCGGAGTACTTCCTGTCATTTGGGAATATCAGCAACATTCTGGTGCAGACCTCAACGATAGGCCTGATAGCCCTAGGCATGACCTTTGTGATGATTAACGGCAATATCGATTTGTCGGTGGGCGCGATACTGGGACTTTCCGCTTCTCTGGCGGTGGGGTTGCAGGAAATTAGCATGACGCTGGCCATTCTAGCCGCGTTAGGCTCAGGGGTTTTGCTGGGTGCCCTCAATGGCTTGGTTGTTTGGAAAACCGGTGTTAACGCGTTCATCGTAACGCTAGGGGCCATGCTGGGTGTGCGTGGCTTGATCTTTCTATACACCGGTGAGCAGTCTTTCTTCGCCATGAACTTTGCGTTCGCCGACTTCGGCACGAGTACGATCGGGCCGGTTCCCGTCTTGGCAATCATCTTTCTGATTTGTGCGCTGATCATGCATCTAGTGTTGACGCGCACCAGTCATGGCCGCAACACCTTTGCGGTAGGTGGCAATCCTGAAGCATCGATTGATGCGGGTATTCGCCTAGGCCGGCACATGATGATCAACTTCATCATCGTAGGGTTTTTCGCGGCACTCGCGGGTGTTCTTCTTGCCAGCCAAATGGGTGCTGCCACGCCTAATCTAGGCCGAGATTACGAGCTTTGGGTGATCACGGCGGTAGTGCTGGGCGGCACGAAATTGACCGGTGGGTACGGCAGTATTGTTGGAACATTAGGCGGCGTGCTGGCCATCGGTATTCTACGTAACGGCATGAACTTAATGCAGGTGCCCGCTTTTTACGTACTCGTTATTCTCGGTGCGATTCTCATCTCTGTGCTGATCATTGATAAGAAGCTCAATGCACCCTCTGCTAAGGAGGTGCGGATATGAACGCCTCTTCAACGCAATCACGTCAGCCCATCGATGCAGCACCCATCCTTGAACTTAAAGGCATCACGAAACGATTCCCCGGTGTGGTAGCGCTCAACAACGTTGACTTTGACGTTCGCCCCGGTGAGGTACATGCCTTGCTGGGTGAGAATGGGGCTGGCAAATCGACCCTGATGAAAGTGCTGGCCGGTAAACACCAGGCCAACGAAGGCAAGATTGTTCTGGGTGGCCAGGAAATGGCGTTTGAAAATCCCAAGCATGCTAAACGCGCGGGGGTCGTACTGATCCACCAGGAGCAGTCGTTGGTATCTGAAATGACGGTCGCCGAAAACATCTTTCTCGGTAGCCTGCCCAGAAAGTCGTTCAATCGCGTGGATTGGCGAAAGCTGCGAGAGGATACCAATAAAATTCTTGAGCGGCTCAAGTGCGGTTTTCAGCATGACGACGTAGTGGGCTCGCTGTCGATTGCCAAAAAACAGATGGTGGAAATTGGCAGGGCGCTCGCCTTTACGCCGCAGGTCGTCGTGTTTGACGAGCCGACAGCATCGCTCACCGACCACGAAAAGCCGGTGCTCTATGAGGTGATCAATTCGTTATGTGAACAGGGGGTGGGTATTGTGTATATCTCTCACCGCATGGATGAGATTTTCCATCTATCCCATCGTATTTCAGTGCTGCGAGACGGCGAGTACACCGGCACGGTCAACACCGCGGATACCAACGAAGACGAAATCACGCGGATGATGATCGGCCGCAGTCTAACGCTTGATCATGCCAGCAAGCCCAGCGATTTCGGCGACAACATGCTGGAAGTGCGCAACCTGTCAGTGAAGCGTGTTTTTGAGGATGTCAGCTTTAACGTTCGCAAAGGCGAGATTGTCGGCATGTACGGGCTGGTAGGCGCGGGGCGTTCAGAGGTGGCAGAAACCATCTTTGGCCTGCGTAAACCTTCCGCTGGCGACGTCGTGCTCGATGGTGAGGTGGTGAATTTTCGTAACTCCCACGATGCGGTAATGAACGGTGTCGCGTTAGTACCGGAAGACCGCAAAGACCAGGGCCTGATTCTGGGCATGAACTGTCGTGACAACATGACATTGGCAAGCCTCTCCAGCGTGTCGTCGTTAGGCTTTATGACCAGTGCGAAGGAGCGCGAAGTCTACGACAAATATCACCAAGCCATGAAAATCAAAACCCCCAGCTGGCGCCAAAAGGTCGGCAATTTAAGCGGCGGTAATCAGCAAAAGATCGTCATCGGCAAGTGGCTGCATACCCAGCCTAAATTGCTCATCCTCGATGAGCCTACGCGGGGGATTGATGTCGGTTCTAAATCTGAAATTCACACCCTCGTCAAAGACTTGGCCAAATCCGGCTACGCCGTGTTGGTGATCTCTTCAGAGATGCCCGAAGTACTGGGCCTGAGTAACCGCATTATCGCGATGTACGACGGCCGCGTCACCGCGGAGTTTGATGGTGACAACGTCAGTGAGGACGCGCTGGTGCAAGCCATTACCGGTATGGGAAAGCAGGCGCAGGCGAGCTAGCTCACCTGCTGCGATTGGTGTGCTCACTAGCAGCTAGAGGCTAGCGAGCACACAGCCCACTTCAAACGACTAAGGAATGTTATATGCAACCTTTTGTTTATGATGGCCTGCCATCCCGGGTGGTATTTGGCCAAGGTACCCTGGCTCAGCTGAGAGAAGAGCTTGAACATCTCAGCTGTTCCCGCGCCCTGGTGTTAGCCACGCCTCAGCAGCACGAGCAGGCAAGCCACGTACTAGAACTGCTGGGCGATAAGGGCGTGGGCGTTTACGCGGATGCCGTGATGCATACGCCGGTCGAGGTGACCAAACATGCCTTACAGATAGTCAAAGAGCTCAATGTAGACTGCACGGTGGCCATTGGTGGCGGTTCAACGATTGGCTTGGGAAAAGCCATTGCCTTACGTACTGGCTTGCCTCAGATCGCGATACCCACCACCTATGCGGGCTCGGAAATGACGCCGATCCTGGGTGAAACGAGCGACGGCATCAAAACCACCCAGCGCACGCTAGACGTGCTACCGGAAACGGTCATTTACGACGTTGACCTGACCCTAACGCTGCCAGCAGTGATGTCAGGCACCAGCGGGATTAACGCGATTGCCCATGCGGTAGAGGCGCTGTATGCCCGCGACTGCAATCCAGTGATTGCGCTGATGGCAGAAGAGGGGATTGCGGCGCTGGCGCGAAGCCTGCCGGTAATTGCCAACGACCCGACCCACGTTGAAGCGCGCTCTGATGCGCTCTATGGCGCTTGGCTGTGCGGCACTTGCCTGGGTTCGGTGGGCATGTCGCTGCATCACAAGCTGTGCCATACCCTCGGCGGCTCTTTTAATTTACCCCATGCGGAAACGCACACCATTGTGCTGCCTTATGCGCTGGCCTATAACGCGCCAGCGGTGCCGGAAGCGATGGCGCGTATTGGGCGTGCGCTGGGGTGTGACGACGCGGCGGCTGGCCTTTACGACTTGGGGCGCGCAGTCGGAGCCCCAAGCGCACTCTCCGAACTAGGCTTTAGCGTAGACGATGTGGCGCGGGCCACAGAGATTGCGACCCGCAACCCTTACTGGAACCCACGCGATGTAGAGGCCAAGGGTATCCACCGTTTGCTCAGCGATGCCCAGTCGGGGAAACGGCCCCAGGCGGATAGTGGAGGTGGCCAATGAGCACGCTGTTTGTTAACGCCACGATTGTCACTATGGACCCGCAGTTGGGCGAACTGAGCGATGGTCAGGTACTGATCGAGGGTGATCGTATCGTCGCCGTGGGGCATGACCTGACCGATCACCCCAAGGCAAATGCAGCCGAGGTGGTGGACTGCGGCGGCGGTATCCTGATTCCCGGGTTGGTGAACGCCCATATGCATACCTGGCAGACCGGCCTGCGTGGCGTTGCCGCCAACTGGACGCTGCTGGAGTATTTTCGCCATGTTCACCGTGGCCTGGCGGCGCTGTTTACGCCAGAGGATATCTACATTGCCACCCGGATGGGCGCGATTAACCAGCTGAATTGCGGTACCACCACATTAGGTGATTGGTGCCATAACAACCCTACCCCCGAACACACCGATGCCGCGGTGAAAGGGCTAAAGGAATCAGGCATTCGCGCGCTGTTTCTGCATGGCTCGCCTAAGCCCGACCCACAACCTGGCCAGCCGCACTTCAGTGAAATTCCCCATCCCCGCCATGAAATAGAGCGATTGCTGAACGGCGAGCTGGCAAAACCAGAAGGGCTCGTCACCTTAGGCATGGCTATTCTCGGCCCTCACTACTCAACCCTAGAGGTGACGCTGCAGGATTTTGCGCTAGCCAAAGAGTTTGGCTTGGTGGCCTCGATGCACCAGGGCGGCGGTGAGGCCGTGGCCCCCGGTGCCTGGGACGAAGTGGAAGCGCGTGGCCTGTTAGGCCCCGATATCAACATTGTGCATGGCCAAAGTTTGGACGATGGCCAAATGTCCCGGTTCTGCGCCAGCGGCGTGACGTTCTCCATTGCCCCTGAAAACGAGATGACCCAAGGCCACGGTTTTCCGGTGACTGGGATCGTTCGTCAGCACGGCGGCGTGGTGTCTTTGGGCGTGGATCTTGAATCGGTGCTCTCTGGAGATATGTTCAGCGTCGCCCGAGCGGCCCTGGGTATGCAGCGCTCCCTGGATAACGACGCCTCGCGCCGTGAGCAGGGCAAGATCCCTGATACCTCCACCATTACCACTCGGGAAGCGCTGGGCTGGATCACCCTCGATGGGGCAAAAGCGCTGGGTCTTGATGACCGTATTGGCAGCCTCACGCCCGGTAAACAGGCCGATTTGGTGCTGCTGGATAGCAACCAACTCAACATGCAGCCGGTGAACGACCCAGTTTCTACGGTGGTCATGCAAACCAGCCTTGCCAACGTCGATAGCGTAATGGTGGCCGGGCAGTTCAAAAAACGTGGCGGCCGTCTGCTAGTGGAGACTCAGCAGGGTATCGCTGAGCTGGCCAAATCTGGCCACCGCATTCACGCCGAACTGCTAGCGCGTGAAGCCCAGTCAACACAGGAGGTCACCTCATGACAACCGCTTCTACTACGTCCTCAACGTCCCCAAAGGTGGCGTGGGTAGGCTTGGGTAAACTGGGTTTGCCAATGGCCGCTCGAATTATTCAATACGGAACCCCTGTTCAAGGCTTTGATCTATCGGCGGAGCGCCTCGCTCTCGCTGCAGAGATCGGTGTGACGCCCCATCAAACGCTGGCAGATGCCGTGGCCGATTGCGACTTGGTGTTTGTGTCGATCCCCGATGACCGCGCATTGATCAGTCTGTGCCTTGAGGCTGGCGAGCTGATTCGCCACATGATGCCCGGCAGTACCTTGATTGAGACAAGCACGGTAAGTGTGGAAGCCTCTGCGCGAGTGGCCGAGGCGGCAAAGGCTCACGGTGTGGTGTATCTGCGCAGCCCTGTCTCTGGTAACCCTGTCGCGGCAGAGGCGGGCACGCTTTCCGCGATGGTTTCCGGCCCACGGGAAGCATTGGAAACGGCTAAGCCCGTGTTTGCAGCGTTTACCAAAGCGCAGTACTGGCTGGGCGATGAAGAGCAGGCCCGGGTGGCCAAACTGGCCATTAACCTAATGATTGCCGTCAGTGCCGGGATGATGAGTGAAGCGCTGACGCTGGCGCGTAAAGGCAATATTGACTGGGACGCCATGTTAGAGCTGATCTCTGACAGCGCGGTGGGATCCCCCATGGTGAAGTACAAGGTGCCCCCCCTGTTAGCGCGGGATTTTACCTCGACGTTTTCCGCCGCGCAGATGGCTAAAGATCTTGATCTGATCCTCGACTGCGCCCACGGCTCTGGGGTATCGACCCCGCTAGCAGCGCAAATGCGCGAAGCCTACACCGCCCTGATCGCCACCGGGCATGGTAACGATGACTATATCGCGACCGTACATCATACCGAGCGCCTGTCAGGGTTGGGTGAACCTTCACCAGTAACGCAGGGAGGGCACACACATGCGTAATCTCACCACCGATAATATTACCGCCGCCGTGATGGATGAGTTTTCACGCTGTGAAGATGAACGGCTGAAAACGCTGCTCAATGGCTTGGTAAACCACCTGCATGCCTACCTGCGTGAAGTGAAGCCCACGGAGAAAGAGTGGACTCAGGCGATTGAGTTTCTCACCCGAGCCGGTCAAATGTGTGACGACGAGCGGCAGGAGTTTATCCTGCTGTCTGACACCTTGGGCGTCACCATGCTGGTAGATGCGATTAACCACGCAAGCAGCGACCCTAAGATTACCGAAAGCACCGTGTTGGGACCTTTTTACGTCGCCGACCCTCCCCAAGCCAACCAGGGCGATGCCATTAACTGGGGCGTGGAAGGGGAGCCTCTGTTCATCGAAGGTTACGTACACGACGCCCATGGCAAGCCTTTGGCGAATGTCGTCATCGACGTTTGGCAATCGGACAGCGAAGGCTTTTATGACGTCCAGAAGCCTGAGCTTGAAAGCGCGACCCTGCGCGCACGCTTTCATACCGATAGCCAGGGACGATACGCCTTCTGGACGGTGACGCCGTCTCCTTATCCCATCCCGACCGATGGGCCGGTTGGCAAAATGCTCGAAATCACCGGGCGTCACCCTTATCGCCCCGCCCATGTGCACTTCATGCTTATGGCACCGGGCTACGAAACTCTGGTGACTCAAATCTTCGCGGAAGACGACCCCTACCTCGACTCTGACGCGGTATTTGGCGTGAAAGACTCCCTGGTGAAGGAGTTCATTTACATGCCAGCGGGGCAAGCGCCCGACGGCCGGCAGATGGACACCCCATACCGCTATTTTCAATACGACTTCGGCTTAAAGACGACCTGAACGACTCACCCTGAACGCCTGGCTCCTACTGAGCGGGTTAAACTGAAAGAGGCAACACCATGACAACGATTAACCAAGCAGCGATGGCCAACCTATTCACAGAAGCGCGTACCCATAACGTTTGGCAGGACCGAGAGGTGAGCGAGGAAACGCTGCGCGAACTGTATAATCTAATGCATTACGGCCCCACCTCGATGAATTGTCAGCCAACGCGGATTATTTTTCTGACTACCGATGCGGCAAAAGAGCGCTTAAAGCCTGCTCTGTTACCGGGTAACCAGGAAAAAACCATGAAGGCTCCGGTGGTCGCGGTGCTGGGTTTTGATACCGAGTTTTACGAGCACCTGCCGCGCATGTTTGCCCATAACAAAGATGCCAAAGCGCTGTTCGAGGGCAAGCCAGACTTCATTCACTCCACGGCGTTCCGCAATAGCTCGATTCAAGGCGGCTATTTGATTTTAGCGGCCCGTGCGCTTGGCTTGGATGCTGGCCCTATGTCGGGCTTCAACAACGCCGCGGTGGATGAGGAGTTCTTCCCAGGGGGTAAAGTGAAGAGCAACTTCCTGTGTAACTTAGGCTATGGTGATGCCAGCGCCCTGTTCCCGCGTGGCGACCGCTTCTCCTTCGATGAAGTGTGCACCGTACTGTAAGCACGCCTTACGCACGCATACTGGTTGACCTACCGAAAAAGGGCCGTGCCTGTCATGGCCCTTTTTTCTGCGTGGGTGGCCAGGCGCTAAGGCTCTATCTAAAAGGGGTGTACTGATGGCGTTTGATTGGGTGTTTGTGGCACTGATGATCGTGGCTGTTTTACTGACGGGGATTTCCAAATCAGGGTTTGCGGGTGGGGTGGGGGTGGTGGCCGTACCGCTGATCTCGCTTAAGGCGAGCCCCACCTTTGCGGTGGCGGTGATGCTCCCGCTGCTGATTGTGATGGACGTGTTTAGCCTAAAAGCGTGGTGGCGACAGCGGGTGGACCGCTTGTTGTGGCTGATGTTTCCGCCTGCGATATTGGGCGTTGCGGTGGGCTACTTCACCTATGGCTGGTTTGATGAAGCGTTGCTGACACTGCTGCTGGGTGTTTTTTCCGTACTGTTTGGCCTGTGGGGGCTGCTTAAACCGCTGCGCGGCCGACTGATGCCCACGTGGGTCGGGCGTTTGTGTGGAGGAGTCGCCGGGTTTACCAGCTTTATCGCCCATGCGGGCGGCCCACCGCTGAACTTTTACTTATTGCAGTGCCAACTCACTAAGCAGCAGTTTTTAGGCACAGCGGTGGTATTTCTTGCGATCACCAACTTGGTGAAGCTGGTGCCCTACACGCTGCTTGGCCTGGTGACGTTTGATAATCTCACCATTGCACTGCTGCTGATGCCGGTGGCATGGCTGGGTATTCGGTTAGGGTTGATCATTCAGCGGCGGATGGATGGCGAGCTGTTCTTCCGGGTCATTCTTTGCCTACTCATTTTGTTAGGTATCCGGCTGATTATCGATGGAGTAAGTTATGGAGTAAGTTAATGCCTAGAGTGCTGAGCCAGCATGTCCTTAATAGCCAGCGTGATAGCCATCTAAGGCGTGGGAGCCATCATGAGAAAAGAGGCCAGTGGGCTGACCATGTTTGACGATACTCATCCGGAAGGGCCTTACGACAAGCTATCGCAAACGCCCGTTTCCAAAATATCGAACACAGAGTTAGCGCGTTTCATTGAGTTCATTGAGAAGTTTGAAAACGAGACCGAATCAACACTTTCGATGTCGCCAGGGTACCGTGAGATGCGGATGTTGCTGCATGTGATGCGCAACCATCTAGCGGGCCGATTAACCACGCCCACTTCGCTGGCAGATGCCTCAGGACTAACGTACGGCACCGCCAAACGCGGGATTGAAAGCATTATGCAGCGAGGCCTTCTGATTTCGCGCCCACGCACTAAGACAGGAAAAACCGTCTCGCTGCACCCTTCCCCACAGATGATAGAGGAGTGGGAAAGCTACGCGGAGCGCATCAAGGGCTTACTGGGCCCGCTGTTTGGGGTCGACCCCAGCTCGGAATCTGGCAGTAAGATATTTTTAGGCACGTCAGCGTCTCAGCAGGTGATCTCTACGCCCGCTGTGCTCTCCGCGCGGCTGGAGCTGAAAGGGGGCTTACGTGTGCTAGCGCATGCTGACCCTACGTTTATGGCCATGCATAATTTAAAACGGCAGCTGGAATCCATTTTCGGTCTGGAAATTCGCAATAAAGCGCGTTCAATTGATAACTTGCTGGATGATATTCTCGACAATGCTCGCTTGGCGAAATCCCGTTACGACATTGTTGCCTGCGACTTACCATGGTTTGGTGACTTGGTCTCGCAGGGCGTTTTGATGCCGCTAGACGCGCTCATCCAGCGCGATGGCTACGATCTTTCTGACTTCCACCCCATGGCGATTCAAAGCGCCGGCTATGCGGGCTGCCAGTACGGTATACCGGTACAAACCACTCCTGAACTGCTCTGTTATCGCAAGGATATTTTGGCGGCTGCGCAGTTAACGCCCCCCAGCACCACCGAGGCCTTGGTAAAAGTCGCAAGACACTTACACGACCCTGCGAAAGGGCGATACGGCATCGCTTGGAACGCCGCCCGTGGCACGCCGCTGGGGCACACGTTTAGTTTTCTCATGGCTAAATTTGGCCAGCCCATTGTCGATCTACCGCTTCATGCAGGCGGCTTTGATTTTCAAAACGCCAGCGGTGAGCAGCTGCGCCCTATGTTTCAATCGGATGCTGCCCACCGAGCCTGCGAGTATATGCTGGATATTCTCAAATACTCCCCGCCGAACATTCTGAATATGTCCTGGTACGAACGGGCGCAGTCCTATGCCTCGGGTGAGTCGTGCATGGCTTATTGCTACACGCTTTTGGCACCATTGATTGAGTTCGATAAGCGATCTCCGGCATACGGCAATACCGGGTATTTATCCCATCCGGTGGGCAATCACGGCAGAGCGATTACGCCCATTGGTGGGTATGCGTTGGCGATACCTTCTAATTTATCTAAAGAGCGGGTGGAAGCCGTGTGGACGGCGTTAAAACATCTCACTTCGCCCAATATGTCTAAGCTCTACATCATGAATGGTAGCTTAGTTACCCCGCGTTTTAGCGTTAGCCAAGACCCTGAAGTGTCCGCGTTGTCGCCATTGATTACGATTGTCGATGATATGGCGAAGCAGGATGTTTTGCAGGCGTGGCCACGTCCGCCTGTGCCTGGCATTACGGAGCTTATCAGCATTGCAGGTAATGAGATTTTCGATGTGCTAGACGGGCGGCGCTCGATTAAAAAAGCCCTCTCTATTGCCCAAGAGCGTGCTGATAAGGTCATGCGAGAAAAGGGGCATTATTGAGCAGGTGGAAGGGAGTGCCCCCCATACCTGAGAGCCAGGCATGGGGGAAGTGGCTTCTTGATTTAATGCTTACTGCATGATCATGCCGCCATCAATCATCAGCAACTGCCCAGTCATGTAATCCGACTCTTGGCTGGCAAGGAACGATGCGGTGCCGACCACATCTTCTGGGTAAGAGTAACGCTTCATCAGAATCATTTTCTCAGCCAGCTCGTCCATCGACTGGCCCTGCTTCTCAAATTTGCCGATGCTGACTAAGTCTTTATCCAACTGTTCCCAAAGCTCGGTGCGCACCACGCCTGGGGCATAGCCGTTAACGGTAATGTTGTGATCAACCAGTGCTTTCGCACCGCCGTTAATCATCGCCAGCACGGCATGCTTGCTGCATGAGTAGGGCACTACATCGTCAAATGCCTGGCGGGAGAGAATCGAGCCCACGTTAATGATTTTATAAGGCCCGCTTTCTTTGCCCTGGCTAATCATTTGTTTAGCGGCTTCCTGCATACCGAGCAAGCAGCCCAGCGCATTAACATCCATAATTTGATGCCAATTTTCTTCAGTGATATCAAGAAACATTAACGGCTTATTAATACCGGCATTATTAACCATCACGTTCAAACTGCCAAACGCCTCTACCGTGGCGTTAACGGCTGCCTGTATTTCTGCGCGGTTAGTGACATTTAGCTTAACAGCAATGGCATCGCCACCTTTTGCTTTGATGCGTTGAGCGACCTCTTCGCACCCCTCAATGTTGAGGTCTGCCACGCAGACTTTAGCCCCTTGCGCGGCATAATGCTCAGCGACAGCCGCCCCCATGCCACGCGCAGCACCGGTAATGAGACAGTTTTTACCTTTAAGTCGAGAGTTATCCATGAGGTCACCTTGTAAGTTTTGTTTTGGGTCAGTATGCGCTGCCACCTAGGCACATCGTGTTGGTCGGGCGCAGGTAGGAAGCGCTAACAAGGACGTGCGTTGTTAAATCGGCGTTGCGAATAACAGAGGTGCAACCTTGTGATTGGCATTCTCAGGCCGTCTTGCCTCTAAGGACAGAGCGCCTCATTGTTAATATGACCAGATTGGACTTTTTTTCACTCCTTGCATTATGTAAAGCAAAAGGGGCGGTGTTTTAATCGCCCCAGTGACAGTAGATGCAGTCATTAATAGCTAACAAGAACGTATGCAAGTTATTGGCGCGCTTTTCTTAACGTTAGGTATTAGCCGTATTACATCTAACGCTTATTCCTATTGTTAGTTCTTCTTATAAAAATAAAGCGAGGTGCTTATGTCTCAGCCATGCATTATCTGTGTTGCCATTACGGGAAGTCTTCCACGCAAAGAGAATAATCCTGCGGTGCCTATTACAGTCAATGAGCAAATTGAAAGTACCCAGGCAGCCTTTGAAGCCGGTGCCAGTATTGCTCATTGCCATGTGCGTAACGACGACCAAACGCCTTCATCCGACCCGGAGAAGTTTGGCCGCCTGATGGAGGGGCTTGAGAAACACTGCCCAGGCATGATCATCCAGTTTTCCACCGGTGGCCGATCCGGGGCTGGCGAAGCTCGTGGCGGCATGCTGCCGCTTAAACCGGATATGGCTAGCCTGTCAGTGGGCTCAAATAATTTTCCCAGCCGCGTATACGAAAATCCTCCCCAACTGGTTGAGTGGTTGGCAGGCGAAATGCTCAAGTACAACGTCAAGCCTGAAATTGAGGCGTTCGATCTCTCGCACATCCATCAAGCGGTAGCGCTCTCAAAGCAGGGCAAGCTGAAAGCGCCACTTTACGTTCAGTTCGTTATGGGGGTTAAAAACTCAATGCCCGCCGACAAACACAGCTTTGACTTCTTCATTGAAACGCTCAAACGTCTAGCCCCCGACGCCCAGTGGTGCGGAGCAGGCATAGGAGCCAATCAATATCAGCTTAACGAGTGGTCGATTGCAGCAGGCGGCCATACCCGCACCGGGCTAGAGGATAACGTGCGGCTAGATCGCAATACATTAGCCGCCTCCAACGCAGTCCTTGTCGAAAGAACCGTCGCGCTATGCGAAAAATACCAGCGCCCTGTCGCCACCTGGCAGCAAGCCCGTGACATACTGGGGCTGCAAATGGCGTAAGGTCATCGGCGTTTGTTGTGACTGAGATGAAACATTGGCAGCAAAAGTTAGCGTGCCTGTTTTAGCTATCTTGAAAAGTCCTTTATCGAAAGGGCTTTTTCTTTTTTTGCTCTATCTCTTCCAGCCGCCAGTATTTAGCTCAACGGGTGTATGTCACTTCTGGTTTGCCCGGTTCTTGGGACACCAGCGCCCGTCACTAGTTAGATAAGATACTGTTCATGGCCCTATACGCGGTGCTCAGGCGCTTTACTTATGTCCTGCGGCAAAGGGCTGATTATCTAAATGTTTTTTATGACGTAACTTTATTACCGGAGCAAACGTTCTTTTATTTTATGTCATCTAAGAGTGGAAAAGTTATGTCATTTTGGAGTGGAGCTTCGATGTAAGTGACTGATTTTAAGATTTGGTTATGTCAGGTTGAAGTGGAAACGACAATTTTTGATGTTCTCATCTGTCGCTCTCACCTTTCGCTCTAACTTATGCTTGGTACGCTTCCCA
>NZ_REBQ01000031.1 GCF_007692655.1 Halomonas sp.
TTCATCCAGTCCGTTATCCATGTGCCACGATGGGCAATTCCACCACCACCTCTAAACCACCAGCGCTGGCACGGGTTAAGTGCATGTGGCCGTTATATAAAGAGACAAGATCGGTGACGATCGCCAGCCCCAAACCACTGCCTGAGCGCTGTTCATCTAACCGCTTACCACGCTGTACCGCCTGCTGACACTCTGCCTCTGACATGCCAGGACCGTCATCACTGACGGTGAAGATTAACTGCTGTTGTTTGACCTGAACCTGCAGGTGTACATCGCTATGGGCCCAGCGCAGGGCGTTATCCAGCAAATTACCCACTAGCTCTTGGCTATCCTGCCCGTCCATGTGCACCTTGATATCCTGCTCCCAGGTTTGGCGCAGCCCAATACCCCGCCTTTGGGCAAGGCGAGCAAGCCCATTGAGTAGCGGTGCCAAGGTCGCATGTAAATCAATCGGTGCAAAACGTGCGCCCTCTCCCGCCGCGGAGGCGCGGGCTAGATGATGGCGCACGGCACTATCTACCCGGGCTAACTCAACTTCCCAGCTGGCACGGCTATTCTCAGGCAGCTGGCGTAGCTGGAGCCGCATAACACTTAGTGGTGTTTTCAAGGCGTGGGCAAGGTTACCGGCAGTATGACGCCCCCGCTCAATCAACCGCTGATCGCGAGCGAGCACCGCATTCATTGAGGTCGCTAGCGCTGCCAACTCTTCAGGTAAGCGGGTATCCAGCTGTTCAGTCTTCCCTCGCTCCACATCGTGCAGGTTGGCACGCATCCGCCGCAGCGGCGCTAAGCCCCAGTGAACCTGCAGCGCCAAAACGCCTAGTAGCAATATGCCCAAGCCTGCCAAGCCCCCCCAGAGAAGACGCTGGAAGGCAGCAATATCGTTAGCTAATACATCTTCTCGGGCGGCAACGCTAATATGAAGCGGTGCCGCTAAAGGCGCCAAATAGATATCCCGCTCTACCACACGCAGCGACTGCCCGCGTGGCCCGGTGATCGAACGCGCACTTAGCGCTTCACTCTCATCCACTGGGAGGCGTTGATCCCATAGTGAGCGGGAGGACAAGGTATGTTGATCGGCATCGGTAATTTGCCAATACCAGCCGGAGTAAACGTTATCAAAACGCGGATCCCCCAGTGCCCGGTCATGGACAATCCGCTGTTCAAGGTTGTCATAGGTAACCCCGGCAATGATGACGTTAAGCGTGGCTTCAAGTCGCTCGTCAAAGGCCTGTATCGCGGCGATGCGGTAGTGGTGAGAAAGCAGCGCACCCGCGATAGGCAGGGCCAGTCCTACCATCAACAACACGGCTAGCAATAGCCGTACGCTGATGGAGCGCCGTGCCCACTGGTCACGCCATGCTGTTTTGGCTTGGCTCATTCGCTGGCGGGCTCTTCTGTTAACAGCCGATAGCCTTGACCGCGCTGAGTTGCAATACGCCAACTGCCGAGTTTTCGGCGCAGCCGGCTAACCTGAACATCAATGACATTGGAGTCTGGCTCGTGGTCGCGATCATAGACATGTTCCGAAAGCTCGGTGCGGCTGACCACACGGGGAGCAGCGTGCATTAAATAGCCAAGTAAACGCGTTTCCTGAGCGGTTAACCCCACCGGGCGTCCGGCTAATGTAACGTGCTGGGTGTGGGTATCCAGGCTCAGCTCGCCTACTTTTAGCACGGGATGGGCATGACCGTGGCTACGCCGTACCAGGGCACGCAGCCGAAACATGACTTCTGCTGACTCAAACGGCTTGGTGACATAGTCATCTGCACCGGCGGTAAAGCCTGCCGCTTTATCGGCCCAGCGTTCGCGAGCAGTCAGAATCAACACGGGCAGGTCAATGCCGTCTTCCCGCCACGCCGAAAGCCATCGGGTTCCGTCGCCGTCAGGCAGACCGACATCCAAAATCAGCGCATCGTAGACTTCGGTGCGCACAAGAAAATCGGCATCCTGCCCGTTGGCAGCATGCTCTACCAACCAGTCGCCATCACGTAACGCATGACTCAGCTCGCGAGCGAGCGCCTGATCGTCCTCTACCAACAAACACTTCATTGGCTAGCCGCCCTTATCTCTGTGCCATCACTGAGCTTGCAACATTAGCGGCGCATGTCATTTATACGCACACCCTCAATCGACATTAACTGGCCGGTATGGCCATCAAATTCAAACTCCACCACTTGGCCTTGCGGGCCAAGCAATTTGATTTCGTACTCTACATAGCCCCCTTCGCGTTCCACCTCGACCTCTAATACATCGCCTATATAGTGAGTTTCGAGCCAATCTAAAATGGTTTCCAGCGGCACGACTTCTCCACGGCGGACTTCGCCATGCAAGGATTCCCAGGGCTGATCTCCCACCGCGCTTCCCACCAGTAACATTGCCAGAGCAACGCCTGCAGCGTTAAGCCGGCAGCATCGTTGGACACTGCGCAGCTGTATCATTAGGTGACCTAGGGTGTTGTTCATAGCGCCAGAATGCCAAAGGCAACATGAACGTTAGATGAACAGTTTTTTCAGGTTAAGGAAAGTATGCCGGTGGTATAAATTCATCGTCGCACTCGCTGAATGACATTCGCTACTAAATGCATCAAGCGAAGATAAGCCACATAGAGAAGGAATTTGATATGAACACTATGAAGAAAATGCTGCTAATCCCGACCTCTGCCCTGCTGCTGGCTGCTGGCAGTGCCCAGGCAGATTATGTCGCCGTTGATCGCATCGACGATATCCTCGCCCATGCTGCCGACTACGGTTTCTCACACTATGAAGAGATCAAAGTAAAAAGCCGTGGACGCGCTGAAGTCGAGGGCTGGCTTGATGATGAGTGGTACGCCGACGTCGAGTTCGCGATTGATGATGGCGAAACGCTTAAGGAAGAGCGTAAGCGCTTGGTGTCCGGCGCATGGGGCATGAGCGAAGAGGACGTCCGCCAAGCCCTTAACGTTGCCCAAGCAGAAGGCATGGCAGAATTTGAAGAGATCGAAATAGACAAGAGCGGCATGATTGATATTGAAGGTCGCGATGAAAACGGCCGGGAGCTAGAAATCAGTCTTCGCCAAGGCAGCGACCAGGTTAGCGCCGTTGACCGCGACTAAACACGGGTGGCATTAAAGGTATTTTAGCTCGCTTTGTGGGCTCCCTAAGGGGAGCCCACTGCGTTTCGAGCGTTTTGTTAGCGACCGTCTTGGCAGTTGCCACGCGCCATTATGGCTTCTGCAATGCGTTCAATCCCCTGCCGATAGGCCGCCTGCCGATAAGTGATTTTGTCTGCTCCGGCACGGGTTAGCACCTTGCTTGCCTCGGCATTAAGCAGTGCCTCCAGGCGTTCATTAACGTGATCTTCATGCCACTTTTCTCCAGCCCGATTTTGCAGCCACTCAAAATAGCTGACAATCACGCCCCCTGTATTCGCCAGCACATCTGGCAGAACCGGCACCTCACGCTTGGCAAGCGCTTCATCAGCATCACTGGAGAGTGGACCGTTGGCGATCTCTAAAATGGCGCTCGCGCGTACCTTGTCTACATTGTCGCCATGAATTTGATTTTCCAACGCGGCCAGTGCCAATACATCTACCTCTAGCGCCAACAGCTCTTCACCCTTAAGCGCCTTACCAGCGCTACTGTTCGCTAATTTCCCGTGTTTGTTCTTATCCTCTTTGGCTTTCTCGATATCCAAACCGTCAGCATTGTAAAGCGCACCGCTCGAATCAGATACCGCCACGATGCGATAGCCGCGCTCGATGGCTAGCTGGGCAAAATGGTAAGCCGCATTGCCAAAGCCCTGAACGGCGACGGTGGTTTCTTCAGGCTTACGCTCTTCACGCTCGAGCCACAAATCCAGCACTTTAAGCGCGCCTCGCCCGGTGGCGGCAACGCGCCCCGGCGAGCCGCCGAGTGCAATAGGCTTGCCAGTAATTGCCGCAGGCACTTTAGCGCGCACAATGTGCTCGTACTCATCGATCATCCAACCCATGACGGTGGCATCGGTATTCACGTCTGGCGCGGGAATATCCCGATCAGGCCCCATAATGTCAGCAATGGCACGGATGTAGCCCCGCGCTAGCCGCTCTCGTTCTAATGACGATAGCGTCTTGGCATCGACCTGAACGCCGCCTTTCCCACCGCCGTAGGGTAGGCCGACTACCGCGCATTTAACCGCCATCCAGAAACTCAGCGTGGTCACTTCATGCTGATTCACATCGGTGTGAAAACGTACGCCACCTTTGGCAGGCCCCAGGCTGGTGTCATACTGCACTCGCCACGCAGGAAAGGCTTTCAAACTACCATCGTCCATACGTACGGGAATGCTCACCTGCAGCGATAGGCTGGGTTGCATCAGACGCGCCTGGGCATCGGGGTGAATATCAAGGGCTTTGAATACGTCTTCCAAACGTGAACGGGCATCTTCAAATAGCGTCGCGCCATTTTCAGGTGTGAGCGCTTGTGGAGTCGCGTTCTCCGCTTGCGGCTGGGGCGACTGCTCCTGTTTGGCTTTTTGCTTTTTCGGCTTTGTCTTTTTCGCATTACCCATTCAACTTACTCCTTTCCCTTGGCCTGTAGAGATTCCTCAGCACTCGCCATATAGCGTAGCAGTTGGCTGCACGTTGAGAGGTTTCGCTTGTGAAATTCTTGTTCTTTCCCACACTTAGAACATCTGCATGGAGGCAAAGGAGATATTTCTGTGAGTCCGATGACACGCCAAGCCCTTCTTTGGGGCATCGTCTACTGTGTACTTGCACTACTGCCAATGGGATGGCTGCTATTGTCACCCCCCACTGCTCGCAGCTGGGCAGGTGAATTTTCAATCATGCTGGGGGTGTTGGCGCTTAGCGTCATATCCTTACAGGCGTTAATCTCTGGCCGCCACCGCTGGTTTGCCCATGGCGCTGGCTTTGATAATGTTCTTCAATTTCATCGCCAAATTGGCATCGGGGCACTCTGTTTAGTGTTAGCGCACCCCATTATCCTGCTGATTGCCCACCCCAGTTTTATTCACTACCTGGACCCACGCGAGGAAACGCTGCGCGCCTTAACCTTAATGGCCCTTATTGCCGCCACCCTGACGCTGGTCATCAGCTCTCTATGGCGCACCCGCTTTGGGCTATCTTACGAATGGTGGCGGTTGATACACGGTGGATTAGCTTTGTTTATTGTCGTGGGCGGGCTTGGCCATGCGCTAATGGCTCAGCGCTACACCCAAGGAGTGACTGCCTCACTGGGATTTACGCTGCTGATATTGCTACCCATTGGGCTGGTGGTGGAAACACGCTTGATACGTCCTTGGCGCATGCGTAAACGGCCATGGCGAGTAGTTGATATAAAGCTAGAGCGTGGTGAAACCACGACGCTGGTGCTAGCGCCAGAAGGCAATCATCGGTTTACTTTTCAGCCGGGTCAGTTTTTCTGGATAACCCTGGGCGACTCCCCCTTTTCACTGCAGCAACATCCGTTTTCAATGTCGTCATCAGCGGCACAAAACGGCCAAATTGCCTTTAGCGCGAAACAGCTTGGCGACTTTACCAACCAGCTACCCCAGGTCAGCCCCAACACTCACGCCTTTATAGAGGGCCCTTTTGGTGCATTTATACCCAACCCTGACAATAAAGCGGGTATCGTCATGCTGGCAGGCGGCATTGGCGTAACGCCGTTTATGAGCATGCTGCACACTTTTCGCGACCGTCAGGTTCAGATCCCCATCTGGCTGATTTACGCTAACCCCACCTGGCAAGAAGCCACGTTTCGCGACAGCCTAGAGGAGTTCCAGTCGCAGCTGAATTTGACGGTAATACACGTTGTATCGGACCCACCCGACGGCTGGGAAGGAGAAACCGGCTACGTGGATGAAGCCTTGATCAAGCGCTGCCTTCCCCGTGATGACGGTCAGCGTGACTACTTTATCTGTGGGCCGGATCCAATGATGAATGCCGCTGAAGGTGCCTTGATTACCCAAGGTATTGCCCCGACGCGGATTTTTTCTGACCGTTTTGACATTGTTTAAGGAGTTGATCATGTTGCATCATTACGCACGCTATGCGGGCAACGGGGTAATGATTTTATTCGTTATTATCGCTCTGCTTGTCGCGCGCTGGCTGCAGTGATTAGCGGCTCGACCCAGGTCGATGTTGAGGACGTGTGTGAGGCACTTGGTCACGTGGCCGTGCGTGACCTCGCTTGGCTTATTGCGACACCTGACCTTATTGAGCTGGCTCCACCGATTCCTCGCGCAGGGCGCCCCAGCCTAGAAGAGCTAGGGCTCACCCATCAACTTGGCCAGTGGCTAAACGCTCAACTATCAACATCGCTAAACGCTTTAAACGGCAGCCGCGCAACACGCATGGGGCATTACCATGAGCGCCTGTGGCACACGCTATTAGATCATGCGCCCAATACGCGCCTGTTAGCACGCAACGTGCGAATCACTCGTCAACGAATCACCCTGGGTGAACTGGATATGCTGTATCGCACCCGCGATAACCCGGCGCCGGTACATTTGGAAGTGGCGATTAAGTTTTACCTGGGGTTACCCGAAGGACCAGGCGCTGCCGATAGCCAAAGCCGCTGGATTGGCCCCGGCGGGCTGGATAGCCTGGCGCTTAAATGTGCCCACCTAAAGCATCACCAGTTACCGCTTTCCACTACTCCCCATGCGCTGGAAACGCTCACCCACTGGCTAACGCCAAGGGATACCGGCGTGTCAGCAGTAGCTTTGAGAGAGCAGCTAACCCAGCGACTGGCAATGCCCGGTGTGTTGTATTACCCCTGGCACGCAGAGATGCCTGCACCGGAAGGTGCAACGCCTAACCATCGCCGTGGAATATGGTGCTATTTACGAGATTGGCCTGCGCTCGCGGCCGAGAGAAGTGAGACGCTAAACATAGCCTGGCTGGAAAAACCCCACTGGTTAGCGCCACCCACACGAGATGCTTTTCACCCCGTTGCGGAGCTATTGCCAGCCATTATCGAAAAGCTTTACGCATGGCGATCCCCTCAGCAAGTCATGCTGTATGACCCTGAAAGAGAGTGCTATGAACGGCTGTTTGTAGTCCCCGATGACTGGCCGCGCCAAGTACCTCTAGTACCCGTGGCCCGCTAGCTCATAGGATGGCTCAAACAACACCATCACACGACCACAAGGTTATCGCGGTGAATCAACTCGTGGGCTTCTACGTAGCCAAGGATCGCTTCAATTTGATGGCTGGGCTGACCCGCCAACTTACGCGCTTCATCAGCACCGTAGTTCACCAGGCCTTTTGCCACAGACGCCCCCTGCTCATCCACACACACCACCATATCGCCACGCTTAAAGCTGCCCTGCACATTGCGCACGCCGACCGCCAGCAAGCTTGAGCCTTTATCGCGCAGTACTTTGACTGCTCCGGCATCCAGCACCAGCGTGCCACGTACCTGCAGCTGCCCCGCCAGCCAGCGCTTGCGCGCTGCAATGGGCACTTGATCAGGACGCAGCAGCGTACCGAGAGCTTCTCCCGCCATTATCCGATTGATGGCGTCTGGCTGGCGGCCGCTGGCAATCACCGTGACCGCGCCGGAGCGCGCCGCTAACTGCGCCGCGCGTACTTTGGTGCTCATGCCGCCCCGCCCCAACGCTCCTCCGCTGCCTGCTACGGCGGCTAAGCGCGGGTCATCGGCGCGCCCTTCAGCAATCATCTGCGCATTCGGGTTGTGGCGTGGGTCGGCGTCAAACAGGCCTTCCTGATCGGTCAGCAGGAGCAGAGCGTCGGCTTCCAACAGGTTAGCAACCAGCGCCCCTAAGGTGTCGTTATCGCCAAAGCGAATCTCATCGGTGACCACGGTGTCGTTTTCGTTGATCACTGGCACTACACGCATCTCTACCAGCGTGCGCAGCGCAGAGAGCGCATTGAGGTAGCGCTTGCGGTTTGAGAGGTCATCATGAGTTAGCAGAATCTGTGCTGTCAGCATGCCGTGGCGGGCGAAGTGCTGTTCATAGCACTGGGTTAGGCCATTTTGGCCGACCGCGGCGGCGGCCTGCAGTTCATGCACCGCACTGGGGCGTACCTGCCATCCAAGGCGCACCATACCCGCCGCAACGGCGCCTGAGGAAACCAGCACTACTTCAATCCCTTGCTGATGCAAGGCAGCGATTTGATCCACCCAGCCACCAATAGCCGCTTCGTCCAGGCCACGGCCATCGTTGGTGAGTAGCGCACTGCCGATCTTCACAACGACCCGCCTTGCACGACTGAGGGCGCTGCGCCCTAGAATTTGCTCGTTACTGTCCATGCCACCCCGCCTCAATCGAACACTTACAAAAGGGGCCGCGCGAACGCAGCCCCTTTTAAGCTTACTACCTTGCTTACTACGTTACTTACTAGCGAATGCACCCGCTCAATATCACTAAGGCGCGTATTCGACTTCAACATCGTAATCGTCGTCGTCGAAATCTTCGTCATCTTCATCGTCACGCTTACGCCGACGTCCCAGCCGCGCTTCAGTACGTGCAACCGACTCCTCTTCCATACGGCGACGCATCTCTTGCTCACGGGCCAGAGCTTCTTCATCTTCGTGCTCTAGGCGACGCTGTTCGGTCAACCAGCGGTAGGCTGCCTGAACAAGCTTGTCGGTGCCGTCGCTGCTGATCGCCGAAATGCGGAACACCGGGCCTTCCCAGTTAAGCGCCTGAATAATCTCCTGAGCACGTGCTTCACGCTCATCTTCGGGCAGCAGGTCAAACTTGTTTAACACCAGCCAGCGAGGGCGCTCGGAAAGCGCTGGCGAGAACTGGCCAAGCTCGTGAACAATGGCCTTCGCCGCTTCAACAGGGTCAGACTCATCAAACGGCGCAACATCGACCACGTGAAACAACAGCCGCGTGCGGGTCAGGTGCTTCAAGAAGCGCAGTCCTAAACCCGCGCCGTCAGACGCTCCTTCGATCAAGCCCGGCACATCAGCCATCACGAAGTGTTCGTGCATACCCAGCTTTACCACGCCCAGGTTGGGCACCAGGGTGGTGAAGGGGTAGTTGGCGACTTTGGGCTTGGCGGCGGACACCGAGCGAATCAGGGTCGATTTACCCGCGTTGGGCATGCCCAGCAGGCCAACATCGGCCATGACCTTCATCTCCAGACGCAGATTGCGGCGATCGCCTTCCGTGCCCGTCGTGGTACGACGCGGCGCCCGGTTGGTAGAGGATTTAAAGTGGATATTACCCAACCCACGCCGTCCCCCTTCGCCTACCAATACCACTTGGCCGATTTCGGTCACATCGGCAATGACTTCCAGGGTATCTTCATCAATGACCGTGGTACCCACCGGTACTTTAACGTGCAGGTCTTCACCGGCTTTGCCGCTCATTTGACGGCCCATACCGCCCTGACCGTTTTGCGCTTTATAGAAACGCTGAAATTTAAAATCGATCAGGGTATTGAGGGCATCGTCACCAATCAGGTAAACGCTACCTCCATGGCCGCCATCGCCCCCATCGGGGCCGCCCCTGGGCACATATTTTTCGCGGCGAAAGCTCAGACAGCCATTGCCGCCATTGCCTGCCTCAACAATAATCGAGGCTTCATCGACGAACTGCATTGGATTCTCCCGGCCGCTTCCGCCGCCCTAATATGCACTACTTTTTTTCCAACCCTTTATTCTCACCAGCATACTGGTAACAATAGTGTTAACGCTTATTGGAAAAGAGATTTAACCGACAAAAAAGCCCCGCCATAGCGGGGCTTTTTTTCTCGCAACATTTGCAAGCAGCTTTTTTCAAGCAACGCTTTCTCGCAGTTACGAGTGCAACGCTGGCCGCTTAGGCAGAAACGATGCTAACAAACTTGCGGTTTTTCGGACCTTTGGTCTCAAACTTCACAAAGCCGTCGCTTAGTGCGAACAGCGTGTGGTCACGACCTAGGCCAACGCCGGTGCCCGCGTGAAAACGCGTGCCGCGTTGACGCACGATGATGTTACCCGCAGTCGCCGCTTGGCCACCGAAGAGTTTCACACCTAAGCGTTTAGACTCGGAATCGCGACCGTTACGCGTGGAGCCAGCTGCCTTTTTATGTGCCATTGCAAAATCCTCCTAAGGGAATTGACCGCTTACGCAGAAATTCCAGTAATTTTGACTTCAGTGAACCACTGGCGGTGGCCCTGACGCTTCATGCTATGCTTGCGGCGACGGAACTTGATGATAGTTACTTTATCGCCACGTCCGTGGGAAACCACTTCGGCAGAAACTTTAGCACCACCAATCATCGGCGCACCAATGTTGAAGTCATCGCCGTCTGCGACCATTAGCACTTCGTCAAACTCAATCGTTTCGCCGGTAGCGACTTCGATTTTCTCAAGTTTGAGGGTTTGACCTTCTTGAACGCGGTACTGTTTACCACCGCTTTTAATAATTGCGTACATGTCGCTCTCCGGACTTGTCGTTAATGTTGGTTACGCCCCGCGCAACCAACGCTCATCGCCTTCCGCTCTTATCGACCTGCTGCGAGTGGCGCCCCTTTTGGCAGCCATCTGACAGGGAGCATGATGAGTGGGTCGCGGATTATAACGACTATCGTGGCCTACCACAAGACTATCTGCAAATGTCAATTGCCAATGCTGTTAACCGGGTAGCGTAACCATACTGTAACCATCTCCCACGTGTCTTGACGACCAACAGGCAGCCCCATAGCATGGCCTCAACGTATGATCACAACTTCGGGCGGCTCTTACCGCCTCCATCTGCCGCGATGAACGGAATCCATGACCGCCAACGTCTCCTCAGCCCAGCCCGTCAGCCCAACGCCCTCACCGCTGCACGCCGTGGTGGCCGATGACTTCGCAGCCGTCAATCGTACAATTGTTGAGCAGCTCAGTTCCAAAGTGCCGCTGGTCGAAACCATTGGCCAATACATTACCGAGAGCGGTGGCAAGCGCCTGCGGCCTTTATTAGCACTACTGGCCGCCCGCTCCCTCAATTACACCGGCGACAAACATATTCCGCTGGCAACGTTAATTGAGTTTATGCACACCTCCACGCTGCTACACGATGACGTGGTGGATGAATCACACATGCGCCGGGGCAAGAAGACTGCCAACGATGCCTGGGGCAATGCACCATCCGTACTGGTGGGCGACTTTCTGTATGCCCGCTCATTTCAGATGATGGTCGACGTCGGCTCCATGCGCATTATGGCGATTCTGTCCGGCGCTACCTGCATCATCGCAGAGGGCGAAGTTCTTCAGTTGACCAATATTGGCAATCCCAGCATCTCAGAGGAAGATTACTTCGAGACCATCCTGGGCAAAACCGCCATGCTGTTCGAAGCGGCCTCCCATAGCGGCGCAGTGCTGGCGGAAGCAACGCCCGAACAGGAGCATGCGCTGCAGTACTACGGCCGCTATCTTGGCCTCGCCTTCCAGTTGATCGACGACCTGCTGGATTACCAAGGCGACGCCGAGGCCATGGGCAAAAATGTGGGCGACGACCTGGCCGAAGGCAAGCCAACGCTGCCGCTCATCCACGCCATGGAGCAAGGCACGCCGGAACAGGCCAAACTGATTCGCCAGGTAA
The DNA here is from genome assembly GCF_007692655.1 of Halomonas sp. Lineage (GTDB taxonomy): Bacteria > Pseudomonadota > Gammaproteobacteria > Pseudomonadales > Halomonadaceae > Vreelandella. Next base: position 11,530 of record NZ_REBQ01000031.1, read on the forward strand.
TTCGTGATGGCGGACTTGAACAGTTAGACGCCGTGCTAGAGATTGTTCACGCCACCGGCGCACTCGAGTATACCCGCCAGCGGGCAGAAGAGATGGCGGATAAAGCCCTTGCGCAGTTGGACGCCTTACCCCCCAGCGACTATCGTGACAGCATGGCGCAGCTGGCCCGCTTAGCCGTTGATCGTAAAGCATAAAAATTGGCCCAGCGTGCTACCTAAAGCTTGAAAAAACACGCTCGGCTAAGTATGATCCACCTCCGTTATTGAGAGCAGATGAGCGCCTCTCAGCAACATGTCGGAATATAGCTCAGCTTGGTAGAGCGCTGCCTTCGGGAGGCAGAGGTCG
>NZ_REBQ01000174.1 GCF_007692655.1 Halomonas sp.
ATTCAGCTTCATCAATCTCAAGTTTGATTGACTTGACAGTATTTTGAAACTTCGAAACTTCTGACTTAACGCTTCGTATCTGTGCCTCTGGGGTTTGACGAATTACTTCTGAAAGGGTTTCTAACCCACCCCTGGCTGTTTGGTGTAACCCACGCAACACCTCTATTTCCCAGTTTTCCCAACCATTTTGCTTGGCAAACTTAGTAATGACACTCATACCATTAACATGTTGCTTAGCTTTTTTCTGCTGATCTTTAATAATTCGCAACTGCTCAGCTGTTAGCGCTTTGGCATCCACATTTTCAAATGTATTGCCATTAAAAGCCTCACCTGAAAGCTGATCTACGTCGCCATGGTAGGCAGCGATCGCTTCATTGATATCATCGTACCAAAATGCGCTGCCCTGTTTTAGGTAAACACCTGCTTGGCATAGGTCACGCAGGATACCTTCACCATGTGACACCATAATTAGCGATGCTTGACCTACCTTACTTTTGAATAGCTCTTTCGCTTTGGCTTTGAAGGAGCGATCGCCTACTGCAGTCGCTTCATCCGATATGTAAACATCGAAATCAAATGCTAGAGATAGCCCAAAGGAAATTCGGGAGCGCATACCTGATGAGTAAGTGCGAATAGGTTCATCAAACGCCTCGCCTATTTCGGCGAAGTCTTCCACAAACGCAATAATACGCCTTACCTCTGTTGGTCCACTGCCTTGAGCACGGGCGACAAACTTAACGTTCTGCCGACCGGTCATGTTGCCTTGCATACCTCCTGAAAGGCCTACTGGCCAGGAAACACGGCTATGGCGGATAACTTCACCTCTATCTGGGTTATCCATACCAGCGATTAAACGCAGTAGCGTCGACTTACCCGCTCCGTTGGCACCAATCAAACCAACACTTACGCCTCGAGGAATTGTCAGGTTGATGTCTTTGAGCACCCAATCGCTGCCGTGGTGGTTGTGGTAGCGTTTGTAGAGGTTTTTTATCTCAATCATTAATTTTAGAAGCCATTGATGGTTCAAACTGGCACCTTTGGAAGCCGCTTCGCGACTTCTTTCGCGGGTGCCTCGCTTCGCTCGTTACCACGCGCTACGAGGAGGTGATTATGTTCACACTCCTGCCTTTTCGTTTATAGAGGCTTTCGAGTTCAACTTTGAGCACATCGCGGGCGGTTTGTTCACCGTGCACCAGTCGGATGGTGGTGGGCCAGCGGCGCATGCGTTTTACAAAGTTGAGCAGGTCTTTTTGATCGGCGTGGGCGGAGTAACCGCTGATGGTGGAAACACCTGCTTTGATATCAAACCGTTCACCGTCAATGTTTACCCACCCGCCCTGCGGGCCGTATTGCTGAATGTCCCGCCCTGGGGTGCCTGCGCCTTGGTAACCTACAAATAGCACTTGGTGCCGTTCATCACCCAGCATGGCTTTGAGGTAGTTCATGATCCGCCCGCCTGCACACATACCGCTTGCTGCAATCACTACTGCCGGTCTACCCGTTTTAGCCAGATACTCAACGGTTTGTTCGTGCTCCGCGTGGCTATCCACGGTGTAGAGATTGGCAAAATTGAGCGGGTGGCGGCCACTGCGGAGGCGGCGTTGGGCCTCTTTATCCCAATACGGCTTTAGCTCGCGGTACACCTTGGTAAAGCGGGCGGCCAACGGTGAATCGACAATAATTTCGAGTGACTTCCATTGCGACGAGTGTGACTGGTGAATAATGGTTTCCAGCTCATACAGCAACTCTTGGGTGCGGCCAATGCTAAAGGCAGGCACCATCACCGTTCCGCCGTTAGCGAGTGCTTGCTCTATGGCGCCCTTCAGGGTCGCACGGCGCTGGCGGCGGTCTGGATGTCGGCGATTGCCATAGGTGCTCTCTAGCACCAGTTGGTCGCAGCCATAGGGTGATTGCGGTGCGGGCAGTAGCGGTGCATAGGGAGCCCCTAAGTCGCCAGAAAATATGACGCGCTCTTTTTCACCGCTGTTGGCATCTTGATAACTGACTTCTACGTAGCTAGAGCCAAGTATGTGGCCTGCACGTTTCAGCTTAATGCGCGTTTTGCCGGTGCTTTCATCTGTGGCTGTGTTTGCGCCTGGGCCGGTGTGATCACTTACTATGGTGTGCCATTTTTCATAGGGCAGGCTGACTATTTGCTGTTCGAGCTGCGCTTGAAAACGCTCGATAAGCTGGGCATTGCGGGTGAAGCCGATTTTTAACGCGTCTTCAATGACCAGCGGTAGCAGTTTGGCCGAGGGGATCGAGCAGATGATGGGCCCGGTAAAGCCTGCGGCCAGCAGGTAAGGCAGCCTGCCTACATGGTCGATATGGACGTGGGTGATGATCAGCGCTTTGACCGTGCTGATATCAAATTCAATTTGTAGCTGCTCGAAGCTGTTGTCGGTGGCGTCTTCGCCTTGGAAGAGGCCGCAATCCACCAGTAGGGATTCTTGTTTATTTAGAATCAATTGGTGACAGCTGCCGGTGACGCCAGTGGCACCGCCGTGGTGGATGATTTCGAGCATTTTTAACCGTGAATGGTGAGTAGTAAATAGTTTAACCGTGAGAGTAGTGCTGGTATTTGAATTACGTGCCATTGGGCGTCGTGCCGACGCCTCCCGCGGGTGCCTCGAAACGCTCGCTGAACTCGCTTTCTCGTTACCACGCGCTACGATATGTGCTTCCACGAAGTTATTTGCATGCGTGATCCAGATTGTGCTTCCACAAAGTTATGTGCATGCGTGATTTAGTAGCGCGTGGTAAGCCGAGGCGCACCCGCAGCGGCGGCCCGGCGCCGGGGTTTACGCAGCTTGGCTTTTTAAAAGTGGCCATGCGCCTTGCTTTGAGGCTTCAAGTATGACGATTTCGTTAATCGTGCCATCCTCTGCGTAGCTGATATGAGTGTTCCAATCTTGAGAAACCTCCTTTACGGTAGGTTTATCTGATAGATGCAAAACTAGGATGTCATCTGCTTCATCGTAGGTAGTTCGCATTACTTATCCTCCCACTCAAAGTGATGCGCGTAGCTGTGGCGGAGTTGAGTAACGTGTGGGGCTTCGTTCCGCCGCCTTTCGTGCCGCGCTGCAAAACCCTTGCCCCTTCATCAATCAATCTCTGTGATCTTTGATGATCATCATCAGCATGCTGAGGATGAACGCTAGGAAGATCGTGATGATGGCGAATACGCTGCTGTTGTAGAGGCGGTTGGGTTCGGTTGGGTATTCGGGGAATAGTGGGCTTTGCAGTACGCTTACCTGTTTAAGCTGACGAGCGGCTTCCAGGCGGGTATTTTCCAAGGCTGCTAAAGCGCTTGAATAGGTTTCCTGGGCAAATTGCGCCTGTAGCTCCAGGGTTTCGTATTCAGCAGAAATCATATTAAGCGAGCCACCGGCCGCTTGGGCGAGGCGATCCCGCTGTTCGATAATTTGGTCACGTAGAGCGCTAATATTGCGTTCTACTTCACGCACCTGCGCTGATTGGGTGCTTTGGTAGCTGGCCAGTGCATTGCGCTGCGCCTGGAAACGCGCAAGGTCAGCTTCTAAGGTGGCCACTACCTGGTTGATGCTTTCTACTGTACTGGTGGGCGACACCAGACCATGCTCATTTTGGAACTCAAGTAACGCAGCACGGGTTTCGGTAAAGCGCTCATCTAGACGAACCATTTGCCGCTCTAAAAAACGTACCTGCTCCTCTGCTAAGCGGTGACCCATTTGGTTCATATGATTTTCGCCCGCTTCTAACAGCAGCGTCGCCATTTGATGAGCGAACTCTGGTGTGTAGCCCTGCACATGAATATTCAGCACGCCAGCGTACTCGTCTAGCTCTACCTCTACCCGTCGTAGGTAATATTTATGCAGGTCTTCAATAGGCGCATCACGATTACGCAGCTTGGCTAAAAAATCGCCATTTTCAGAGTAGTGATCGCGGATGTTTAAGTCTTCGTCTAAACGCCGCAGCATATCCACTGAGAGTAAGTGCTCACGCAACAACAGAAGATCGGCAGTGTTGCCAGCCCCACCGCCCATTAGTGAGGCAAGATTGAATTCTGGCGACGCTACCTGGGGGCTTTCTAGCACTACGGTTGCTCGCGAGACATAGCGCTCTTGTGCGATTAGAAACCAGTAAAACGAAACAATTGAAATAGCGGCAATGGCCAGGGCCCAATGGGGTGATTTTTTAATAAACTGACGTAGCGTAACTTGCATGGATTATTTGGCCTTCAAACGGTCAGAAAAGCGCAGATGCATTAACAACCCCAGAGCGTTCAACGTAAGCGTGACCAGCCAAAAATAGAGCATGCTGGTGCCGTGGATAGTTTGATAATGTTCAAAAAAACCAAGCCTTAAAGTTTCAAGGGCATGGGGAATAGGGTTATACATTAAATATTCAAGCAACCAGTGGGGAAGATTATTTAATGGAAATATAACGCCTGACAAAATCAGTAGTGGTAAAGAAAGCATACGAATGATTCTGCCTACTTCGGGAACCAGCGTAGCTGAAACCGACGTCACCAACCCCAGGCCTATCCCCAAACTCCATAAGGATAACCAAGCTCCCATCGCTCGTATTGCATTATCAGGGTATAAGTCCAACCCCAACATCAAGCCACCGACAATGAAAAGTAGGAACACGAACGAGCGGAGCATACCTTCAAGAAAGTTGCGCACTAAGACGGGATCTACTGGCTGCACTTGTCGATATGCAAACAAGGCACTGTTTGCTTCAATAGCCCCCATCCCGCGCAACATGCCTTCCCGAGTTAACAGAAACCCCATTAGCCCTGCAATGAGCCAAGGGATAAACTCTGCATTCACAACTAATCGATCACCCCGGATAAAGCTACGAATCCCTACCATAATAGCGACGAAAGCTACCGGTTCAAAAATCATCCAGAACCAGCCCATCCGGTCCGACATCGTGCGTGAAATAGCTTCGCGCATAAACATGGCGTACCACACACTGCGCGTGACCTGCCAAGGCGTTCGGGCGCCTTTTGGCTCTGGCTGAGCGTTTATGTCTTCCATTAGGTGAGTTCTTTAGAGATAAACAAAGGGTGTTCCTGGGTAATGTGTGGCGGCGTAACTGGCGGCACCCTCATTATTCGAGGTGCCGCCTTCGCGGGTGCGCTAACGCTTACGCTGCGCTACAAAACCTTCCCATCGCCATTCATTTGCTATTACAGATCTAACGCAACCCGCGTAGTCACAGCAATTTGGAACAGGATCTGCGTGAGCGTGGAGGCTAGCTGCAGGTTGTGGGTGGGTGCCGAAGGCATGACCAGAATTTCATCACCCGGACGTAGCGGCGAGTTGCGCGCATGTTCCACGGCGCCGTTCTGGCGGACCAGCAGGATTTGATCTTCGTCAGCACGTTCGGTAAAGCCACCGGCGCCTTCCACGTAGTCGATTACGCTCATACCTGGACGATACACGGCCGCTTGAGGCACGAGTATTTCGCCGCTGATCAAGATGGAATCGCTGATTTCAGGAATGGTAATCACATCGCCATCCTGCAGGCGGATATCGGAGATACCATCGCTATTGGCGACCACTAACCGACCGCTGGGCTCCAGATCCCGTGCCCGCTCAATAAAGCGTTCGATCAGCTCGGCTTCTTGGAGGCGAATCTGCGCTTCCTGGTCAGTCCGCGAGCTGGCACCCAGGTAGGTGGTTTCCAAACGGCGCAGGCTGTCTTCTAAGGATTGCGCCTGTTGCTGACGTACGCTTTCACGTAGCAGCGAGATACTTTCAACGGCGGTCATATTTTCCGGTACGGCGATGGCATCCAGCAATTCGCTTAAGCGCGCATTGCGGGGTAGCGCATAGCGTGAAGGACCGTAGTAGCTCCCTTCCACCTGTACCACGATGGTTTCGCTGCGCTGGTCGGCGCTGAATTGGACTTCATCGCCGCTGCGAATCACTTGCCCGTAGAACATGTCGATGGGGAAGTACTGCGCAATGGGGCCATCTGGGCGATCGCCGCGCAGCAACACGTGGGAAACACCGCTTCTTAAACGGGCAAGCTGGACAATTTCCGCCCCGCTGAGCTGATCTCCAATCAACTCGTAGCGATGTTCACGGTGTACATCACCCCCAACTGCAATGGCGGGGCCGCGCTCTTCCACCACGATGGTGTCGCCATCCTGGAACTGTGGGCGGGCAATGGTGCCGTTAATCAGGAAGTCGTATAGGTCGACGGTGGCCACGGTGCGGTCATCGCGCACCACGCGAATTTGCCGATAGCTGCCTAAGTCTTGATCGATGCCGCCGGCTTGGTCGAGGAAATAGAGCAGCGAGTCGTTGGGAGTGCCCGCATAGCGGCCAGGGTTTTCTACATAGCCGGTGACAAACACCGCAACGGGCTGAACGCCTTGCAGGTTGGTGTAGACCTCTACGTTATCCGGGTACACCGCGGTAATGGCGCTGCGTACACTGCCATCGACTTGCTGGCTGGTTTGCCCTTCTACGTTGAGTGGCCCAGAGCCAGGCAGAAAGATATTACCTTGGGCATCCACCGGGAGAACGCGATCAAACTCAAACGCTCCCCAGGTGCGCACGGTCACTTGGTCACCGGGTTTAATACGATAATCTGGGGTTAGTCCGTCGCCCATGGCGCCACGAAAACCGCCGGTAAACAGATTGGCGCCAAATGGTGGTAGTGCATCCGGGTCTTGCAGCGGCAGTGTAATGGGGCCGTAGGTGCCGCTGCGCCAGTCTGCCCGCGGGGTGTCGTTAACCTCACCCTGCCCTTGCTGCTGACCAGCGCCCTGTTGGCCACCCGGTAGTATGCTGTCGGAAAGGCTCAGCGACTGCGCCCAGGCGCCAGTGCTTGCCAGTGCGCTCATTAACGTAATAGAGACGACTGCTAGGGTTTGCTTCAACATTAATAGCGCCCTTCGACTGCTTGTGTGATGTCACGCTGGTTTACCCAACCGTTGGGCGTTTCACATACCAGTGCTGTGCGGGCACTGTCCCCGCCTGCCGCCACTACCCGAAGTTTGCGGCATTCGCGCCCGCTGGCCGCTAAATAGGACTCATCGGCAACGACTTCAACATTGTCGCCCCAGGGGCTACGAGCAAGGTTCAGAATACCGCTTGCCGGTGCCTGGGAGAGAAAGTTATTAAGGCTTTCATCTTCTAAAAGCTTGCCAGAATCGTTGTTAAGCACATAGCGCGCTTCTTGCTGGGTGCTTCCAGAAGGATACTGTGTGGCACAGCCGCTGATAACGGCCACACTCAAGGCCACCAGCAGCATGCGAGCTGGCGACACAAATGAACGACGAGGTATTGGCATAATCATTTCCAAAAAAAAGGCACGCTACCGCCCAGGGATTGTGTCGGGCGTGTTCCCTTGCCCTACTCTATCTGCGCGGATGAAAGGGGTGGTGCGTTAAATCAGTGCTTTAACTTGAATAGGTGAGCACTTCGCGCCAGAGCGTTATTGTAGGGGATTACCGCGGCGCCCTCTACATTAACAACCCTTATACAGCTTTCTCATGCCCCCATGAGGTTACTGATAGTTTAAAAATAAAAAAACCGACTATTTTTCAATGGTCGGCTGACGTAAACATGGTTATATGAGCAACTGTTTATAAAATAGTTCCTGCCACCTCTCAAAAATATGTTCAGTTCAAGTGGTAGGCTGGCTTTGGCGACGATGGGTTGAGTGAATCCCCCACAAGACCGCTAACAAGAAGGCATACATCATTGTACCGCTGTGATGGGTCAGGAAAGCCTGAGTTAAGCCAAAATCTATATAGGCCACTGGTAAGAGTGCACCCGCCACTGCTACAGAGCGCTTTTCTAAATCAGGCTCTGCAAAACTACGCATAAACAACCGCAATGGCACTAGATAGAGTATCATTAGGACCAATAACCCAATCCCCCCCCGCTTGGCAAAAGTATCAATAAATTCATTATGAGCATGGCTGTAATGAGTAATGCCTTGATCTACCACACCTTGGCTTGCCAAGACCTCCATCTGATCACGATACCCGTTCTCACCCCAGCCGGTAATAGGCTTTTCTAAAATCATGTGCCCGGCCCCACGCCACATTTCAAAACGAGACCCTACGGAGCTTAAGACATGCTCACCGGAAAAATAGCTGGAAATGTCATTGGCAGCTTGATGAATACGATCTTGTACACCGATTTGCGGGATCATATAGATAGCAGAACCACCGATGAGCACCAATAATAAAATAGCCCCTTTTAACTTAATCGTTATATTCTTGCCATAAGCACGGTAAAGCACCCAAAGCACAATTGGAAAACCAACCCAGCCTCCACGGCTACCTGACAACAAGGAGCCTAAAATTCCTGCAATTGCTCCCACCAGTAGGAAACCTACCCATGCCTTTCGGTGTTGCTGAACCATTGCCCAACCAAGGCCTGCTAGGCAAAACACGCCTAACAGCATGCTTAAATTACCAAATTGAATAACGTGAGTATGTCCCTCTGCACGTTCGACATTCTCTACTACCCTTTGCCAGCCAGCCCAAATACCCGACAAAATAGCTCCAACACCAAAGCCGCCCCATAAGAACACGAGTCGAGGTGGGTAAATCATCACCCATAGCAACGCTGGTATCGCAAAAATGAATCGAATTGGGCTATCAATACCTCTTATTCCCTGGGCATCCCACCAGGCTTCTGCAATATTCACAGCTGCATATGCAAGCAACGAAGCAATAATCCATCTATCCTGCGCAGTAAGCTGTGGAGAGCGTTGGGCAACCATTAGACCAACACCCGCTAAAAATAGAATCACTGCGCCTACTGAGTAGCCGCTCGGCACCACTAACGAAATAGCCCCTAGTAGAAACACAGCTAGGTTAGATAGCCAGCTTAACTTGGAAATAACTGGGCCGTTGGTAGACAAGCTTGAAGCAACCATTCAGACAAAAATCCTTTTAGACCCACCAGCAGTGGTCGGCTGTTAATAAATTCAAATCACATTATGCTAACTTTAAAACATAAAACTACACTAGGGTATTGGCGCTAACGTAGTGCTCTCAATAGGCATTTTTATTAGAAAATCCAGTAAATATGGTTAGAAAAATTATTTTTAAATCTAACCACAGCGACCAATTATCAATGTACCAAAGGTCATGTTCAACACGACGCTGCATTTTATGCAGTGTATCTGTCTCCCCTCGCAAACCATTTACTTGTGCCCACCCTGTAATACCGGGCTTCACTTTGTGCCGTCGCATGTAAGATTCGACGAGCTCTTTATATTGCTCATTATGGGCCAGCGCATGAGGACGAGGACCTACAATTGACATCCGCCCCTGGAGCACATTAAAGAACTGAGGCAACTCATCTAGAGAAGTGCGCCTCAGAAAAGCCCCAATGGGAGTGATACGAGAGTCGTTCTTTGTTGCCTGCGTAACCTTTCCACTTTCTTCATTGTGAACATACATAGAGCGAAATTTATAAACTTTGAAACAGCGCCCGTTCGAGCCTTCACGGTACTGTTTAAACAATACAGGACCGGGTGAGGTTGCTTTGATGCCTATTGCAATAACAATACACACAGGCAAGATTAAAAAAGATATCAACGCACCGATGATAATATCTTCAGAACGCTTCAAAAAGCGCGACATTCCACTCATCGGAGAGACGCTGAGGTCAATAGCATAATGATCTGCCACTTCACTCATACGGTGATTGAGAAGGTGCATATCCTCAAAAGCAGGAATAAACCGTACTTCCGCGGTGTGGTTACGCAAGGAGTAGAACAGTGTGCGAACAGTTTCGCCCATTTCCAGAGGCACGCAGATCCAAACTTCTCGAGCTCTGGATTGAATGATACGGCGTACTATACGTTCAACGTTGTGCTCATCGAGTTTTGATTTTAGGCGTTCTACACCTGCGATGGTGTGCCCTTCCCAGGAAGCACTGCGAATACCTTTCGCAACATCTAGTACATTCTGGCTCGGCCCTACTAAAAATACAGGTCGTCTCGCCCCACCACGCAAACGTATATGCTGAAGTCCTAGTTGAACCAAAATGCGTGCGCCGCCTGCCATGACAAATGATATTATCAACGTCATGCCGATCCAGAGCCGGGAGAAGCGTTCAGCAGCATGAGCAAAATAGATCAACGAGGCTGCCGTGATTCCAACCGCCCCCCAAACCAGCATCAGATTACCGATCATCTGAAAAATAGACGGTATTCGCCAAGCACGATAGCTATTAGCCATGCTGTTAATAACCAGCACTAGTAAAGCTATGCACGTCAATGCTAAAACATATCTTTCATGTAGCAAAAAAACATCAAACCGAATCCCATACGCTATTAAACCGCCAACAAAAATTGACAGAGTATCCAAGAGTGGAAGCACTATCTGCGGTGGGTATCGATCAGAAAAAATCAATGACAATTGCTTTTTTTTCACATTAAAGACTCCATTCTAATCCAAGCCAACTTCATAAACATAAAATAAAACCATATTAGCGTTGGCGCTTATTGAATTTAAAAACAACAATATCGTATGTAAACATCACCACAAATAAGGGGTAGTAAACAAAGTAACGCTTGACTAACTTTGGTTCATCATACATACGATACAACCAGCGTAAATTAAATTTATCTATCCAGCGAGGGTAATAATTTGTGCCGCTGCTAGCGGTTTGATGCAGAAATCCTCCACAAGTATAGGCTACGCCTTCCCAGCCTGTATTTTTCAAGTCAACAATAAATTTTTCCTGTGCGGGGGCTCCCATTCCCACGATAACAATATCAGGTGACAATAATTTTAACTCTTGCAAAAAAGCTTGTCTCTCAGATGATGAATCAAAAAACCCATGGCGAAGGCCTGCAAGTTTCAGATTAGGATACAGCTCATAAAAGTATGAGGCAGCTTTTTCAACTACGCCTGGCTCAGAGCCGACGAAGTAAACTAGAGCACCCTTTTTTTCAGCATCATGAAAAACTGTAGGAGCAATTGAAGTCATATCGAAACTAACACGGGTATATTTTTTCCCGGTTAGCTGCATTGCTTTAGCAAAAAGAATTCCGTCACAATAAAAGCTATCTATACCCATATAAATGTCTTTTTCTTTACGCATGACAAGATATGAATAAGGATTTAAAAAGCTGATAAGGTGAGTGGAAGCCAGCTGTTTATCACAGTCAACGTTAAAATTTTCTTTAACTTTACCTATCAACATCTAAAACACCCAACAAAACTATGAATTGATGAACACTAACTCTGCACGCCAGAACGCGTTAAAGTGTAGTTTCCAGATACAGTTATTGCGCTAATAAAAAATAGAATAGTTGAAAAATCATTATATTGAAAAAAAGTGTTTATAAAGAAAGAAGATATTAACAATAAAGTTAAAATAGCAAGCAGCGGCAATAACCCCATGTACTGGCGATATGCTGAAAGAATATAGAGCCTTCCAACCACTACCATGTAAGTAAAGAAATAGAATAAAAATCCTAGAAAGCCTAACTCAACTAAAATCTGAATATAAGCATTATGAAAATGCGGTACGTCATAATTTACAAACCTTGGTATTGTTAGGGCGTATGCTTGAGCATGCTCACTCCCCATATAGGCTTGGTACCCCCAGCCTAACCAAGGCTTTTGTAAAGCGACATCTATACCCCAGCCCCATAGTTGGGTTCTCCCTGTTAAGGTAGGGTCACGCCCTAAGGCAGCTAGTATCTCTGCGCCTAAGAATATAAAAACCAAAATAGCTGACAGGGGAACTAATAACATTATGGAAATAAAAACACCTAAGCTAAAACGATAGTAAAGCATAGACTTTATAAATATAAAAACTGCAAAACCTATCAACAGCAACCCT
>NZ_REBQ01000162.1 GCF_007692655.1 Halomonas sp.
CCTATAACACCCAAGGGGTCTGCTCAAGATGGTAACGACATAAGCCGGATAGGCATGCTGAGCGTCTGTTTAAAACAGACCGCTTGGCAATGAGACGCACACACACAGCATGATATACATTTAAAGTTACGCCTGACGACCATAGCGAGCGTGAACCACCTGATCCCTTGCCGAACTCAGTAGTGAAACCGCTTAGCGCCGATGGTAGTGTGGGGTCTCCCCATGCGAGAGTAGGTCATTGTCAGGCACTTATTACGAAAAATCCCCCAGGGCTGACGCCTTGGGGGATTTTTTTTGCACCACTCACCACTCACCACTCACCACTCGATAGGTTCTCCGGCCCAATCCCAGAAGCTGCCGGTGTCTTCAGGGGTGCGTTGTGACATAACCCTAAGCAGCTGCTGAGCAACAAAGTCAGTTGTAAATAGCTTTTCGCTGGGCACACGAGCTTGGAAAGGCTTTGATAGGGATGTATCGGTAGTGCCTGGATGAAGACATAGCACAATAGACTGCTTGTTAAGCCGTGTGAGTTCAATGGAAAGGGTCTTCATTAGCATGTTGTGCGCTGCTTTGCTTGCACGGTAACTATACCAACCGCCGTGTTGGTTATCGCCAATGGACCCAACGCGTGCTGATAAGCTAGCAATAATGGTTGGGTGCTTGCCTTGCAGCGATGGTTTAAGTGCAGCAACCAATAAAGCAGGGGTTGCTGCATTAATATGCATCACATGGGTGAAAGAGGCTGCGTCTAATTGCTCTAGGCGCTTTTCAGGCTGCACATTACATGCATCGTCATGCAGAGTGCCAATAGCATTGAACAGTAGGTGTACAGGGCGGCTACCTAAATGTAAATTGAGTGCATCGCGCCCTTGTTCTGTAGTGATATCAGCACTTAGCGCTTCTAAATGTGGATGCTGTAGAGAAAGAGATGCACGGCTTACAGCAACGACGCTGCCCACACTGGTGTCGGTCAATAGCCTGTGAATAATAGCATTGCCAATGCCACCATTGGCGCCGATAACAACAGCGGTAAAGTTTTCCGGAAGATGAGAAAGCAACATCGTAACTCCCAATGTGGATGCTAATGCTCACATTGAAGCTGTTTGTATAGGTTTTGTCTATATTTGAAGTTGCATACTAAGCGGAGGCGTTGATTCTACCTGACTGAGCGCTGTTGCGGCCATCTGGCTTATAGAGGGTTTTTTCAGCGATTTGACGGATATAATCTAACATAGCTTGATTGTGCTTCATGCGTACCGACAGCATTTGGCCGGTTAGCTCATTCATGCGCGCTGCGCGCTCACTTTTCTCTAACAAGCTTGCCCATGCTGAATAACATTCTGCATTTTGAGCGGCTTCTCGAGCACCATCAGCACCATCTGGGTAACCTAGACGTTTCTGGACACCACGTCGAACTGACTCAATGCGTTCAATCTCTTCAAGCAATGCTTGTTTCTCAACAGCGACTTGCGCCAAGGCATCACCGTCAACATCGCCCTGCGTTAGCAGTTGTTGCTCGCTAGACAACAAAGATGTCAGCGCATCAAGGCGCTGTTGTTGATCGGTAAGCAAGCGTGCAAGGCTCATGTTGGCGCCCCTTATAAATCTTTAAGATTAGCAATTAAGCCGTCAGCAATACGATCAGCATGCATCTCAAGCCGACCTTCGCGAATAGCGTCGCGAATCTCTTCGACTTTAGCAGCGTCAATATCCTGCGTCTCATCAATACGTGATTGACTTAACTGCGTCGACTCGCGAGTAGTGCCGCCAGAGGTTACAGGCGCTACGCTATTGGCTTTTTGCGTTTCATCACGCTGTTGAGTCTGGTTGGATCTCAATAGCGAGTTCATGTTATCAATTTTCACGTTGTCTGCCTCATCGTCAACGTCGATGCGCTTAGCGCCTAGTGTAGTAACTATCGGCAGCGCTGGGTATAACTTTAGGAAGGAAGTTAAAAATCCATGACTAAAGTACCCTGATCTGTAACACGTGCAGTTTTAATGTCACGCGAATCAAACCGTACCCTAACACGATCACCTAAGGCCCCGTTTTCGAGTGCTTCACCTTCACGTGAAACACGAAAAGAAGAGCCTTGTGCTATGACAGTGACGCGCTGCCCGCGTTCCACTAAGTGAGGGGCTTGTAAATAATGAGTGAGAAATGAACTGCCGCTACGAATAGGGCGCTGGGCAATTTTACCCACTATATCGTTCTTATCAGTAAGCGCTTGGGCAGACAAATCACCAAGATTTCCGCCGCGTTCGCTAAGCATATCTGATGTAATCAGTGTGCCACGCTCAATATCCCTTCCTGCCACAACGTACTGGCCAATGACATCAATTTGCGCCTGCAGATATCGGACTTGGCGGCTGTCTTCACCGCAGCGCACACCAACTGAGACGCGGCCCAGCGGCGCCTGATTTGCATTAGGTAAGAAAGGTTCGGGCTGAACACAGGTCGGTAAGTGTGGTGAAGGTGGACGTAGCTCGATAATGACTTCTTCGCCTAGAGCCTGCGTTTGTTGGTATAGGAAATGATGTACTTGCTGAATTAGGTCGTCGTCATTGGCCTGGGCAGCGTTGATGAATAATAGAGTAAATATACCTACCAACATGCCCAATACTTTGCAGCAGCGAGGTGCACTGTTCGGAATGTAGCGCTTACTTAGCATAGTAGAGGCCGCTTAGAGAGGGGGGCAACGAGGAAACTGGTCAGTAAGTTTAGCGAAAAGGAATGAGGCGTATCATGTGAAATGCTGGTGTAAACACAAGCTGTTCGATGCTTTAGGCTGATAGTTCTGGACGTATTCTTCATCATCAACAAAGTCCATTTTATTTTCCTCAACGTGAGGGTTGGCATGATTGATCAACTGGAATCTGCCTTTAATTACCACCAGCGCGCTTTAGGCTTGCGTCAAGCTCGTCATGAAGTGCTGGCATCCAATATTGCTAATGCCGATACGCCTAACTATAAGGCACGCGACATTGATTTTGCCAGCGAACTGAAAAAAGCCGTAGACGGTACTCAAGGAGTTGCTGGCAGTGCAGGAGGAGGCCTAGCGTTGGCGCGCACCGCCGGTAACCATATTGCTGGCGAAGGTCGTGCATGGAGTGGCGCAGGTAGCGCTGACTTACTTTACCGGATTCCTGACCAGCCTAGCCTAGATGGAAATACGGTCGATATGGATCGTGAGCGCACGCAGTTTGCTGATAATGCCCTGCGTTATCAGGCTGGCCTCACTATTCTCAATAGCCGTATACAAGGTCTGAAAAGTGCGATGCAGCCTGAGTGATCCGGGCCAGATTCGTAAGGAGATAGCAAAAAATGTCGATGTTTTCTGCGTTTGACATTGCCGCTTCGGCAATGAGTGCCCAGTCCCAGCGAATGAACGTGACTGCCAGCAACATGGCAAACGCGGACAGCGTAGCCGGTCCTGATGGCGAGACCTATCGAGCCAAACACGTCATGTTTGAGACTCAGGCACAGAGCAATCGTTATGGTGTTGGTGGTGTTCGGGTGATGGAGGTGGTTGAGGATGACTCGCCACTACGTATGGAATATATGCCCAATCATCCGGCAGCCGATGAAGATGGCTATGTCGCAAAGCCCAACGTTGAGCCTGTACATGAAATGGTCAATATGATCTCAGCTTCGCGCTCCTATCAGGCCAATATCGAAGTATTTAATACCAGCAAGCAGATGTTAATACAGACGCTTTCCCTGGGTGAGGGATAAACCATGAATATCGATACGAACGTATTGAGTAACGTAAATGCAGGCAGCGCTAACGGCCTTTCTGCGAGCCAATCCGATGAGCTACGTGAAAGCTTTATGACGCTGCTGATCACCCAGCTGCAGAATCAGGATCCCCTTAATCCAATGGACAATGCTGAGATGACCTCTCAGTTAGCTCAAATCAATACGGTTAGCGGTATCGAGCAGTTGAATGACACGCTGAACGGTATTACTCAGCAAATGGACGCCGCTCAAGCACTTCAGGCTGCTGGATTGATTGATAAAGCCGTACTGGTGCCTGGAAACAATGTCATGGTGAGTATTGATCCCACGAACGGCTCCTACGCAACGCCCTTCGGTATTGAGTTAGCCAAACCTGCTGAAAAGGTCGAAGTGACCATTACTAATCGTTCGGGCGAAGTCGTTTATACCAAAGATTTAGGCGCAGTAGCTGCCGGCGTTGAATCGTTTAGTTGGGGTGGTTTAACTAACGAAGGCAACGCTGTGGCCGAAGGTGCGTACAAAGTGAACTTTAAAGCTACCGACGCAGATGGCAAAGCGCTTGAAACCCAGGCTTTGAACTATGCACTGGTGCAAGGCGTGTCCCCGGGGGCTGATAACGGCAATGTGCGCCTGGATTTGGGGGCTATTTACGGCCAAGTTGGTCTCGATCAAGTTAAACAAATTCTGTAACTATTCATTAAATACAGCTTTCTCAGGGGAACATCATGAGTTTTTCACAAGCACTCAGTGGTTTAAGCGCTCAGCAGCAAAAATTAGGTGCCGTCGGCAATAATATTGCTAACTCACAAACCGTTGGTTTTAAAAGTTCTAACGTGCAGTTTGCGGATGTGTATGCAGAGTCACGTATTGGTCTTGGGGTTCGTAATTCTGCAGTATTGCAGAACTTTAGCCAGGGCAATGTTGAATCTACTAACCGCAATATGGACTTGGCGATTTCAGGGGAAGGTTTTTTCCGCTTCCAACAGCCTAATGGTGAAGTAGGCTATTCGCGTAATGGCCAGCTAACCATGACGGCCCAGGGAAACTTGGTGAACGCCCAGGGCGCGCAAATTATGGGCTATCCCGCCGATGCAGAAGGCAATGTACAGGCGGGGGGTAACGTTCAACCGATGCGAGTGCCGTCAGGAGATTTACAGGCTAATGCAACCACTGAGCTTGAAATATCTTTAAACTTAGACTCAGGTCAGCCTGTTATTGATCTTGGTGCTACACCATTTAATCCAGAGAATTCTAATACCTATAACTACTCTACCAATGCCACCGTATTTGACTCTCAAGGTAACGCGCGAAATCTCTCTCTCTATTTTACTAAAACAGAGAGTAACGAGTGGGCCGTAAATGGCCGCATGTCGGGCGGGCCTGCGGGTGCTAGCACCTATGACATTGGCCTCGGAACCTTATCGTTTAATCAGAACGGCACCCTGGCACTGGATGGTTCGAGTGACGCTGTGTTTGATGAGAGTTTTGCGGGTAGTGAGTTTGGGACCGGTAACCCATTCGATGGGTTGAATATTGCAATGAGCTTTGAGGGATCAACCCAGTTTGCCAATGATTCAACGGTCAATAATACTTCGCAGGATGGTTATACCTCTGGTTCTTTAGTGGGTATTACCATCGAAGATGATGGCACCATCATGCGTAACTACTCAAATGAGCAGTCGCGTGCAGCTGGGCAAATAGCGTTGGTCAATTTCCGCAATCCTGAAGGCTTAAAACCGGAAGGTGACAACCTATGGACTGCAACAGCGTCATCTGGACAAGAGTTAATTGGCGCGCCGGGTACCGGCTTACTTGGCCTAATTCAGCCTAGCGCTGTGGAAACCTCTAACGTTGATATGGCGCGTGAGCTAGTGGATATGATCATTGCGCAACGCGCTTATCAGGCTAATTCGCAAACCATCAGTACTCAGGACGAGCTCCTGCAGACCATTATTAATCTTTAATGATCGGTCATTTTTGTAAGGAGTAAGTACCGTGGATCGAATGCTCTATACCGCCATGAGTGGTGCTAAGCACACAATGGATCAGCAATCGGTGGTGAGTAATAACCTATCGAATGTGACGACTGCAGGTTTTCGCGCTCAGTTACAAGCTGCTCGCTCGGTGCCCGTCCAAGGCGAAGCCTTGCTAGCGACGCGTACCTCAGCGGTAACGACTACGCCTGGTAGTGATTTCTCTCAGGGGCCCGTTGAGTTTACCGGGCGAACGCTGGACATCGCTATGCAAGATAATGCGTGGATGGCTGTATTGGCTGATGACGGTACTGAAACTTATACCCGACGGGGTGACCTTCAAGTTGATAGCGATGGCGTTTTACTCAGCGTTGGTCGTCCGGTAGTGGGCGAAGGCGGACCGATCGCGATTCCTCAGGGCGCACAGGTCTCAATCGGTGCGGACGGGACGATTAGTGCCATTCCTGAAGGGGTAGGACCGGAAGCATTAGTCGAGGTGGGCCGTATTAAGTTGGTGACACCTGAAGCCGGTGAGCTAACCCGCGGTGATGATGGTTTATTCCGTGCACCGCTAAACGATGAGGACATGCCGGGCGTATTACCTGCTAATGAAGACGGCAGAATTGTAAGCGGGGCACTTGAGGGAAGTAATGTTAGTGCCGTTGATGCCATGGTCTCCATGATTGATGTTGCGCGTCGTTACGACATGCAAATGAAAGTGCTCAGTACAGCTGACGAAAACGCTCAACGTGCTAACGGCATACTATCTCTCCAAGGCTAACGTTGGCCATTCAAGGCTGACGTTGCTCAGTTGGTTAAGGAAACATACCTATGATTAAGTCTCTGTGGACAGCTAAAACCGGTTTGGAAGCACAGCAAACCAAGCTAGATGTGATTTCAAATAACTTGGCCAACGTTAGCACCAATGGTTTCAAACGCTCACGTCCAGTATTTGAAGATCTGCTGTACCAGAATATGCGTCAGCCGGGCGCTCAGAATAATGTTCAGGATCGCCTCCCTTCCGGTATGCAAGTGGGTACTGGTGTACGTGCCGTTGCTACTGAGCGTTTACACACCCAGGGTGGGCTAGAACAAACAGAAAATTCCCGTGACCTTGCCATTAACGGCGAAGGCTTTTTTCAAGTCTTGTTACCGGATGGAACGGTAGGCTATACCCGGGATGGCAGTTTTCAACTTAATGAAAACGGCCAAATGGTAACTGCTAGTGGCTACCCTGTTGAACCTGCCATCTTTTTGCCTGAGAACGCCTTATCAGTCAATGTTGGCGAAGACGGCACGGTGAGTGTACGTCAGCCAGGTATCGCACTTGATAACGAAGTTGGGCAAATAACCGTTAGTACGTTTATTAACCCGGCAGGCTTACAAAGCATTGGTGGCAACCTCTATTTAGAGACAGGCGCTTCAGGCGCACCTAATGAAAATATGCCGGGCATGAATGGTGCTGGGCGGCTGTTTCAAGGGTATGTAGAAACCTCAAACGTGAACGTGGTTGAAGAAATGGTCAATATGATTCAGACCCAGCGCGCCTATGAAATTAACAGTCGGGCTGTTTCTACCAGCGACGAAATGTTGGCGCGTTTAAGCCAGCTGTAACCCCATACTTACAGGTCGCGTTATGCTGGAATTGCATCAGATGTCACGCCGTATTGCCCTAGCAGCGCTGGCGTTTTTTATGCTGGTTGTCGCTGGCTGTGCTCAAATCCCTAGAGCCTCTGTAGTGGGAGAACAAGAGCAGATCAATATCGTTGATCGACCACCGCCTGTCGCTAATGGCTCTATTTATCAAGCACGTCGAGGGTATCAGCCGCTTTTTGAAGATCGCCGCCCGCGCTCTATCGGCGATATTATGACCATCGTTTTAGACGAAGAAGTCAGTGCAAGTAAGAACTCGCAGTCCAACGCCAACCGTAGTGGCAGTTCAAGCCTTGATCTTGCGCAATTGCCAGATTTACTCGATGTGCTGGCTGACTATGGCTTTGATATCTCTGGCGCCAGCGATTTCGCCGGTGGCGGTGGGTCTCAAGCCAACAACTCATTCACAGGCACCATCACGGTGTCAGTGCTTGAGGTGATGAATAATGGCAATTTGCGGGTACGTGGTGAAAAGCAAATAGCGATTAATCAAGGCACTGAGTTCATCCGCTTCTCAGGCGTGGTGAACCCTCGCACCATTACGTCTCAGAACACCGTGCCTTCCACCCAGGTAGCGGATGCGCGCATTGAATATGTGGGAGACGGATATATCAATGAAGCACAGCACATGGGATGGCTGCAGCGTTTCTTCTTAAACGTATCGCCGTTCTAGCTCTATGGAGAGCTAACAATGAGATTATCATCACAAAAACTATCCCGACGGACGATAGCGATGCGCTTAAATGGTTATCGGTCGACTAAGACATGGCTGACTCAGCTAGGCGTCTTGTTACTGATGTGTCTGATGGCTTTTCCAGCCCATGCGGAGCGTATTCGTGAGCTAGCCAGTTTCGCAGGCGTTCGGGATAACCAACTGGTGGGCTATGGTTTAGTCGTTGGCCTCGATAGTACAGGCGATCAAACGACCCAGGCACCGTTCACGAGTCAAAGCCTGACCAATATGTTGTCCCAGCTTGGTGTGACTATTCCGGCAGGCACTAATTTACAGTTACGCAATGTGGCCGCCGTCATGGTCACTGCTGACTTACCGCCATTCGCTCGTCCAGGCCAGCGCTTGGATATTGTTGTTTCGTCAATCGCTAATGCGCGTAGCTTAAGAGGTGGGACGTTGCTAATGACACCGTTAAAAGGTGCCGACGGTGACACCTACGCGATTGCCCAGGGCAACATGTTAGTAGGTGGTGCGGGTGCTCAAGCAGGTGGAAGCAGTGTTCAGATCAATCAGCAAGCGTCTGGACGGATACCAAACGGCGCCTTGGTTGAAAGAGAAGTGCCGCTAAACTTGGGCAGTAACGGAGGAGTGTTGGAACTGCAGCTCAATAACTCCGATTTCGGTACGGTTCAGCGCATGGTTACTGCTATTAACAATGAGTTTGGGCAATCGGTAGCCTATGCGCGTAATGGCAGGGTGATTGCTCTTGATGGCCCTGCTGATGATAACGCGCGCGTCAATTTTATGGCCCGTGTTGAAAATGTACAGGTAACGCCTATGGATGCACCTGCTCGTGTCGTGTTGAACTCACGTACAGGGTCCGTCGTAATGAATAGTGCGGTGACATTACGCCAAGCGGCGGTGGCGCACGGTAGCTTATCGATCATGATTGATACCCGCTTTGGAGTTAGTCAGCCAGCCCCATTCGGGGAAGGTGAGACGGTTGTAGTACCAGATACAGATATAGAGATTGAACAGCAGGAGGCTTTCCTACAGATTGTGGAGGGAGCTCAGCTCAACGAAGTGGTTAACGCACTCAATGCGTTAGGCGCTACGCCACAAGATCTAATGTCGATTCTTGAGGCTTTAAGAGCATCAGGTTCATTACGCGCTGAGCTAGAGGTCATTTAATGAGTGCAAACGATATGACTAGCCAGTTTGCCCTCGACGTGAGTGGCTTCCAGCGTTTACAGCACACGGCGAGAGTAGATCCTGAGGCGGGTGTTCATGGCGCTGCGCAGCAATTTGAAGCGTTATTTATTCAGATGATGATGAAGAGTATGCGCGAGGCAATTCCCAGCTCTGATCTGATGAACAGCAGCGCGACGGATACTTATCAATCAATGCTTGATCAGCAGTGGTCCCAGGTGATGGCATCTCGCGGAATCGGTCTTGCTGATGCGCTGGTAGAGCAGTTAGAGCGTCAGGGTGCCATTTCCAGGGGAGAGTCTGCCGCCAATGCAGATCGTGAACTGCAGGAGCTGATTGCCGGTATCCCACGCGGTACACCCCGGGTGATTGATGATCCATTACGGCCTGATCAAGATGTCAGTAGTGACATGTCATCCCAAGGCAGTGGTCGATTCCTGAGCGAGTTAGAGCTTGCTCGTCAGGGGGTACAGCCAAATACGGCAGAAAAAGTGGTGGCGCCCCGGCGCACAAATAGCGCTTCAGACCACGTCAGCCAATTTGTTCAAAAGCTATCAGCACCTGCCCAAGCGGCCAGTGCTTCGACGGGAGTGCCTGCTGAACTTATTTTGGCCCAGGCAGCCCTTGAAACCGGTTGGGGAAGGCATGAAATTGCCGCTCGAAATGGACATAACAGCCACAACTTATTTGGCATTAAAGCAGGAAGCCATTGGCAGGGGCAAACAACGGATATTGTTACCCACGAATATATCAACGGGCGCCGAACGCAAGTGGTTGATACTTTCCGCGTCTATGATTCGTTTGAGCATGCGTTCACCGACTATGCCAACCTGATTGGCAATAACCCACGTTATGCTGGCGTGGTGCAGGCTCCCAATGCTGAGCAGGCGGCACGAGAGCTTCAGCGAGGTGGTTACGCCACGGATCCGCGTTATGCTGATAAGCTGGTCTCTGTGATGAACACCATGGGGCCGCTTAACGCCGAAAGCAATTTCTTGGCAGATTCTCGCTAGTCCTTGCCTCAAGTTCTTCTGCGCACTGCCGATATTTATAACATATATAGGTATCGGCCTAAGGAATTCGACCATGAGCATGTTTTCGATAGGGTTAAGCGGCCTCAATGTAGCGCAAAATGCCCTCAATACGACGAGTAATAACATTAGTAATGTTTACACGCCTGGGTTTAATCGTGAAATTACCCAGATAGGTGAAGGGCGTGAGGGTGGGGGCGTGCGTGTTAATAGCATTGAGCGCCAGTTCAATACATTTGTTGCCAATCAATTAAATAATGCTACGACCCAATCGAGTGCTTTAGAAACTTACAATAACCAGATATCGCAAATTGATAATTTGCTGGCAGACCGCGATGCAGGCTTAGCGCCGTTAATGCAAAACTTTTTTGCGTCGTTGGAAGATTTGGCTAGTGCCCCATCAGATCCCGCTTCACGTCAGGGCGTATTGGGTACCGCTAACACTTTAAGCTCTCAATTTCGTTCATTTGACGGTTACTTGCAAGATATGCAGAGTAATGTCAATGGTCAAATTAATGATGAAGTTACCCAAATAAATAACATTACCGAGCAGATCGCAGGGTTAAATAAAGAAATTGCCCTGGCGCGCGCGCGCAGTGGCGAGGCTCCCAACAGCCTGCTTAACCAACGTGACCACCTAGTTTCACAGCTGAATGAGCGTATGGATCTACGCCTCAACGTTCAGGATGGCAAAACATATAATATCAGCTTGCCGAATGGTCAGCCTTTAGTAACGGGCACTAATTCCTTTCAACTGGAAGCGATCCAGGCAGACTACGACCCCCAGCGGACCATAGTGGGTTATCGAGATGGAGGTGGTAATCTCGTTCAGCTCGATGAGTCGACGATCAAAGGTGGTGCGTTGGGTGGCTTGATGACGTTTCGCTCAGAGACACTGGATAAAACTCAGAATCAAATTGGCCAATTGGCTGTTTCACTATCAGTCGCTTTCAATGAGCAGCATAAGAATGGGGTTGATTTAGATGGCCAGCAAGGGGGAGATTTCTTTAGTGTGCGCTCGCCCCAGGCTTATAGCTACCCGGGCAATGTATCTGACATAGCAACGATTGAATTTGATGCCGATAATATTGATCAGCTTCGTGCCGTTGATTATACCGTTCGCTTTGAAGGTGGGGCGCCGGTCGTGCAGCGTAATGACACAGGTGCTGTAGTTGACATTGGTGATGGTTGGGACGCCGCCACTAGTACGCTGAACTTTGGTGGGTTGAATCTTACGTTTAGTGATACACCTCCCCCCCAAGATGGCGACCGTTTTGAAATCCAGCCAGTGCGGCGTGCTGCTAATGGCATGGAGACTAATATCAGTGACATAGACAAAATTGCAGCTGGCCAACCCGTTAATCCCGATGACGATCCCGCTGATTGGGTAGCATCCGGCTCGGGCGATAATCGCAATGCACTGGCGCTCCAAAACCTGCAGGCTTCCTCAATTGTGGGTGGAAGGGCTTCTGTAAGCGGTGCGTACGCTTCTATTGTCAGTGATGTGGGGAATCGCACAAACATCACCCAAGTCAATTTAGAAG
>NZ_REBQ01000175.1 GCF_007692655.1 Halomonas sp.
CTGTTTGCTACCAGCTGTGTGTTACTGACGATGTGATGATAGAGACCTGTGTGAGGAATGGCTAGGCAGTAACGAATCTTGTGGGCCAGGCCGATCTGTAAGTCAAGAAGAAGGCCGGGCCGCTGAGAACCCTTGTATACGAGATCAAGCGGTTGAGGTTTATTCTTCCTCGTCCCAATCATCTTCAATAACGCGTTGCAACCTGCGCTCTTCCAGCCAAGCCTCTACTTGACGTCGTGCGCGTAGGCTATCAGCTTTGCTTGGTTTGTTTTTGCTGTATTGATCGTCATTAACGGCGTCCAAGCTCTCAAACTCGTCGGTGTCGAGTGCATCGGTAGTAAATGTTTCACGACTTAAAGGGTCACGGCTCATGGTGTGTCCTCCAACCCAGCCGGCGTACCGGCATCACAATGGCTCCCACCATATACCTAAGTAACAGCACACAGTATGAAGCACCTAGCGCGTTTTTAGCGCCTAGCCGCTATATAACGCCAGTAAGAACGAAGATCAAGTATTTATAGTTTTTTTTTCGAGAAAGTTAATTATTGGCTGTTCTCTCGCTGGTTTTGCAGCTTGGCTAGCGCCAGTTGTGCCTCTACGCGCTCAGTGACATCTTTTTGCACCCCAATGTAATACATCAGCTTATCGGCTTCGTCATAAACCGGCGTGATGGATAGTTCATTCCAGAACATCGTTCCATCTTTCCGGTAATTACGCAGCACTTCACGAGAAGGGCGGCCATCTATAAGCGCTTCCCGGATTGAAGCCAGTGCATCCTGGTCGCGGTCTTCATTCTGTAAAAACCGACAGTCTCGGTACAAAATTTCGTCCGCACTATAGCCCGTCAAGCGCTCAAAGCCTTTGTTGACATAGATGAGGATGTTTTCATCCCCTTCTTGCTCGGCAACCACAATGCCGTCTTCCGAAGCGTCAATAATGCGTTCGAGCAACTCTGGACTGATCAATGGAGATCGTTTCATCAAGGGGTTCCTGTTGCAGCTCCAGTCCTTCCCGTAAATCATGGTGATTATTATCACCGAGATTTAAGCGGCGTTCCCAATCATTTTTGTCAAGCAGCATAGCAAATGCTCCGCTTGAGAAATGCTAACCAGGCCTATCATGGCGAGCGTTGCTATGCATTGCAATCTTGAGTGCTATCTTAACGTTAGCTGCAGCGAGTTTCATGCCCATAATCTCAGCATGGCTACTCTACTTCCGGCAAGCGTTGGGTGCTCAGCATTGCTCCAACGGCTGTGCCCGCAAGTACCAACAGCAACATAGCGCTTCCAAGCCATTGTGCAAGGGCACCAATAAAGCCACCCACCACGAGCATGAGTACCCCTGTTAGGGTGTTAGAGAGCGCGACATAAAGCGCCCGGTTGTCTTGGCTTGCCATATCAACAAGGTAAGTTTTACGCCCTAAACGCACTCCGTGATGGGCAATCACTAACAATGCATAGATCAGCGCATAGGGCCAAACGCTGCGGGTCCATTCACCGGGTAGCCACGCTAGGCTTGCACCTAAGCAGCAGCAGGCGATAGTGCCGATAGCGGCATCTCGCATAACGCGACGACTCGATTGGTCAGCTCGCTTTCCCCATACTGGGCTTGCGACCATGGCAGCAATGCCCGACACCACTATCAAGACGCCTAACCCGCCAAGATTAGTACCACTCTGGTTTTGTCCAAGCAGTGCTAGGTAGGGTAAAGCAAGGGCGCTTGATAGCAGTAGTGCCCGCGCAATGTTGAAATGCAAAAAAACGCGGTCACTCTTGAGTAAGGATAGTCCCAATTTAATGCTATCCCAGCCATTTTCACCCCCCGCAATGGCGCCTGGTGCTTCTTCAATCCGGGAGGCTGCGATTGCATTAACAAGCCAGCAGCCCGATGCGATAGTCAGCAAGGCAGCCACTATCATGTTGCCCGGTTGACTATCGAGTAGCATTAATAAAATACCAGCGACGAGCGTCGCACCGCCAGCAATGCTGCCGCTCCAACCCATTAATGTGCCGCGGCGACGTTTGGCAATGGTTTTTCCCAGCACATCTTTGGTGGCGATAGACGATAAGCCACGTGCCAACGAGAGCAGTATCAGAGCCGCCAATACCAATGCACCGCCGAGACCACCGCTGGCAACCAGTGCAAGTAAGGCAAGCGCTAAGGCTGCTAACGCTTGAAGTAACGCTCCTGACACCCATACCCATTTTCGCTTGGGTTTTAAGCGGATAAAACCGGCAACAAAGATTTGCGGTAACAATGCCCCCGCTTCGCGAATGGGCACCAGTAAACCGACCATCCAAATTGGTGCGCCGATAATTCCCATTAGCCATGGCAGTACTAGCCGCGCGCTAGATAATTCATCTCCAAGTTTATTGCCTAATGACGCTAATAAATGCAGGGTGAAATTACGCGGTTGTTCATCACAAGCGCTTTCGGGGATGTCGTCGCACATGCGGCTGTCTTCATCACCAGTGAGCCACTCGAATAGTCGAGACTGAGAAACGTTCTGTTCGGCCATGTAGGCTCCTCGGCAGTAACTGTCTATTTTAAGACATTTATTTAAAGCCAAATTTTTCAAGCTATCTTTCTCAAGCTACCTCAAAATGACAGAATATCTACGTAGGATGCTATCTTAACTTGGCTGGGAGATCAGGGATGTCACGTATTCAAATACGTTATTGCACACAGTGCCAGTGGCTACTTCGCAGTGCCTGGTATGCCCAAGAGTTGCTCTCTACGTTTGGCGAGGCTTTAAATGAGGTGGCATTAACACCTTCGCACGGCGGCACTTTCGAGATTTGGTATGAGGATGAGCTGTTATGGGAGCGCAAGCGTGATGGTGGCTTTCCGGATATCAAGCTACTTAAACAGCGTGTTCGAGACAAGTTAGAGCCAGGGCGGGATCTAGGACATATTGATCGATGAGTCAGGATCGGCAAGCGATCCTCTATGGACTGGGGGCGGTGGCGCTTTGGTCCACGGTAGCAACGGCTTTCAAAGTGGCGCTTGTTTGGATGAGCCCTTTGGAGCTGATGTGGCTAGCTGCGTTTGTTTCATGGGCATTAATGGGCGCGATAGTCATCAGGCGTGGTGAAATGCCCAGTGCGCTCCGATCGGGTTGGAAGACGGCTGCTTGGGCTGGGCTGATGAATCCAGTGGCTTATTACCTAGTGCTATTTGCTGCCTATGATCGACTTCCCGGCCAGGAGGCCATGGCGCTGAATTATACCTGGGCCTTGGCGATGGCATATTTAGCCGTGCCATTATTAGGTCAGCGTTTAACCCGTATGGACATTGTCGCTGGTTTGGTCGCCTACGCGGGCGTGTGGGTAATCGCTACCCGCGGTGCGGTGCTTAATGTCTCCTTTGCCGACCCAGTAGGCGTCATACTAGCGTTAGCATCCACGTTGCTATGGGCGCTTTATTGGCTGCTTAATGCACGTGATCCACGCCCGCCCTTGGTAGGCCAATGGCAAAATTTCAGTGTCGGACTGCCCGTGTTAACTATCCTGTTGCTGTGTGGCCCCGGCTTCCAGTGGCACGGGTGGGCCGCGTTTGGTGCTGGCGTATACGTGGGGCTGTTTGAGATGGGCTTGGCGTTTATTTTATGGCAGCTAGCAGTACACAAGGTGTCACGCACCGCTAAAGTCTCTAACCTGATTTTTCTCTCTCCGCCCGTGTCGCTAATGCTTCTTTTCCTGGTAGTGGGTGAGCCTATCCTGCCATCAACCTTGGCTGGCTTGGTTCTGATTTTGCTTGGACTGGGTCTTCAGCAGCGTCAGAAGGCGAGCTAATACTTAAATATGTTTTCTTTGAGTATTTTTTTGTATTTTTTTGTGATTTTGTATTACGATAATCATGGGTGAGTTGCGCTAAGTATATTTCCTAGCCATGCTTAGCAAAATATGCTTATTTTAAATCATCACTCCTGCAAATAGGTGCTAATCTTGTGGTGGTTAGCCGTATAAAAAAGCATGGAGGCTAAACGCTTAGCTGGGCCCCAGCGGAGTGATATCAAAATAAAGGGAACACTAAAAATGAAGCACGTAGCTGCTGCTAGAACGACTAACTTTAATCTTCGCCGTGTTTCGCTACCGCTGATAGCCGTTACTTTGGCTTTTGCACCACTTTCGAATGCGATAGCTCAATCACTGCCCTCGAGTCTTTATTCGCCTGGCAACGACGATTTACAGAGCGTCGTGCAGAAAGCGATTTCTACTAATCCTGAAGTTGAAGCTGCCTGGAGGCGGCTCAGTGCGGCAGAAAATGATATTGGCGTCGCGCGTGGCAATTACCTGCCGAGTGTTGATGTGGCAGCCGGTGTTGGTCGTGAGGCCCAGGAAGGGGATGGTCGTGGTAGCTACAGCACTGATTTTGCCGAACTGACCCTCACGCAAATGGTATTTGACGGTTTTGCCACGCGGAGTGAAGTAGAGCGTTTAGATCGCTCTAAGCTGGTTACTTATTATGAGTTAATAGGTGCTAGCGAAAACGTCGCCCTTGAAGCTTCACAGGCTTATCTTGATGTGGCGCGTCATCGTGACTTGGTAAGGCTCGCCCAAGAGAACTACGCTGAGCACCAGCGTGTATATCGCCAAATTGAAGAGCGCACGGCATCCGGCGCAGGGCGAGGTGTTGATCTTGAGCAAATCAGTGGTCGTGTGGCGTTGGCCGAGTCTAATCTTATGACTGAAGCGACCAACCTGCACGACGTCACTGCGCGATTTATGCGCATTGTAGGCGATTTGCCAGCGCAAAATTTAATGCCAGCACCTACGCTAGACGAGCGGTTACCTGCCGATGTGAGTCAGGCTGTCAACTTAGCTTTTGAAGGTAACCCCGACTTTCATGCCGCCATTGAAAATATCAATGTTCAGCGTGCCGAGCGAGAAGGTTCCCGCGCTGCTTTTATGCCCCGTTTAGAAATTCAAGGCAGAACCGGTACTAATAACCAGAATGATGCTATCGCTGGCCGTCGTGATGAACATAGTATTCAACTTGTGGCGAGCATGAACTTATATAATGGAGGCAGTGACCAAGCCGCCTTCCGTGCTGCTAGTGATCGAATTGAAGAAGCGGTGAGCCAGCGAGAATTGGCCTGTACCAATGTTCGCCAGACAACGCAAATTGCTTACAATGATGGAAGGCGTCTTCGCGAACAGCTCAGCTATCTAAATCAGCACCGTTTATCTATCGATCGCGTTAGAGGTGCCTATCAACAACAGTTTGATATCGGTCAGCGTACCTTGTTAGATGTTCTTGATAGTGAAAACGAATACTTTGAAGCTAGCCGAGCTTTTACGAATGCTGAGTATGACGTTACCCTCGCTGATGCAAGGACGCTTGCAGCGACAGGCCAATTAATGCAGGCGTTGGAAATCATGCGTGATGACATGCCAACCTTGTCTGAATTAGGCAATAATGGTGTTGAAATAACGCCAGATATACTTTGTCCTGTCTCAGGGCCTGGTGGCTTTACACTGGAAGACTTCACCGGTGGTATGTCGTCAGCTCCAGCGCCGACTCGGGCGCCAGATGTGACCCTATCAACGGATGCACTGTTTGCTATTAACAGCGCTGAACTAGGGGTAAATACTCGCCAAGATTTAACAAATTTGGCTGAAGACATTAAGGGACGAAGCGGTCTGGCTCGCATCTTTATTGCAGGCCACGCTGATATAACAGGCACCGATGAAATTAACGACCCTCTCTCTCAACGCCGCGCTGATAGCGTTGCTCGTTTTCTTGTTCAGCAGGGCGTCGCTCAAGAGTTAATCCAAACAGCTGGCTATGGCTCTAATCGCCCTGTTGCTTCAAATGACACTGTTGAAGGGCGCCGCCAAAATAGACGTGTAGAGATTACATTAGAACGTCTTGATGAAGTTAATACTTAAGTCACTCTTTAAAGATCCGCTTGATAAGCCTAAATATTAGGTTATATCGACGCATTGAAGTTGGCACATGGCGTGTAAGATACGCTATGTGCCGTTTTTTTATAATAGAGGTGGAACTTGGCAGAGCATGATCAAACGCTTTCTCTTCACAGGTCGACCGATTCCTCATTAGCTAGTGATGAGCTTCTGCTCTGTTTACAAGCAGTGGCTAGGATCCACCAGCATGAAGTCTCTTCTGAGTCGTTAACGGCAGGCCTGCCTCTTGAGCAAGGTAAATTGACGCCAAGTGTTTTTGCCAGATCTGCCTCACGTGCCGATATGACGGCGCGTATTGTCAAGAGTCGTTTAGAAGACCTTAATCCAGAGCTGTTCCCCGCTATTGTGCTTTTAGAGCCTGGCCGTGCATGTGTTTTAAATGCTATTGATTTAAAAAGAAGAGCAGCGAAGGTTGTATTTCCAGAGCTTAATGACGCTGAAGTAGAAGTGACATTAGATGAGCTTGTTTCTAGTTATTCAGGTGAGTCTATTTATGTTCGGCCACGGTTGCGGTTAGATAATAATCCGGAGGCTAAGAGTAAGAAAGGAGCCCATTGGTTTTGGGGTGTAATACAGGAAAATAGAAAGCTTTATCGCGATATCGTTATTGGCTCTGTCGCAATAAATTTATTTGCACTTGCAATGCCATTGTTTGTTTTAAATGTTTATGATCGTGTTGTTCCGAATCAAGCGACTGAGACGCTGTGGGTATTAGCCTTTGGTGTCTTTATAGTACTTTGCTTTGATTTAGCACTTCGTCTTATGCGCAGTGGCTTTGTTGATTTAGCTGCCAGTCGTGCAGATGTGAAGCTATCATCTGCCATTATGGCTAAAACCCTTGGTATGCGTTTGGAGGAGCGTCCGGCTTCTACTGGGTCTTTTACTTCAACATTACAGTCATTTGAATCGGTGCGTGCCTTTATTGGTTCAGCCACTATCCTGGGCATTGTTGACCTCCCCTTTGTTTTAATGTTTATGGCAATCATTGCCTTGATTAATCCTTGGCTGGTGTTACCCGTTGTCGTCGGGGTTATCTTTATTTTGCTATATGCACTTGCTGCTCAAGGGAAATTGCACGAGCTCTCTCAGACTACGTGGGAGGTGGGAGCCCAGCGCAATTCATTATTAGTGGAGTCAGTGTCTCAGCTTGAGAATGTTAAAGCGCTCCGTGCTGAGAGCCGTATTCAGCGACACTGGGAAAAAGCGACCGCATTTTTGTCGCGCACGAGTGCTCAGTTGCGTCTTGTCAGCACTTCCGTTTCCAATGTGGCGCAGTGGACGCAGCATAGCGTAGCGGTTAGCGTTATTATCGTTGGTGTTTACCAAATAATAGAAGGCAACCTTACTCAAGGCGGGCTGATTGCGGCTTATATGATTTCTTCGCGTGCAATGGCACCGATTAGTCAGGCCGCTGCACTCTTGGCACAGTACCACCAGTCATCGACCGCTTTAGAGTCCCTCGATAATGTAATGAATAAGCGTGTTGAGCGGACTGAAGGGAAAGTTTATGTGGAGAAGCCGAGCGTAGAGGGGAGTATCCGCATAGATAAGGTAACGTTGCGTTACCCTAATGAAGAGCGTGATGCCCTGCGTGATGTCTCTATTTCAATTAAAGCCGGTGAAAAGGTAGCGCTGTTGGGGCGTATCGGCTGCGGTAAGTCATCGCTTAATAAACTTGTTCTTGGTTTTTATCAGCCCACTGCAGGCGCAGTGATGGTTGATGGCGTTGATATCCGTCAAATTGATCCATTGCAATTGCGTCGCCATATTGGTTATGTCCCTCAAGACGTCAGCCTGTTTTCTGGGACTCTACGCGATAACATTGTTGCCGGGGGCGGTAGTGATCGTGTTGATGACGATGAGTTACTTAAAGCACTAGATATTGCTGGACTGCAATCGTTGGTAAACAGTCACCCTCGCGGGGTCGATCTACAGGTAGGGGAGCGCGGACAAGCGTTGTCGGGTGGGCAAAAGCAGTCGGTTGCCATTGCGAGGGCGCTAGTGCATGACCCGGCTATATTGCTTTTAGATGAGCCCACAAGCTCGATGGACAACGCCAGCGAAGAGGCGTTTAAGGCAAACCTCACCAAAGTGGCTGAGGGTAAGACCATGTTGGTGGTCACCCATCGTACCTCGCTGCTTTCGTTGGTGGACCGAATTATCGTTATGGATGCGGGTAAGGTGGTAGCTGATGGGCCGCGCGATACGGTAGTGGAAGCGCTTCGTAAAGGCCAGATTGGGAGGGCATCCTAATGGCTAAGAAGTCTTCCTCCACGGCTGAGCAAAAAAGTTTCGAAGCGATTGGCCGCTTTTCCGAAAAAGGTAAAAAGCCATTCCGTCCATTTATGGATCGTTTGTTTGCTCGGAGAGTAACATCAGCCCATTTAAACCGGGATTGGGCTAGCGATACCGATTGGGCAAGACTGCAGCAAGAGCCTATTCGCGCGCGTCTATTCCTTTACACCATATGCCTAACCTTTGTAGCGCTTGTTACTTGGTCATATTTCGCCCCAATTGATGAAGTGACTCGCGGCAGCGGACGCGTTATTCCAGCAAGCCAGTTGCAGCGTATTCAGTCTTATGATGGCGGTGTCGTTGAGCAGATCATGATACGTGAAGGGCAGGTGGTAGAAGCGGGGCAGGTGCTAATGCAAATTGACCCCACTCGTTTTGTGTCTGATTTTCGCGAAAACCGTGCTCAGCGCTTCGCCTTGGAAGCAAGGGCTGAACGTTTTCGTGCCTTGGTGACGGGTACACCGTTTGAGCCTTCTGAGGAGTTACTGCAGGAAGTTCCTTCTATTGCGATGCAGGAGCGTGAGGTTTATGAGAGTCGTCGCGAAGAGCTGCGAGAGCAGGAAAATGTTTTAAATGATCGGATTCGTCAGCGCCGGGAAGAATTAAGAGAAGCCATCGCAAGGCGGGATACCGCTCAGCGTGAAGCTAATATGGCTAGCCAAGAGCTCAACTTAACGCGGCCCTTGCTAGCTTCAGGTGCGGTGTCAGAAGTTGAGATTTTGCGTTTGCAGCGCGATGTATCTCGCGCCACCGGCGAGCGTAGCCAAGCCGATGCGGCGGTTTCACGCCTAGAAGCTGCAGTGGAAGAGGCTCAAGGGCAGTTGTTGGAACTAGGCGCTGAGCGGCGGAGCGAGTGGCGCAATGATCTTGCCCAGACGATTGGTGATTTAAACTCATTGCAGCAGACAGGGACAGGCCTACAAGATCGAGTCCGGTTAACTGAAATTCGTTCTCCAGTCGATGGTGTTGTGCAGCGTATTCACATCAGCACGATAGGTGGCGTCGCCCAGCCGGGGCAAGAAGTCATCGAAATAGTGCCTACTGATGATCAGCTGTTGGTGGAAGCACGGATTGCTCCACAAGACATTGCCTTTCTTCACCCGGGCCAGCCAGCCACTATTAAATTAACGGCTTACGATTATGCCATTTACGGTGGACTGCAAGCAGAATTAGACCATATCAGTGCCGATACCATTACCGACGATGAAGATAATACGTTCTATCTGGTGAGGGTGCGGAGTGTGGCAGACGCAGATTTAGCGGGCTCTTTACAGATCATTCCTGGTATGACGGCACAGGTGGATATCATTACCGGTAAACGCACGGTTATGCAGTTCTTGCTCAAGCCCATATTAAGGGCATGGCGAGATTCGATGGGGGAACGATAATGGCACATTGGTTTGTAACAACTGACGGTAGCCTCAAGTCTCGCTGGCAAAAGGCTTTTCCTGGTTCCAATGCTGCAACGCCTGAAAAAATAGACAACAACGTTAAAGCCGGTGACCTGGTCTGGATCACTACATCCGTAGAAGTCTGGCCGACACTAACTCAGCGCTTGGTGGCTATGGGTATAACGGTAGTGATCCTCAGTTATGCACCACAAGATAACGAGGCTCTCAAAGCCCTGGATCAAGGCGCGCGTGGTTATGTGCACACGCTTGCGGCGGTGAATGTTCTCCAACAAGTTGCGCTTGTTGTCACCAATCAAGGGGTCTGGGTAGGCCAGGACCTATTGGCAAAGGTCATTGGCGGATCATTTAAAGCGTTAATTCAACGTATGGATGATGTCCCTACTGTTAACAATGATCACCTCTCGCTGCTAACTGAACGAGAAAGAGGGGTGGCGTTAGCTGTTGCGCGTGGTGCGACTAATAAAGAAGTGGCTCGCCAGCTTGATATTACCGAGCGAACTGTAAAAGCCCATTTAAGTGCTATTTTCAGAAAGCTTGCGGTTCGTGACCGACTGCAATTGATGCTGAAGCTCGCGCCAACGAGAGAGTTGGCAAGTAATTAGAGGCAAGGTTTGCTCCGCAGGGGAATTTTTCTAATCGTGGGGGGCGCCGTCCCCCTTTACCCTTCTTGTTTTTCTGCTTTTCTGTCCATCAGTACAATACTTTTTTATACCCCGCCCCCCTAAGATGATGAAATACGCCGATTTGTACTTGCACAGCGCAACTAAACAATAGGCTTTTATATTCGTCTTGGGAGATACCACATGGCTGCAACCATTATTTCTATTTCAGGTCAGGCTTGGGCACGGGATGAAGAAGGTAACCTGCGTGAGCTAAGTATTGGTGATGTGTTGCAGGAAGGTGAAACTCTCATTACGTCCAGCAATGGTAGTGTTGAACTCGACTTTGCTGATGGTAGTGGTTTCAATTTAGTAGAAGGTGGGCAGCAGGTTGTCATAGCTCCCGAGATGACGAGCGAGTCCACTGTCGCCACTGAGGATTCGAGCGTACTAGATGGTGATCTTGAAGCGTTATTAGCGGCATTAGAAGATGACGATGTGGATCTGTTAGATATTCTTGATGCAACTGCTGCTGGAGCCGGTGCCGCTGGCGGCGGCGGTGGCGGGAATGGGTTTGTACGCCTTGCCCGCATCGCTGAGGAAACTGATGGTTTAACGTTTGATACATCCGGCGGCTTAGGAGAAGGGGAGTTTTTTGATTTAGGCGGTGCGGGCGCAGTAGCTGCTGCTGATGTGGCGGACCCTGCTCCAGAAGAGCCTACGCCAGAGCCGGAACCTACCCCTGAACCTACGCCAGAGCCCACGCCGGAACCTACCCCTGAGCCCACGCCAGAACCAAGTCCTGACGGCACAATAACAGTAGTAGCAAATTCTCCTAGCTCGGGCCAAAACACGCTCGATATTACTGGCTCGGTAACTAATGTGCCCGCTGGTAACATTATCTCCATCACAATCACTGATCAAAATGGCAACGTTGTTGAAACCACCGCCACTGTTAACCCTGACGGCAGCTACAGTGTTGATGATGTCGATGTCAGTAGCTTAATCGATGGTGAACTCACTGTAACAGCTGAAACAACAGATAATAACGGCAACCCTGTCAGCGATACTGACACAGCATTCTTAGATGCTACTTCGCCATCTTTAAGCGTTGAGTTGCAGGGCGCTGGGGAAGACGATGTCTACAACATTGATGAAATAGGTAATAACGGTAGTGTTACTGCCCAAATTACTTTTGGTGAAGGCACGCAAGTTGGCGATACGCTAGTCGTCGTTGATGGAAATGGTAATGAGCTCTTTAATGGCCCTGTGTCTCAAGAGATGCTGGATGCTGGTTTGGCACTTGAAGTGCCTGTTGGCACGGATGCTCAAAATGTAAGCATTACTGCAACGGTTAGTGACCCGCAAGGTAATACGTTTAGTGATAGCGACAATAAAGGCGTTGCTAACATAGCGCCTGAAGCCACGATCACCATCGACACCATTGCCGGTGACGACGTAATCAACGGTGAAGAGGCCACTCAGACCATTACCGTGACCGGCACCGTGGGCGGCGACGCCCGCCAGGGCG
>NZ_REBQ01000176.1 GCF_007692655.1 Halomonas sp.
TCTGAACGATGTAAGTGATTGCTCTTTGCCCGTGGCTTGCTGCGGGCATTTTTGTTTTTTTTCCAACTGACTGCATCCAAATGCCAGTCTCGCGGGTATTCCCTATACAGGCGCCATTTAAGGCGGCTGATAATAATCCCCAAGGAGACTTATATGACCATTCACACTTTTACCCGAGCTACCCTGGCCGCCACACTGATTGCATCTTTTAGCCATGCTGTTTTGGCTGAAACGCCTGCGGACGTGCAAGTGCCAGGCGGCAACACTGTTGCACTCGAAACCGTTGGTGTAGGCGCAATTACCTACATGTGTGAAACTCGCGATGACGGCAGCATGGGTTGGGTATTTAAAGGCCCAAGTGCAGCATTAAACGATCGCGAGGGGAACCAGGTAGGCAGCTACTATGGCCCACCAGCCACCTGGGAAGCGTTGGATGGTTCAAAAATTACCGCTACTGAACTAGCAACTGCACCTAATGGTGAAGGCAATATCCCGCTTCAGTTAGTAGAAGCCAACCCAGCTGAAGGTGAGGGTGCAATGGCTGGTGTTAGCTACATTCAGCGTTTGGATACCCAGGGCGGCGTAGCTCCGAATGTAGAGTGTGGTGCTGACAACGAGGGGGCTGCCGCCGTTGTTACCTATCAGTCTGACTATATTTTCTGGACTGCCGAATAAGCTTTTTTTAAGTAAGTGCTTATTTAACAAGTTTTTATGGAATAAGTTTAATAGTGTTAGGGACTCGTTTCATGAGTCCCTAACGATTATTCTATCTTTGAGAACGACGACAGGCGTCGGCGCCGTCACCAGGGAGCTAAGGTTTGACTGACGTGTCCCCAGAGTTTGATCATACTGCTGTGCTAATCCAATGCGCTAGAGGTGAACATGAAGCTTTGCATCAGTTGTATGTTCATGAGGGTGCTAGGCTACTAGGTGTCGTACTACGAATCGTTAAAGATCGGGGGCTGGCAGAAGATATTGTCCATGATGCTTGCCTCAATATTTGGCAACGGGCGGATAGTTTTGACCCTGACAAAGGCTCTGCACGGGCATGGATATTTAGTGTTGCCCGCCACTTGGCATTAAACGCCATCCGCTATCGCGATCGTGAGATTACGTTTGATAGTAACGCTTCTATCGAACTAGGCCAGGACGAACATTTTCAGCATCCCTTTACTAGCGAAGAAGCCTTTGATTGGCAGACTGGAGAGCGAATGGATAGCTGTCTAGCAGAGCTTGAGCCTGAGCGGCGTAACTGTGTGCTCCACGCTTATGTGGATGGTCTTAGTCATGCGGAAATATCTGCCCATACGGGAGCACCTCTGGGTACCGTGAAAGCTTGGATCAAACGCAGCTTGCTGCGCCTACGGGAGTGTATGGCATGACCCGCTCCAGTAACGAAAATGAACATGAAGACGACCATGCTTTGGCGGGTGAGTATGTCCTGGGCACGCTATCGTTTGAGCAACGTAACGCATTAGAGGCAAGGCTACCCCATGAGCCCGAGTTGCAAAAAGCGGTAATGGCCTGGGAAGAGCGCTTTTTACCTTACACCGCAATGACTACACCTGTTCAGCCTTCCGACTATTTGTGGCCGCGTATTGAACGTAGCTTAATGGCACGTGGCGCTTTGGCGACGCATACCCGACCTGTCGTTTCTTCAAGACCGCCACGCCGCCGCTTAATACACAGTCTGCCATTGTGGAGAGGGGTCGCTGGAATTGGATTAGCGGCAGCGTTAGTGATGGGAGTGATGCTAGCAAACGACGTCACTGAACCTGCGATTCCAGAGTATATGGTGGTGCTATTAGCACCGCAGACTCAGTCGGCCGGGTGGGTTGTGCAGGCATCATCTCCTCAGGAAATACAGCTAATTCCGCTGGGTACTTTTGAGGTGCCTGAGGGCAAAGCGTTGGAGTTCTGGACCAAAGCGGATGATTGGCAGGCGCCTGTATCGCTTGGTCTTATCGAGCCTGGCCAACCAATCCGCCTGCGCCTGGATCAATTACCTCCGCTTGAAGATAACCAGCTGTTTGAGCTAACCCTGGAAGATGAGGCAGGCTCACCTACTGGGTTACCTACTGGGCCCATTGAGTTTATTGGTCGCGCCGTAGAGATTTAAGCGTTGACAGCCCCGGTTTCTCACCGGGGCTCAGTTGGTGTGGCTGCTCTTCTGTTGTATCCCTTCTTTTTACATCCCCGATTTTTAGCTGCTTTACTTCTCTGGATAAAGATTTTGGCCCATCCTGAGATAGGTGTATTGGCATCAAATGTTAGCTAAATACACTCATTTCTATTTTTTGTAGTAAAATTACACGAATTATTGCGTATGATGCGCTTTTTCAGGTAAATTTTAGGTAATCTAACTACATGTGATGGCCTAATTATAAACAGGAGCAACGATGAGCCAGCCCAATGCTTCCCAAGGTAGTCCATTCGGTGACCCCAATCATGCAATTGATCTGGCGCTGTTTGGGGCTCTGGGTGACCTCGCCATGCGCAAACTCTTCCCCGCCTTATACCATCTCGATCGTGAAGGCTTGATGCCTGAAAGCACACGCATTATGGGATTAGCTCGGCAAGAGCATGATGTGGCGTCGTTTCGACAGTTGGTTAATGCTGCGTTGCAGAAGCGCTTGAAAAGCAATGAGCAGGATAAGCAGAGCCTTGAGCGCTTTCTTGCCCGCCTTGATTACCTAAAACTCGATTTCTCTAGCGTTGAAGGCTATGACGCTATTCGCCAGTGGCGAAAGGGGTCGCCCCGACCAATGGTGGTGTATCTCTCCGTCGGTGCGCGTATCTATGGCGATATTTGCCGCCACCTTCAGGCCAGTAAAAGTCTCGACGATGAATCAAGAGTTGTGGTTGAAAAGCCAATTGGCTATGACCTGCACTCCTCGATTGAAATCAACGATGCCATTGGCGAAGTATTTCCCGAGTCACGGATTTACCGTATCGACCACTATTTGGGCAAAGAGACCGTCCAAAACCTGATTGCCCTGCGCTTTGCCAACCCTCTGTTTGGCACCCAGTGGAATCAAAACAATATCTCCCATGTGGAGATTACCGTGGCTGAAAAAGTCGGTATAGAAGGGCGCTGGGGCTATTTCGATGAGGCCGGTCAGCTTCGCGATATGGTGCAGAACCATTTGTTGCAGCTGCTGTGCTTAATCGCCATGGATCCGCCTTCTAATTTGGATGCTGACGCGATTCGCGATGAAAAAGTGAAAGTGCTAAAAGCATTAAAACCCTTTGTTGGCGAAGCGCTTGGACGTGATGTGGTGCGGGGCCAATATATCGCAGGCAATAGCGATGGTCAGTCTGTGCCTGGTTATCTAGAAGAAGAGGGCGCTAACACACAGAGTCAAACTGAGACCTTTGTAGCCATGAAAACGGAGGTGGCTAACTGGCGTTGGGCAGGTGTGCCGTTTTACTTGCGTACCGGAAAACGGATGCCTGAGAAGCTTTCGCAAATTGTTATCCACTTCCGCCAGCAGCCGCACTACATCTTCGATCCCGATCAGCGCGGGATCGCCTCGAATAAGCTGATTATTCGCCTGCAGCCGGAAGAGGGTATCGCCCTGCAGGTGCTGACCAAAGATAGCGGCTTGGATAAAGGCATGCGCCTGCGCCCTGGTCCGCTGCACTTGGATTTTAACAATGCCTTTCCCAAATCGCGGATACCTGATGCTTACGAGCGCCTGTTGCTGGAAGTGATGAAAGGTCAGCAGTACTTGTTTGTTCGCCGTGATGAAATCGAACACGCCTGGCGTTGGTGCGATCAGCTAATTGACGGCTGGAAAAAACGTGATACACCGCCGCGCCGTTATCCTGCGGGGTCTTGGGGGCCAGTCGCTTCCATCGCCATGATTACTCAAGACGGTCGCAGCTGGTACGAGGATTATTAATATGAGCCAAGCACGCCAACAGTTGGCCGAGCAGCTTGCCGAAGCGGTTTCTCAGGCGCTGCTCGAAGACTTAACTCACCAAGATCGCGCCCTGTTAGTCGTCTCGGGGGGCTCAACCCCGGTGCCCTTTTTTAAAGCCCTGGCGGCTAAAGCGCTGCCTTGGGAGCGCCTTGATGTCACTCTTGCGGATGAGCGGTGGGTGGATGAGGACAGCAATGATAGTAACGCTAAGCTGGTGCGGGAGAACCTCCTGCAAGGCAAAGCTGCAGCGGCCAATTTTATACCGTTAACCAGTGAAGCATCTACGCCTGAAGAGGGCGTTGAAGAAGTCGCCAAGCGCACTGAAGCACTGGCATGGCCCGCCAGCGTGGTGATTTTGGGGATGGGCGGTGATGGACACACCGCATCTCTTTTCCCTGACAGCCCTGAGCTAACGCTGGCGCTGGCTACGGATGAGCCGCTAGTGGCGGTAAGGACACCCAGTCAGCCGCAGCCACGGATCACTTTCTCTGCGGATCGATTGCACCAGGCGCGCCGCCATTTTCTGCATATTACTGGTGAAGATAAACGCGCCGTATTGGCCAAGGCATTAAATGGCGACGATGTGCGTCAACTGCCCATCCGCGCTTTTTTGACCTGCCCATTGGCCATTTACTGGGCGCCCTAGGCGCTAGCCGTCTTAGCCAATAATAATTTGCTTGGAGATTTACTGATGACTATCGACAAACAGTTACCCTCTACACGTACCGCTGAGCTGGATAGCATTTGCTTAAAAGCCGAAGTAATACCGGTCATCACTATTGATCGTTTGGAAGATGCCGTGCCCTTGGGGCGTGCCCTCGTAGAAGGCGGTTTAACCGTCCTTGAAGTGACGCTGCGTACTGACTGCGCGCTGGAAGCTGTGAAGCGCATGCGTGAAGCGCTGCCTGGCGCGAGCATTGGTGTAGGAACGGTGCTCACTCCTGCGCAGTATCGTCAGGCCGAACAGGTAGGCGCTGATTTTGTGGTCACGCCTGGGGCAACGGATGCGCTATATCGCTATGGCGTGGAAAGCCCGGTACCCATGCTGCCCGGTGTTTCGACCATTTCGGAGCTGATGACTGGCTGGCAGTACGGTTACCGTCGCTTCAAGTTCTTTCCGGCAGAATCCAGCGGTGGCGCCAAAGCAATCAAAGCGTTTGGAGCTCCGATTCCCGAAGCGCGTTTTTGCCCAACGGGTGGCATCACGGTGGATAACGCCGATGACTACCTGTCACTGCCCAACGTCATGTGTGTAGGCGGGTCCTGGTTAACGCCCAAAGCCATGGTGGAAGCAGAAGACTGGGATGGTATTCGCGAACTGGCGCGCCAAGCCGCTGAGCGTTTTCATCATTAAGCAATCCTGTCTTTAATTTACTCATCGCTGGATGAGTAAATGTGATGAGAAAACTGGCCCTAGTTATGGTTTTTAAACGTAACTAGGGTTTTTTTATAGCGAAAATTTATCATTCGCGTATCGTAGC
This sequence comes from Halomonas sp., assembly GCF_007692655.1. Taxonomy (GTDB): domain Bacteria; phylum Pseudomonadota; class Gammaproteobacteria; order Pseudomonadales; family Halomonadaceae; genus Vreelandella. The sequence goes on from NZ_REBQ01000176.1 coordinate 5,408, forward strand.
CGCCTGCGTAAGACCAAAGGCCTATAACAGGCCTATATTCAGCTCGTCTAAAATGTCCAAATAATATGTCTGACATTTTTATAGTCCACGCATACAAAGACATGCGTGCCACTGAAACGATTAACTTGTAGCGATTAAGAGGTGAGTCAAAATGCACGCGTTGACCCTGGCGTCTTTCCTGTTCTTTACAGGGCTTGTCGCCTTTATTACTTGGCGCATCACCCGCCGAGATGACCATTCCAGCACCAGTGGCTACTTTTTGGCGGGCCGAACGTTAACGTTTCCCCTGATCGCTGGTTCATTGCTAATGACCAACCTCTCCACCGAACAAATGGTGGGCCTCAATGGGGCGGCATTTGCTGATGGGTTAAGCGTGATGGCGTGGGAAGTGGTCGCGGTCATCGCGTTGGTCGCTTTGGCGCTATTTTTCCTACCACGGTTTTTAAAAAGCGGCATTGCCACGCTTCCGCAGCTGCTCGAAATTCGTTTCGATAAAGATACCCAGTTAATCACCAACATTATTTTCCTACTGGCGTATGCGGTGATTCTGCTACCGATTATCCTCTATTCGGGGGCTATCGGGCTGCAGGGTATGCTCGACCTCCAGGGGTTGACTGGCATTGAGTCCTCGACAACGCTGCTTTGGCTAACGGTATGGATCGTCGGCATCATCGGTTCGGTGTATGCCTTGTTTGGCGGGCTCCGCACGGTGGCTATCTCCGATACGCTTAACGGTGTCGGGTTGTTAATCGGCGGCTTTGTGATTGTCTATTTTGGTTTACAGGCAGTCAGTGGCGGCTCGGGGGTTATGGAAGGCTGGAGTATTCTTAAAGAGAGTGACCCAGACAAACTGAACTCCATTGGCGGCTCTGATCAGCAGGTGCCGTTCTTCACTCTTTTCACCGGTGTTTTCTTGATCAACCTGTTTTACTGGAGCACCAATCAGCAAATTATTCAGCGTACCTTCGCGGCAAAAAACCTTGCTGAGGGCCAGAAGGGTGTCCTGTTAACGGGTCTTTTCAAGCTGCTTGGCCCACTCTATCTCGTGCTACCTGGCATTATTGCCTATCACCTTTACGCTGATCAGGGCGTGCGCGCGGATGAAGCCTACGGGCATTTGGTGTTTCACGTCTTGCCACCTTACCTAACTGGGTTTTTCGCAGCGGTGATGGTAGGTGCGATTCTATCTTCGTTTAACTCGGCGCTTAACAGCACCACGACGATTTTCAGCCTTGGTATCTATAAGGGTGTGCTGAATAAAGAGGCGACCGAAGAGCAGGTGGTTAAGTCGGGTAAAGTGTTTGGCTGGATCATGGCCATTCTCACCATGATTATTGCGCCACTGCTGGCGGGTCAGGAGAGCCTGTTTGGTTACCTGCAGAAGATGAATGCGATCTACTTTATTCCTATTCTGGCGGTGGTTATTGTCGGTCTCTTGACCAAGCGTGTGCCTCCGATGGCGGCTAAAATCGCCTTGGTAGGCGGCTGTTTACTCATCGCCGCTGGCTACTTTGTGCCACCGTTTACGCTGTTGCCACAGATCATGCACGAGTTCCACTTTGTAGCGCTGGTCTTCGTGCTGCTGGTGGTGATGATGCTGATCATTGGCAAGCTGCGCCCGCGTGAGACAGATTGGGTTCAGCAGGACACAGGCGATGTGGATCTCACCCCCTGGAAGGGCGCGGTGCCTGCCGGTATTGTGTTGGTCGTGTTAGTCATTGTTATGTATATAAGCTTCGCTGGTTAATAGCCACATAGGCTGGTTAAAACCCGAAGCCGTAAAACCAACAAGGCCCCGCTAGCTAATACTAGCGGGGCCTTGTGCATTTTTCGCTGGTATTAAGCCAGTCGCAACAATGGCTCGGGTAATCCAGTGATACCTGTTTCGACCACAAAAAGCGATCCTGCGGTGGGTTCTTGAGCAATCTGCTCAGCACTAAATCCCTCTTGCGCCGTAGTGATATACAGCATTTTAAGATCGGCCCCTGCAAATGCCGGGCAGGAGGGCTGGCTTACCGGCAGCTCCACACGGCCAATAATCTGACCATCTTGATCTAGGCGGACGACCTGACCCGCGCCCCAAAGGGCCAGCCATAAGCAGCCTTCACTATCCACTACCGCGCCATCAGGATTGCCTTGGGTGTTGGAAAAATCAGCCCAGGGTATTGGTTCGCCTTGAGGCCAGCCGTCACTGTCTAGCGTCCAACGCATTACCACGCCGGTAGCGGTATCGGTGAACCATGCAAACTCGCCATCTTCAGAAAAACAGATGGCATTGGGTATGGTCAGGCCTGAGCGCAAAAGGGTGAGCTTGCCGCGATGCAGGCGGTAAAGGCTGCCAGCGCCTTTTTCGGCTTGTTTACCCATGGTGGAGAGCCACAGACTGCCATGGCGATCAATACGGGCGTCATTGCTACGGGTTACCGGGTTGTCGGCTTCGAAATCGCAGAACCTTTCAACAGCGGCATTAACCGGGTCGAAGCGGCTTAAGCGGTCTTCACCGACGAGTAGCAGACCGCCCCCTCCAAGTGGTGCGGCGAGGGATACCATGTGATCAAGCGGATACTGTCCGCTGTCACCGCTGGCAGGGGATAACCAGTGCAGCTGCTGTTCGAGAATATTGCACCAGTGAAGGCGCTGGTTTTTGGCGTCCCACTGGGGGCCTTCACCCAGCATACAGCGACAATCGACCGCTAATTCGGCCTGCCACGTTGTAACACTTTTGTCTTTTGTCATGTTTGTTCTCCTTATTGTTCTCCTGCTTGCCAAGCCTCCACCAGCGCTTGGGCCTGCTTGCCAACTTGAGAAGCGCTTTGCCCAGGTTGATATAGCGCGCTGCCAAGGCCAGCCCCATCGACACCCGCAGCACGCCAGGTGGCAAAATTATCGACCCCCACACCTCCCACAGCATACAGCAGCGTTCCTTCGGGAAGCACGGCACGCACGGCTTTCATGCCCTCTAGACCTACTTGCACCGCGGGGAAGAGTTTAAGCCCAGTGGCGCCTGCATCAAGCGCATCGAAGGCCTCTGAGGGTGTCACAATGCCGGGCCAGCTTGCCATGTCGAGCCGCCGCGTTTCTTCAATCACCGCAGGCCGACAGTTGGGGGAAACGATTAAGCGCCCGCCGGCAGCGTGAACATCGCGCACCTGAGCAGGGGTGAGTACTGTGCCCGCACCAATAACCGCGCGTTCGCCAAAGGCTTCCACCAAGCGGCGAATGCTCTCCAGCGGGTTGGGTGAATTTAGCGGTACCTCAATTTGGCTGATACCTGCGGACAGTACCGCTTCCGCGATACTCATGGCTTCTTCCGGCGAAACACCGCGTAAAATACCGATCAATGGCAGCGTCATAGCAAATCTCTCATTAACAGTCAGTGGCTTCGAGCGCATAGTGGGCAAGCCGAAGACCGGCTAATACGGCGGTGTCGCCATCCAGGTGCTGCGTCTGATAGCCGATCGCATTGAGCGCTAACCTATAGCGCTGGCTAAGCGTTGGGTTACCAATCAGCATGATGGGCTTGTCGGTGGAGTACTCACGGCAGGCGCCAGCAAGTTCAAGGCCAATGGCGAGCCCTGAGAGCCTTGCCGCGAGTACGGCGTTACGCGTGTTGCCAGTAGGTAGCTGTCCATCAAGTAAATCCTGGGCGCGCAGGCCAAATAGGCGGCTGCTAAAGGTTTCGGGCGCCTCATTTATGGCGCGGACTGCCGAGATAAAAGCGTCACGGCAAGCCTGGTCGTTAAGGCCATCCTTCGCGGCTGAGGGCGATGAAACGGAGTGCTTTAGCACCGATTGGCTAGCCAGCAGTTGGTAAAGCTCGCCGGTAAGATAGGTCGAAAAACCGCTTACCGTACCCGCTTCCAGGGTCGCCCATTTGGCGTGGGTGCCGGGCAGGCAGGCGAGGCCGGTAAAATCTGGTGAATCAGCGACAAGACCTGCCAATTGGGTCTCTTCGCCGCGCATCACATCAAAGTGTGTTGCGGTACTGCGCGTTTGGCTTAAGCCGGGGAGCAGATAAACAGCTAATTGATTACCCGTCAGCGTTGGTGTCACAGCGCCTTGGCTAAGCTGGTCGAGCCGCGTAGGTACTGGCAGATAGGCGGCTTCCAGCCAGCCCTGGCGGGCGCCCGACATACCGCATACCATGACATCGATCTGCCCGGTAGTGGGTAGCCAATCAGCCACCAGTCGCCGTAACTCTGCTTCATACTCATTGGCTTTAAGCGCCAGCATACCCTTGTCGCTACTGGCTTGGGCAATCACTTGGTCGTGTTTATCCAGCCCCCATACGCGCAGGTTGCTGGAGCCCCAATCCGCGGCAATCCAGGCCAGCTGAGGCGCTGGTTTAGTCGCTTTATTTATCACCGTGGATCCCATGGCTTACCACTCCGCAATAGAGCCATCTTCATGGGTCCAGACCGGGTTACGCCAGCGGTGGCCGACCTTGGCGCGCTCCTCAACGAACTCCTCGTTAATCTCAACGCCAAGCCCAGGGCCTTGGGGGATGGCGCAGAAACCGTCTTCAATGGCGAGAGCGGATTTATCGACCAGGTAGTCGAGTACATCGTTACCCTGGTTATAGTGAATGCCCATGCTCTGCTCTTGGATAAAGGCGTTGTGGCTCACCGCGTCCAGCTGTAGAGACGCGGCCAATGTCAGCGGGCCAAGTGGGCAGTGGGGCGCCAGGGCGACATCATATGCGGACGCCAATGCGGCGATTTTGAGGCCTTCGCTAATGCCGCCGCAGTGAGAAATATCCGGCTGGATAATGTCGATCATGCCATCGGCCAGCAGGTCGCGGAACTGAAAACGGGTATGCAAACGCTCGCCGGTCGCCAGTGGGTAGCCCAGGCCGCCTGCGATATCTTTCAAGCAGGGCAGATGTTCCGGGGCAACCGGCTCTTCCACAAACATCGGGTGGAACGGCTCTAGTTCGCGCAGCAGTGCTTTGGCCATGGGGCGGTGTACACGGCCATGGAAGTCGATACCAATACCTACATCCGGGCCCACCGCATCACGTGCTTCCGCCACCCGTGCCACCGCTTCATCGATCTTGCGGTGAGAGTCGACGATCTGCATTTCGGGGGTACCGTTCATTTTAAAAGCGGTAAAGCCTTTTTCCACCAGCGCTTTAGCGCCAGCACCCACGTCGCTTGGGCGGTCGCCACCGGTCCAGGCGTACATGCGCATTTTGTCACGCACGGCACCGCCTAACAGCTGGTGAACAGGCACACCGAGATCGCGACCTTTAAGATCCCATAGCGCCTGGTCAATACCGGCAATGGCGCTCATTAAAATCGGCCCGCCGCGATAAAAACCGGCGCGGTACATCATGTTCCAGAGATGCTCAATGCGGTGGGGGTCCTGGCCGATCAGATAGTCGGAAAGCTCATGCACGGCGGCTTCAACGGTGGCGGCGCGGCCCTCGATCACTGGCTCACCCCAGCCGTAGCAACCTTCGTCAGTTTCAATTTTGAGAAACAGCCAGCGTGGGGGGACTTGCCAGGTTTTGAGGCGGGTAATCTTCATGTTCGATAATCCTTCTACGCATTAGCTATTTGACAATGCCAAGGTCGATGGCCGTGCGGCGCAGCACTTCCCGTGCGGCGGTTTCAGCAGCGAGCGCATCGCGGTTACGAATGGCATCAAGTACTTGGCGGTGGCGCGCAATACTGTCGTCAAGGGTGTCTGTTTGGTGTTGCGAGCGATGAATCAGCGCCATAATAGAAGGGCGCAATAAATGCCCCATTTGTCGCCAAACCAAATTATGGCTGGCTTGGTAAGTGGCATCGTGAAAGGCGACGTCGTACTCGGCGTGTTCGGCGCGAGCATCAACGCTGCCCGCGGTTTGCACCATGCCGTGAAAAGCGCTTTCAAGGCGCTCAAGGTCTTCCGCTTCAGCAGCCTGGGCAGCGAGTCCTGCGACTACCGGTTCGGCGGAAAAACGGAAAGCATAAATGGCCCGTACCAGCTGCGGATCCAGGTTGACCAGGCCGGTCATCCACTCGCTCATCAGTGGATCCAACAGGTGCCAGTCACTCATTTCACGAACCTGGGTACCGCGACCGGCAGTGCGCTCTAGCAACCCGGCAGCGGTCAGACTGGTTAGCGCATTGCGAACCTGATTGCGGCTGACGGCAAAATGCTTGCCGATATCCAGCTCACGGGGAAAGATATCCCCCGGCTGCCAATGGCCTGCCAACAGCGCTCGGGCAAGTAAACGAGCTAAATTTCCGGCGCCGCCCTGATGCGGCGGAAGGGCGTCTAGCGTCATCGTATTTCTCTTTTTATGAGTATAATGAGCACTAGTCTAGTAAATGTCTGACATTTAAACAAG
>NZ_REBQ01000119.1 GCF_007692655.1 Halomonas sp.
ATCACCTTATCGATATCCGCATCATTTATATCGCGGTGAACCACAAAGCGCGTGGCGTAGAGTAGCTCAATCAAAATGCCGTGCTCTTTTAGCCAACTAGAAAGCGGCTGGATATGGGCGTCGGGGAAGCGAGCAAATACCATATTGGTTGCCTGGGAGGTAATCTCGACCCCAGGCAGCGTCGCTAAGCCTTCCGCCAGGCGTTTAGCACGGCGGTGGTCGTCGGCTAAATCGGCGACATGGTGATCCAAAGCATACTGGCAGGCGGCGGCAATAATCCCAGCTTGGCGCATGCCGCCACCCACCATTTTACGCCAGCGACGGGCGCGTTCGATAAGCGCTTGAGACCCCACCAGTGCTGACCCTATGGGTGCCCCCATACCTTTTGAAAAGCACAGCGAAACGCTATCAAACGGCAGGCAGAGTTGTTTCAGCGAAGTATCCGTCGCGACTGCCGCATTGAACAGTCGAGCACCGTCCAAGTGGGTTGCCAAGCCTCGCTCGCGAGCAAGCTCAGTGGCTTTTAGTACGTAGTCTGCAGGCAGCACTTTGCCGCCAATGGTGTTTTCCAATGCCAGTAGTTTACTGCGCGCAAAGTGAAAATCATCGGCTTTAATGGCGGCGCTGATTTTCTCCAGGGGCAGGGTGCCATCGGCAGCGTTCTCAATGGGTTGAGGCTGGATACTGCCTAATACCGCTGCGCCACCGCCTTCATATTTGTAGGTATGGGCTGACTGCCCAACAATGTACTCATCGCCGCGCTCGCAGTGGGCCATTAGCGCCACTAAGTTACTTTGGGTGCCGCTAGGGAACAGCAGTGCCGCTTCCTTGCCTGTCAGTTCTGCCAGGTTGGCTTGAAAGTCATTCACCGTTGGGTCATCGCCCCATACGTCGTCTCCAACGGGAGCGGCCATCATTACTGTTAGCATATCGGGAGTGGGGCGGGTCACCGTATCACTGCGTAAATCAATCATGCGGAACTCCTTTTTTGTGTATGGGCGCTTACTTAGGAGCGCTTTATCGAGCAAGTTTGCAGGAACCATCTATGGTTAACAGCATACTGCAAGTCAATCCAGCATAGGCAACCTGATGGATCTAAAAAGTGGCTACCCCTTTTGGGCGGTAAAGAACGGCCTGTTGAAGACCTTTCCTCAGCTTGTCCGCGACCATCAATGCGAAGTAGTGGTGATTGGCGGCGGTATTACCGGTGCGTTAATTGCCGATGAGCTAAGTCGCAACGGTCACCATGTGGTGGTGCTTGAGCGGCGAGATGTGGGGTGGGGGAGTTCTGCCGCCAGCACGGCGCTGCTGCAGTACGAAATTGACACCCATATGACTGATTTGGCAAAGCGTTATGGGGAAGCTGATGCAGTGCTCGCCTATCGCGCCTGTGCAGACGCTATTGGTGAGCTTGAGAGCTTAGCAGCGGGCATGGGGGATGTGGATTTTGAACGCCAGAAAAGCCTTTATTATGCCAGTAGCGAAGACGATGTGGCGTCGCTAAAAGAAGAGCTGGCGTTGCGCCAAAAGTACGGCTTCGACGCCGATTGGCTTGATCGCGAGGCTGTTTTAAAAGAGTACGGTTTTGCTGCCCCGGGCGCTATTCTCACTCACTTAGCCGCCAGTCTTGATCCTTACCGTATGGCGTATCAGCTGTTTGCCAAGGTAGTAGAGCGGGGCGGCGAAGTGTATGACCGTACTCAAGTGGAAACGCTGGTGACTGCTGAGCAAGGGGTTAAGCTGACGCTGACCAATGGTGCCACGCTGCGCTGCCAGTATGTGGTCATGGCGGCTGGGTATGAATCGCAATCTTGGTTGTCTGAATCGGTAGCGGTCAATCGTAGCAGCTACGCGCTTATCACCGATCCGCTTCCGCCAGAGGCGTTAGGCATGCTGCGCCATACCATGATGTGGGAGTCAGCCAGGCCTTATCTTTACATGCGCACGACGCGGGATGGACGGCTTCTCGTCGGGGGCGATGATGACGACGAAGATATTCCCAAGCGCCGTGATGCACGGGTAGAAGAGAAAGCCGCAGGGCTAGCGCGTAAGGTAGAGGAACTTTTGCCTAAGCTGGATATCAACCCGACGTTCTCATGGGGCGGCACTTTTGCTGAAACCGCCGATGGCCTGCCTTTTTTTGGCCCCCACGAAGAGTATGGCCCACGGGTGCAGTTTGCCATGGCCTATGGCGGCAATGGTATCAGCTACAGCATGATTGGCGCCAAACTACTTCGGGCGCTTATTGAAGGTAGAGAGCATGCGCTGTCTACGCTGTTTTCATTTCAGCGCCTGAAAAGATAGTGGCGTAAAATGTTATCGCCAATCCCTAGACACCAAGTAATTTGAATGAATATGCAAAGAGTAGTGGGTGATGGACAATAAACTTTATTTACGAGCACTAGAGCGCAGCGACCTGCGCTTTGTCCACGAACTTAATAATAACCAGAGTATTATGTCGTACTGGTTTGAAGAGCCTTACGAATCCTTTGATGAGCTGGAGGAACTCTATAACAAGCACATTCACGATAACGCGGAGCGTCGTTTTGTCGCTGAAGATAGCAGCGGTAATGCTATTGGTTTGGTGGAGCTTATCGAAATCGACTACATCCACCGGAGCGGTGAGTTTCAAATCATCATTACGCCTGATCATCAGGGTAAAGGGTTTGCACGTTCGCTGATTCAACAGGCACTGCACTACTCGTTTACGATTCTAAACCTGCACAAGGTTTATCTGATCGTGTCGGTAGAGAATGTCAAAGCGATCCACCTCTATGAGGAGAGCGGTTTTATTGAGGAGGGACATCTGGTGCAGGAGTTCTTTATCAACGGCAAATACCGTGATGTGAAGCGGATGTATATCTTGCAGGATATCTATTTAGCGCAGTTGGCTGAGCGTTGAAGCAAACGCTAAATCTTAGCCCTAATCTTAAACATGCTGCGACCGCTGGGAAGACTACCCCAGCGGTCGATATTACAAGACTAAATGCCTTAGAGCGCAGCTTCTAGACGATCTGCACGGTCACCCGCGGCTGGGTGGCTTGAAAATACGCTGCGGCTGTTGCCGTATTTTTCTTCCAGTTTACGCAGGGCCGTGATTGATGCCTCTGCGTCAAAATCATGGCGTTGCATCAGCTCAATCGCATAGTCATCAGCTTCATTCTCTTGGCGCTGAGAGAACTGGGCATTGATAAGCTTTTCGCCCAAATCACCAAGCTCAGAGGTTGAGAGTGCAGCAGCAGTGGTGCTGCCACTGGAAGCGGCGGCTTCACGTGCAGCAGACGCGGCATAGGCGACCTGGAAAGCACGCTTGGAGTGCCCTAGGGCAACGTGACCGATTTCGTGGGCGATGACGTAACGGACTTCATCGTCGGTCATTTCATCCATCAACCCGCTATACAGGCGGATAGACCCATTGGGTACCGCAAACGCATTAATTTCGGATAACTGATAGACGTTATAGTCAAGCGTATGGCCATCAACGACTTCCCAGCCTTGGGTTAACTCTGCCAAACGTTCTGCATACTCGCTGTCGGCTGCAACAAGCTGGTTTTCGGTATCAAGTTGGGCAATGGTTTGATCGCCAAGTTGCTGCATTTGCTCGTCTGTCATCGTAGCCGCACCAGCAAAGCTTGAACCCGCAGACATCAAGCCACCAAGATCAGCCCCCGATTGGCATCCGCTAACAGCAAGTGCCGCCGTCAAACCTAAAATACAGGACGTTTTTCGTCCTAAAAAAGGGAGTTGCATTGTCAGTTCCTTAGTCAATATACATATATTAAACGTAGAATTTACACGGTAAGTATTGAGCTTTATAAGCCGAAGTAATATTAGATGATTATCTTGCGTAACTCCATACCCATCTATAGAGATGGCATTTGATGTTGGCTAAATTTGTTTTTTTAGTTAGGAATTGTAGCGATTAGGAGTGTTAAAGCGATTAATCGTTACAGAAGAGTAGCGGTGCTCAAGAGGAAGTGCATGCAGCACAGGCGTTCTTTATCAACGGTAAATATCGGGATGTAAGGCGAATGTATATCTTGCAGAATACCTACTTTGGCGGGCGTCTATATTGCACAGCTTGAACATAGAGAGGGGCCTAGGAAATTGGATCCAGTCATTTTTTAAAGGCTAAAAAAACGCCTCGTGACAACGAGGCGTTTTATAGAGCTGACGTATCATACCGACGCCTATGCTTAACGCAGGTAGGCCTTAATAGCCTCCAGTGCAGCATGTTGCTGCTGGGCGCGTTTTGCCCACACTTCCATCACATCAACTGTCATCACATCAACTTCCACCGACTGACCTTGGGTAACTGAGGGTTGCATGGCGTCCTCTCCTTCTTCAGGGGGTTCGTTAAATGATTTTGTTATTCCCGGCTTTTTGTAGCACGCAATGTTTGTTGTGCACTACAGCATTTTTGACGGGATAAAGATCTTAAATGCTTTCAGTTTGAAGGTCTAGTCCAGGTGATGTAGGTGATTTGCCTGCCTTTTAAAGGATTTTATTGCATTTTTAACAGTGAATGGGTTATCCCATTGAGTGGAATGGGTTTTCATACGCGTAAAAAAGCCGGATGTTAATCCGGCTTCGGTGACTAGCTTTTGGTCAATAGAAGCTAAACGCGCTTGAACTAGCCCAAATAAGCCTTCAGTGCTTCGACTGCGGCACGATGCCACTGTGCATTCAAGTTCCAGAACTCTAGAACTTCATTATCGCGTGCAGGGGGTGTTATTAAAAATGTCATATCGTGGCCCTCCTAATGGGACTACACACCTAGTATAGCTCTTTTTTGTTGCAATGCAGCAAAACTATGACAAAGCGTTAAGTGTCGGGGCTGTTTACAAAGCAGAACGGGCAATAACCAGCTAGGCTAGAGGGTGAATGATCCGTTACTACGCAATTGCGAAAGGAGTCGCTGATGAGCACCAATGTTGCTGAAATTATGGTAGAAACCCTCCAGAATGCTGGCGCCAAGCGCTGCTACGGGGTGGTGGGGGACACGCTTAATCACTTCACCGATGCCCTGCGACAAAGTGACATAGAGTGGATAGGCGTTCGCCACGAAGAAGTAGGTGGTTTTGCGGCTGGAGGTGAAGCCTACATCACCCAGGAGTTAGCACTGTGTGCCGGTTCCTGTGGCCCGGGAAGCCTGCACTTTGTGAATGGCCTGTTCGATGCCCACCGTAATGGCGCGCCGGTGGTATTTATTGCCACCCAGGTGCCGCTGGGCGAAACGGGGAGCAGTTTTCCCCAAGAAGTCGATCAATCCCGCGTGTTTGAACAATACAGCGTGTTTTGTGAAACGCTGAACTCCCCCGAACAGGCGCGTCGAGTGACGGCGCTCGCGGCGCAAACTGCGTTAGCTAAGCGCGGGGTTGCGGTGATTATTGTACCCGGTGATATTTTTACCCAAACGCCTGATAACCAACTTGCCTATCGTACCCACCGTTTTAGCTACTCCTTGCGGCCATCTGCCGAGGCATTGGTGCCCGCCGTCCAGCAGCTAAATAAAGGTGGAAATATCACTATTTTTGCTGGCGCTGGATGTGAGGATGCTCGCGAGCAGGTCATGGCATTGGCTGAAAAGTTACAGGCGCCCATTGCCTGGACATCCCGTGCTAAAGACTTTATTGAGTATGACAACCCCTACGAAGTGGGCATGACGGGCATTTATGGCCTTGAAGGTGGCTATCGAGCGGTGGCTGAGTGCGACACGCTGTTACTGCTTGGGTGTAACTTTGCGTTTAGTCAGTTTTACCCGGAAAGTGCTGCGATTATTCAGATTGATCATGATCCCGCCCAGATTGGAAAGCGCTATCCCGTTGATGTGGGGATCATCGGCAGCGTGCGTGATACCTGCGAAGCGCTTTCCCAAGTCGTCGAAGCCAATACCAGCACACGTTGGCTGGAGAAGTGCCGCAAACGCTATCAAAAATCGTGGGAAAAATCGGCTCATAAAAGCAAAGACGATGGGCTAATTCACCCACAAGAGCTAACCCTCGCCATTGACCGTTTGGCTAGCGATGATGCATTGATTACCGCCGATACGGGCAGTGTTAACGTATGGATGTTGCGCCATATTCGTGCTCTAGAAAAGCGCCGTACGCACTCAAGCTTGCAGCATGGCACCATGGCGAATGCCTATCCTCAGGCGTTGGGAATGCAACTGGCATATGCCGATCGCCAAGTGATCGCCATGTGCGGCGATGGTGGCCTCAGTATGCTGATGGGGGATCTATTAACGCTGGTTCAGCGTCGGATTCCCCTCAAAATTGTGGTGTATAACAACAGCTCTTTAAGCTTTGTGGAGTTGGAGCAGAAAGTAGAGGGGTTGCTGGATGCTTATACTGAGCTGGAAAATCCTGACTTTGGGCAAGTCGCACTCTCTATGGGGTTGTGGGGTAAGCGTGTAGAGCGAGAAGACCAGCTTGAAGGTGCCATTGAAGATTGGCTAGCTTACCCTGGCCCTGCGCTGTTGGACGTGGTGGTTAACCCCATGGAGCTAGTGATGCCGCCCAAAGTGGAGTCGGGACAAGTGGCGTCAACCGCGCTTTACTCCGCTAAAGCAGTGCTCAGCGGGCGTATGGATGAAGTGGTGCATCTGGTTAAAAGCAACTTTCTTAAGCGTTGAACGCGCCTCCTGTTTTAGCTTGCCATTGAGAGGTGAGCTAAAGCAGGTTTGCGATTAGACCCCTTGTCGTAATGCCTCTACGAGGAGCCCTATGCGCCTGCGTATTTTGTCTGATTTGCATTTGGAATTTTTTGACGGCCACCGAGAGCTGCCTGATGTGGACGCAGATGTGGTCATCCTGGCCGGTGATATTCATCGTAAGAGCGAAGGCTTGGCCTGGGCGCGTCATTGCTTCCCTAACATGCCGATTATCTATGTGCCGGGCAATCATGAATTCTATGGCACTTGCATGCCGCTGTTGCGTGATGAGTTAGCACTGGAAGCCGAACGACTGGATATTGAATTGTTGGATAACCGCGCCGTTACCTTTAACGGCGTGCGTTTCTACGGCACGACATTGTGGACCGACTTTGCGCTTTACGCCGGTGATCCAACGCAAAATCCTGCCGATACCGAGTCTAAAGCGCTGCGCTTTATGCCCGATTTTAAGATCGTCCAAAGCTCTCCCGGCGTAACGTTCACGCCACAGGTTAGCCAGCAGGTTCATGCTGAAGCACTCGAGTGGTTAACCGTGGAGCTGGCTATACCCTTTGATGGCCCGAAAGTAGTGGTCAGCCACCACGCACCGCTGCACGACTGCATCCCTGGTCAATATTTAGGCGATGCGCTTTCCCCTGCGTTTGCCTCTCACCTGCCTCATCTGATGGGGAAAATGGATCTATGGGTGCATGGTCATGTGCATGAACCCGTGGATATTTTGCGCAATGCTACCCGTGTTATTGCCAATCCTGGCGGTTATCCCGATGAGTTTTGTCCGTCAGTATTTCAGCCGGAGTTAGTGATTGAGGTTTGAAAATGTATTCGTTTCAAAAGCTTAGCTATGAGCGATTTCCTCGCATCAAAAGCGCTGCAAGCGGAAGTGTTCGGCGCCACTTCGCTGGTGGTTGAGTGCGAAGATGCGATGGAAGTCAAACGCGTTGCTGAGCAACTAGAGGGCCAGCTCACCGCCACGCTGCATATGAATGACGCTGATCTGGAGGCTGCTAAAGCGCTGCTGCCTACGCTTGAACGTAAGGCTGGGCGTATTCTCGCCAATGGTTGGCCCACCGGTGTCGAGGTTTGCCACGCCATGGTACACGGCGGCCCGTTCCCGGCTACCTCTGATTCACGCACGACCTCGGTGGGCTCGGCAGCCATTCACCGCTTCTTACGGCCGGTTTGTTACCAATCACTACCTGAGGCTTTACTGCCCGATGCCCTGAAGGATAGTAACCCGCTTAACGTTACTCGTTTGGTAGACGGTAAGCGGGCGCAGTAATTGAGACTCTCTGAGCTTACGTTGGCTCTTTCCTTTAGCGGCCTGCGGGCCGCTTTTTATTAACTCATCGGTATGAAAATTGTACCAAACTTGCTGCCTGTCTAGGTTTTTCCTATCTTAAAATGACGATGAAGACGTTGTCTTTTTAGTTAACTTCAGCAAGGAGCAAGTTATGAAACCCCAAGGACTCCCTTTTGCCAGTCGTAAGACCCCTCTTTCAACCATCGTATTAAGCACAATGTTGATGGGTTCTGTAGGTGTCGCCAATGCCAACGTTAGCGCTGAAGAGGAAAGCGTTGAATCAGGCTACGAAACCGAAGAAGCCAACTTAACCATTACCCAAGTAGTAGGGGGGCTTGAGCACCCATGGGCGTTAGCTTGGCTACCTGATGGCCGTATGCTAGTGACCGAGCGTCCCGGGCGATTACATCTCATTGATGGTGATGAGGTCACTGAACTTGGTAATTTACCCAAAATCGACACGGATGAGGACCAGTTATCTGCCCCAGAGGGTGGCAACCAGGGTGGTTTGCTGGATGTAGCGGTCCACCCTGACTATGAAGATAACGGCTGGATCTATTTCACCTATTCGAGTCCCGGCGACCCCCGCGCATTTAGTACTTACGAGCCAGATTATGGTACAGGCTTGGCGGTAGCCCGTGCCCGTATTGATGAAGATAATGGTGAGCTCACCGATTTAGAAACCATTTATAGCCAAGTCCCGCGTACTCATCCTGGCGCGCATTATGGGTCGCGTATTGTATTCCCAGGCAATGGCGAGATTATCTTCCCCATTGGCGATCGTAACGTGCAAAACCTTCCTCAGGACTTAACTAACCCCGGTGGCAAGATGATCCGCCTGCTTGAGGAGGGTGGGGCGCACCCAGATAACCCCTTCGTTGGCGTTGAGCCTGGCAACCTGAGGCCAGAGATTTACTCGTTTGGCCATCGCAACAACCAAGGGCTGACCATCCATCCCGAAACAGGAGAATTATGGGCCATTGATCACGGCCCGAATGGAGGCGATCTGCTCTACCAAGTGGTTGCAGGTGCCAACTATGGATGGCCGATGGTCGCCCATGGCACTGAGTACACCACCGATGAACACATTGGTTTAGGCACAGAGGCGCCAGGTGTTACGCCGCCTAACCATGTGTGGGAGGAGTCTATGGCACCTTCCGGGATGGTCTTCTATACCGGCGATGACGTCAGTGAATGGCAAAATAGTCTCTTCGTAGGCTCGCTGGTTCGTGAGCAACTGCACCGTTTAGTGCTGGATGAAAATAACGAGGTAGTCCACGAAGAGGTGCTACTTGATGAGACGCTAGGACGCATTCGTGATGTGCGTCAGGGACCCGACGGCATGCTGTATGTCGTTACCGATGAAGATGGCGGCGGCGTCTACCGTTTAGAGCCAGAAGCGTAATGGTGTCTGACGGAATGTTGTAAAAGCACCTTTACCGCACTTCACAATAGGCGCCTTAGGGCGCCTATTGTGCAAATTAAATCTTAAGCCTTTTCTACCAACATCCCACAAGAGGGCGCCGCCCAGCGGGTATTCGCGGTAAACACCACGTCACATACCACGGGTGAGTAGTAGCGGCGGACTTCCTCGTCGACCCGCCCTCGCAGTTCATCCTGAATGGTGATTGAGACATTAGGCTCTTCAGGCAACACCACATGCACGATCACATACAGCAGACGTCCTGGGCGCACCATTCGTACGCGTACTTCCGCCGTATCAACATTGGCCAGCCCCCGTGCAACGGCTTGGCGAACGGGGTCTGCAATTGCCTCTTCGGGGGTTTTGTTGAGTAGTTCCTGCAGCGCTTGAGAGGCCATGCGCACGGGCACGCCCAAGCAGAGAACGACCACGGCGATGACCAACACTGAATCGACATAGGGCAGAATGGCCAGCCAGCCTAACTGCTCAAACAGCATAACGAGGCAGAATGCGGCGAGCACAGCGGCTGAAATCACGCTATTAACCACCCAGTTAAGCTTGTCTGCGCTAACCAGCGGGCTTTGCACATGACGCTGGCTGCGGTGCATTACCCAGGCGGTGAGGGAGCAGGCTGCGGTAGCGAAAAGCGCATACAACACCGCTACACCCGCTGAAATTTCCCGCCCGCCAGTGATGAGAGCCGCAATGGCATCGACCAAGGCAAAGATAGAGACGCCTAAAATCAACAGCCCTTTGCATAGGTTAACCAGCGACTCAAAGTAGCTATAGCCAAAGGGGTAGGCCTCACTGTCCGGTCGGCTAGCTAATTTACTTACCTTAATGGTCACCAGTGCTACGCTAAAATAGATAAGGTTAAATAGCCCATCCAGCAGAATCGCTTGGGAGTTGGAGGCCAATGTGGCAATAATACCAACACAGCCAATTAATAACGCCATAAAGGCGGAGAAGGCTAGGGTGCTTGATTCACTCTTCACGAACGTTTCTGCTCCGATACTGGCCTAACAAAAAGGCTGGTAAGCATAGCAATATCATTGGTCGCAATGTCAGTGATTTGTTTATCTTATATTCGTAGAAATAGCCTTTAGCCCACCAGCTTTGCACCCCAGGGAGGGAAGTGCTCATGCGCCATGCCAACGACTTGACCTTTAAATTAATCACTCCAGAAGATGCCGTGGAGCTATTGATATTTGAAACCACAGAGCGCGAGTGGTTTGAACAACATATTGAGGCGCGCCCTAACAGTTTTTACACCCCTGAGGGCGTTGCCCGTCATGTAGTAGAGTGCTTGGCGCTTAACGCACAGCGGCGAATGAGCCCGCTACTCATTCGTCATGGAGGCACTATTATAGGACGCGCCAATTTACGTGATATGGACAACGGCCATGGCAAAATTGGCTATCGCATCGCAAAGCACGCCTGTGGACAAGGGATAGCCCAGCGCGCGCTAGAGCGCCTGATTAATGACGCTCGCTGCGTTTACCGTCTGGATATGCTCACGGCGATTGTGTCCTTAGAAAACAGCGCTTCCCGGCACTTGCTGGAAAAGGCCGGGTTTGAAGTGGCGGAAACGCTGCCGGCGTATTCATTGGTGGGGGAGCGAAAGCTTGATTGTGTAGTTTATGAGAAGTGCATAAATTAAAGCGCAGTGTTGGCTATGACTATCTTCATCAGTCGTTCCAGCAGGCTAGTTTGGAAAGCCAGAAAAAGTTGTACTAGCCTTGTATGGCATATGAAGGATTCACGTTAACCAGATAAAAGGGTTAGACGATGCCAATGTTGAGCGTGGGAACGCAAAACGGTACGCCCGTTGAGCTTTATTACGAAATGCACGGGGCAGGTAAGCCAGTGGTGCTGATTCATGGTTGGCCACTAAGCGGTCGCTCATGGGAAAAGCAGGTGCCAGCGCTCGTTGAGGCGGGCTATAAAGTGATCACTTATGATCGCCGTGGTTTTGGTTGGTCTACTCAACCTTATGGCGGCTTCGACTACGATACTTTAGCAACTGACCTTAAGAAGCTGATTGAAACACTTGATCTGAACGATGTGACCCTGGTGGGTTTTTCCATGGGGGGCGGTGAAGTGGCACGTTATCTGTCAACTTACGGCACTGGGCGAGCCAGCAAAGCGGTATTTGCAGCAGCCGTGCCGCCTTACCTATATAAAGCTGACGATAACCCTGAAGGGGGTCTGGATGACGCCACGGTTAATCAGTTCTTGGAGGGGGTGAAAAGCGACCGTATTGCGTTTCTGGAAGATTTCACCAAAAATTTCTTTTCTGCAGGTGAGCACAGCGATTTAATTAGCGAACCGAGCCGCCGGTATCATCGTGATATTGCCGCTTTCGCCTCACCTAAAGCTACCTATGACTGCATCAAGGCGTTTAGCTATACCGATTTCCGCAAAGACCTGCCCAATATCGATATTCCTACCCTGGTATTGCACGGTGATTCAGATGGCATTGTGCCGTTTGAAGTAAGCGGTAAGCGTGCCCAGGAGCTTCTTCCCAATGCACAAACGGAATTAATCAAAGGCGGACCGCACGGCTTAAATGCCACGCACGCTGACGAGTTTAATCGGGCATTGATTAAGTTTCTGGATAGCTGAATATCCCCGCTATTTTTTGATGCAGACGTAACGAATCGCCGCCTACCCAGGCGGCGATTAACATCGCTAAATACTACCCCTCAATCCACACCTCATCGCCCTTGAACTCGATCTTCCAGGTGCGCAGCTTGACGTCTTCGTCCTCTAAGCACTGGCCGTCTTCGAGGCGGAAGTGCTGCTTGTAGATCGGCGAGGCAACCACCGCTGCACCTTTTAGATCGCCGATAATGCCTCGTGCAATGACGTGTGCGTTAGAGAAAGGGTCAAAGTGATCAAGGGCGAAAAGCTCACTGTTCAGCCCTTTTGAATGTTGACTCGGAAGATAAAAGATCGCCACTTGTGCTGGGCCCTCGGCGGTTTCGAGCCAGGCGGCGACGCCAGAAAATTCCACCAAATCAGCTTTGGTACATACTTTTTGCCATGCCATCGTGTGTTGAGACCCTGTTGTATCCATCTCGTTTTTCAATGCAGTTGCGGTCATTGGGCACCTCGTTTATAGCTAGTCATAAGAGTCAGTGAAAAGAGTGGACTAGGCAGGCCTTGGCTGGCCGCGTTCCGAGGTCATGATGATCGAAGGATCAGGGCGTTCGTCGTTAACAAAGCTGCGGAAGCGCTTAAGCTTTTCTGGATCGCTGATGGCATCCGCCCACTCGCACTGGTAGGTGTCGACCACGGTTTGCATTTGGCGATCTAGCTCGTCATTGATACCCAGACTGTCCTCCAGAATCACTTCTTTGAGATAGTCCAATCCGCCTTCGAGGTTTTCCCGCCATACCGAGGTGCGCTGCAGGCGGTCAGCGGTGCGTACATAGAACATTAAGAAGCGATCAATGGTGCGGTAGAGCTGTTCGTCGTCGAGATCGGTGGCAAACAGTTCGGCATGGCGAGGGCGCATGCCACCGTTACCGCAGACGTAGAGGTTCCAGCCGTTTTCGGTGGCGATGATGCCGATATCTTTGCTCTGAGCTTCGGCGCACTCGCGGGTACAGCCGGAAACACCAAATTTTATTTTGTGCGGTGAACGTAGGCCCTTGTAGCGGTTCTCTAACCATATCGCCATACCAACGCTGTCCTGTACGCCATAACGGCACCAGGTGCTGCCCACACAGGATTTCACGGTACGCAGCGATTTACCGTAGGCGTGACCCGTCTCGAAACCTGCGGCAATCAGCTCGCTCCAGATATCCGGCAGGTCTTCCAAGCGCGCGCCGAATAGGTCGATACGCTGGCCGCCGGTGACTTTGGAGTAGAGGCTGTATTTTTTAGCCACTTCGCCCAGAGCAATCAACTTGTCTGGGGTGATTTCACCGCCTGCTACGCGGGGCACTACCGAGTAAGTGCCGTTTTTCTGCATGTTGGCCATGAAGGTATCGTTAGTATCCTGCAAGGGGATATGCGCCGCGTCGGTGATCGGCTCATTGAAGCAGGAGGCCAGAATGGACGCCACGGCGGGCTTGCAGATATCGCAACCAAGATGGTGGGTGTCGGCATTGCCGTGTTTTTCGATCAGTTCGCTAAAGGTTTTAATGCCTTCTACACGCACAATGTCGTAAAGCTCCTGGCGGGTATAAGCGAAGTGCTCGCAAATCGATTTGTCGACCTCGACACCGCGGGCTTCCAGCTCGTGATCCACTACGCTTTTGAGTAGTGCGGTACAGCCGCCGCAGCCAGTACTGGCTTTGGTGGCACTTTTGACGCCACCCAGGTCTACCGCTCCCGCATCAATAGTGGCGCAAATAGCGCCTTTAGTAACGTTATGGCAGGAGCAGATCATCGCCGTTTCTGGCAGCGCATCGGGGCCCAGTGCGGGGGCCGCGCCGCTGCTTTGCGGCAGAATCAACGAGGCGGGTTCTGCAGGTAACTCAATACTGTTGGAGTAGTACTGCAGCAGGGTATCGTAGACGCTGTTATCGCCCACCAGCATGGCGCCGAGCAGTTTTTTCCCGTCACTGGAAACCACCAGCTTGCGGTACTCCTGCTTGATCGGGTCTAGGTAGCGGAACATGCGGGCGCCGGGGTTCTGGTTGCCATGGGCGTCGCCAATGGAGCCCACATCCACGCCCAGTAGTTTGAGCTTGGTGCTCATGTCGGCGCCGCTAAAGTGGGTGTCGCCACCTGTCAGCGTCGAAAACGCTGCTTTGGCCATTTGATAACCGGGTGCCACTAGGCCGAAAATGCTCTGGTTCCACAGCGCTACTTCGCCAATCGCGAGGATGGCCGGGTCGCTGGTTTGGCACTGGTCATCCACCACCACGCCGCCACGTTCGCCCACTTCCAGGCCGCAGCCACGGGCTAATTCGTCGCGGGGACGAATACCTGCCGAGAAGACGATGAGATCGGTTTCAAGCACTTTATCGTCTTGAAAGACCATCCGGTGACGGCTTGTCTCGCCATCTTCAATGCGTTGGGTGGCTCGCTCGGTGAGCACTTGTACACCCAACTCTTCAATTTTTTCCCGCAGCAGGCCGCCGCCTTCGCTGTCTACCTGCATGGGCATCAAGCGCGATGCAAATTCGATGACCGCGGTATCTAAATTTAAGCCGCGCAGGGCGTTAGCGGCTTCCAAACCAAGCAGTCCACCGCCCACAACCACCCCAGTGGTGGCGTTTTCAGCGGCGGCTTGTATGGCGTCTAAATCGTCAAGGGTGCGATACACCAGACAGCCTTCGCGGTCGTTACCAGGAATCGGCGGTACAAAGGGGTAGGAACCTGTGGCTAACACGAGCCGGTCATAAGGGTAACGCCCCTGGTCGGTGATGACTTCGTGCGTGCTACGGTCGATCTCAATAACGCATTCTGAACTGCGTAATGTGATGCCGCTGGTCGCGTAATAATCCGCATCGCAAAGCGCCAAAGAGTCGGCATTTCGGCCACTAAAGTATTCCGATAGGTGCACGCGGTCGTAAGCGCGGTGGCGCTCTTCACCAAAAACAGTGACCTGATACTGTGTTAGCGCTTCGCTTTCGACCAGTTGCTCGACCAAGTGGTGACCGACCATACCGTTACCAATAATAATAAGCTGCTGTTGGGTAGCCATCTAAGCCGCCTCCGACGTTGGATGAGAAGAGTTTGCAGAAGAAACTGGGGTGTTTTCAGATGCCGCTTCGCGAAGAACCTCTACATCGGCCGCGCCAAACAGAAGCGCTTGGCGGCAGTCGTTAAGGTTGTTGCCCGCCAGTGCTTGTGCAAAGTACCAGGGGCCAAACGCGGTATCGCCGTACAGCACGGCACCTTCAATCTGTCCGTCGCGAAGTAGTAAACGACGGTAGTCGCCCAGCTCAGCGTCGTGATAGCTCAGCACTTCGTGCGCATTGGTCGCTTCGGTGGGGCCAAAGGCGTAGAGCGCAATGCCGCTAATTTTCAGTTTGGTCGCGCTAGGGGCGTCGGCGTAGCCATGAGTGGCCGCGCCGCAGAGGGTGGCAGCAAGTATGTCTACCTGGCGCCAAATCGGTTCTACTAACCCGTAAGTGTTGCCATCAAACTGGCAACACTCGCCAAGGGCGGAAATTGCCGGGTCAGACGTGGTCAGAAACTCATCCACGACGATGGCGTGTTCGATTGAAAGTCCGGCGCGGTGGGCCAGTTCAATATTAGGGGTAATGCCTGCGGCGACGATCACGCTGCTGGCGGGAATGCGACGACCATCCTTGAGGATGGCTTCACCCACTTGGCCAGGTTCGCCTTCGGCTAGATGCTGTAACTGCGCGCCGGTGATGATATTCAATCCACGCTGCGTGAGTTCGTCTTCAAGCAGGTGCGAAGCGGTGACATCCAACTGGCGATTCATTAGCCGTTCGCTACGCTGGAGCACGCTAACGCTCATACTACTATTGCGCTTGCGTAACCCCTCTGCGGCTTCCAGGCCTAACAGACCGCCACCAATCACCACCACGTCGCCACCGCTCAGGGCAATTGCCTCAAGCGCGGCGGCGTCTTGTAAATCGCGAAAGCCGTGTACGCCGTTAAGCTCAATGCCGGGAACGCTGGGCATGGCTGGACGAGAGCCAGTGGCGATGACAAGGCGATCGTACTGAAGCGAGCGTCCTTTGTCGGTGGTTAAGGCTTTGCTGTCGCGATCAAGGATCTCGACTTTTTCGCCGAGCACCAGGGTGATGCCCTGTTCTGCATACCATGCCTCATCGCGTAAAGTGAGGGCATCATGTTGCATCTCACCGGCAAGCAGCGGCGATAGCAAAATGCGGTTGTAGGCAGGCGTTGGTTCAGCGCCAATGACCGTGATCTGCTGAGCGCGTTCTGGGTATTTTACCAGCGCCTCAATCAGACGGTGGCTAGCCATACCGTTGCCAATAATTACCAGATGGTCGTTGGGTGAGCACCGGGAAGTGGTTTCCATGGGTGGCTCCTCTATGTCTTTGCGGCTGCTTGAGCACCAAACAAAAAACGCCCCTGACACACCTTCTTTGCAGAAAGCGAATCAGGGGCGTCGTTGCCCGATAGCGTCGTTTTAAATCCTTATTAAAAACCAGGACAACCGCCATTGGCTGCCAGCTATTTAAAACCTTGCCTTGTATCAAGCAAAGAATCAGCCAACTTGCCATGCAGCATTATTAATTTAAATAACTTCAACTTCTTAGCTTGATAATACCGCTGCGTTGTAGCGCAGCGCGTCAAACAGTCTGCACAGGGTTGGTGCGAAAGAGGGTGTGATTGCACTCTCAAGTACCATTTGCGCCGTGATGAGTGGTAAATAAATGGTTGCTGGAGAATTTGTTTATTTTTAACTGACTGTTTTTAAGAAATAAATACGAGATATGGCGGTTGGCGGCTTGGCTTTTGCAGCATTAGTAGTATCAGGCGAGTAACAAGTTATAACCGCTTATATTTAGTCTATGCCTAGAAAGGCTATCTCTAGAAAGGCTATGTCTAGTAAGGCTATGGCAGCGAACAACACCAAAGCCGTTCTAAAAATAAATAGCCGTTAGAAATGATGCAGCTATAGAAAATTTTTAGTTGTAGTAACCATATAGCGACAAAAAGTACGTAGTAGAAGATTAGTAGTAGAAAATTATTTGGCACCACTGAAGGTGCGCTGTGGCAACGACGTCCAGCCCTCTTCTCTCTATGCATTCAATTGCATATGGGGACAAGGGACTGGGCGTTTTTTTGTGCGGTATTTGTAGGCGGTTAGGAATGGCCCACGACCCGAGGAGATGTTATGCAAGGGGCAGAAGCGGGACACCAGACTGAAGCAGAGCAGCAGTCCACAACGACGCAGCAGGCTAAAACAACATGCCCCTACTGTGGCGTTGGCTGCGGTTTGACGGCGACCGTTGAGGCGGGGACGCTATGTGCTGTCGAGGGAGATCGTGAGCATCCAGCGAACTATGGCCGACTGTGCGTTAAGGGTAGCGCCTTGCATGAAACCTTAGGTCAGCATGACCGACTCACTCAGACAAGGGTAGACGGGGTAGACGTTTCCTGGGAAGAAGCGCTAGCAGCCACTGCCCAGCGTCTCAATACCCTGCGAAAGCAGCACGGCAATCATACGGTAGCCGGTTATCTTTCTGGGCAACTACTGACCGAAGACTACTATGTTGCTAACAAGTTGTTTAAAGGCTTTTTAGGCACGCCCCATTTAGATACTAACTCCCGACTCTGCATGGCTTCTGCGGTGGCGGGTTACAAGCGGGCCTTTGGCGCGGATGCGGTACCGTGCAACTACGAAGATTTAGAAGAAGCTGAGCTGGTGGTATTGGTGGGCTCCAACCTCGCATGGAATCACCCGGTACTTTACCAGCGCATCAAAATTGCCAAAGAGCGCAACCCGCTGATGCGTCTGGTAGTGATTGACCCGCGCGTCACCGATAGCTGTGAAATCGCCGATCTTTATTTGGGTATAAAGCCGGGTAGCGATGCGTACCTGTTTAATGGCCTGCTGGCATGGATGGCAAAGCGTCGTAAGCTTGATACCCTCTACCTTGAGCGTCATACCGAGGGCTTTGAGGAGGCTTTAATGGCCGCTCAGCAAACGGCGGGCTCAGTGGCGGAGGTGGCGGCTGCCTGCGATATCGATCCTGAACGCCTGGAAACCTTCTACTATTGGTTTGCCAGTCAGTTGCATGTGGTCACGCTTTATTCCCAAGGGGTTAATCAATCCTCCAGCGGTACCGATAAGTGTAATGCCATCATTAACTGCCATTTGGCTGGCGGCAAAATAGGCTTGCCAGGCGCTGGTCCGTTTTCGATCACCGGTCAACCTAACGCCATGGGGGGGCGTGAGGTGGGGGGACTCGCCAACCAGTTAGCCGCGCATATGGATTACCATACTCCTGGCGCGCTCGATCTAGTCAGCCGTTTTTGGACCACTGATAGCCTAACGCCTAGCCTGCCGGATAGCCCTGGCTATAAAGCCGTGGAGCTGTTTGAAGCCATTGAGCGCGGCGAGGTGACCGCGCTATGGGTGATGGCCACCAATCCGGCGATTAGTCTTCCCGATGCCGCTAAAGTGCGAGCCGCACTGGAGAAATGCCCGCTGGTCATTGTTTCCGAGTGCGCCGCCCACACCGACTTGCTGCCCTATGCGGATATCGTATTGCCCGCCTCAGGCTGGTCAGAAAAAGACGGTACGGTTACCAATTCTGAGCGCTGCATTTCACGTCAGCGGGGCATGTTGCCGCCCCCCGGTGAAGCACGTCACGACTGGTGGATTATCTGTGAAGTCGCTAAACGCCTGGGGTTTGCTGAGGCGTTTAACTACTCGCATCCCTGGGAAATCTTTGATGAGCATGCTCGGCTTTCAGGATTTGAAAACGGTCTCAACAGCAATCTCAAAAACATTCTCGAAAGCACTCTCCAAAACACTCTCCAAAACACAGCCGACTCTGCTAGCCCGCGGCGACTGTTTGATATTTCGGGGCTCATTGGCTTGGGTCGTGAAGGATATGATGCCCTGGCGCCTATCCAGTGGCCGGTCACTGCGCAGGCGCCTAACGGCACTGCTCGGCTGTTTGAGAATGGTGAGTTTGCCACCCCAAATGGCCGCGCTAAGCTGCTAGCGATTCACCCTCAGGGGCCTGAGCAAATGCTCAGCACAGCCTATCCGTTGAGGTTAAATACTGGGCGAATTCGCGATCAGTGGCACACCATGACGCGTACGGCTCGTGCGCCACGTTTAATGAATCATCGTGCTGAACCCTTTATAGAAGTGCATCCCGACGATGCGCTGACGACCGGTGTAAAAGATCAAGAGCTCGCCACGCTAAGCGCTATGTCAGGAGAGTTTCGTGCTCGCGTGCGGGTAACCAATGCCCAGCGGCGTGGTGAAGTCTTTGTACCCATTCACTGGACCGACTGTTTTACAAAACAGGCGAGAAGCAGTGCCCTAATTGCTGGTATTATTGACCCGTTTTCTGGTCAACCGGAATCTAAGCATGGGGCAGTCGCGCTCGCGCCGTTGCCCGCCGCATGGCAGGCGACCTTGCTAGTCGCTGACGGTTTGGTAAACGATGAGGCTGATGGGGGGGCTGAGCCGTGGCGCGTAAGCGACTACTGGACGCGGATTCCTATGCGTGGTTGCCAGCGCTGGCAGTTGGCTAACACTCAGCAGGTTGAAGATTGGCTGCTTCGGCTGGAAGAGTGGTTGCCGGTGCCTGCCTCTTTGTGGTCCCAGGACCTTTCGAGCGGGCGGCTTCGCGCTGCGGCCGTAGAACACGGCAAAGTGCGTTGGTGGTTAATGGTGGGTCCGCCCAGTGAATTGCCGGGGCTCGCTTGGTTGGAAGCACGTTTCAATGAAGCTGCGCTAAGTGCCACCCATCGTCGCCGTTTATTAGCGGGCTGTGACGATGGCGCTGTGGATACTGGGTCTGTGGTGTGCAGCTGCCACCAAGTGGGTCAAACCACTATTATCCATGCCATCCGAGAGGGTGACATTAGTGTAGAAGCGCTGGGTGCTAGGCTCGCTTGCGGTACCCAATGTGGTAGTTGTATTCCAGAATTAAAATCCCTGATTGAAGAGGAGCGGCCAAATGCGCGCGCTAAGCAAACATCTAACCCAGAAGTGGCCTGAAGCCTTTGTGCGCCTTGGTCAGCGGGTGTTAGCGCCTTTTGGCCGTGAAACCTCCTCCTCATTGCGCCTGCCTTTAAGCGGTCAATGCCAGCCGGGTCACGTGTATTTAGTGGGCGCAGGCAGCGGCGATGTGGAGCTATTAACGCTTAAGGCGGCACGGCTTCTCATGCAGGCGGACGCGGTAGTGTATGACCGCTTGGTAGGTGACGACGTACTGGCGCTAATACCACGGGGAACCGAACGCTATTACGTCGGCAAAGCACGTGGCCATCACAGCGTTCCCCAAGCAGAAATTGGCGCACTGATGGTCAAGCTGGCTAACGCAGGTAAGTCGGTGGTGCGTTTAAAAGGCGGCGACCCCGGTGTGTTTGGACGCATGGGGGAGGAGCTGGCTGCTTTGGCTGCTGCTCATGTGCCTGCGACCATTGTGCCGGGCATTACCGCTGCATCAGCAGCGGCGGCCTGCATGGGAATTCCGTTAACTGACCGTGGCCATGCCCAACAACTACGCTTTGTCACTGCGCAACTTTGCCGCGAAGACGGCACCCCGGATTGGGCGTCGCTAGCGCGTAAGGACGAAACCCTGGTGTTCTATATGGGGCTTTCCAAGGTAGACGCGATCTGTCATGGCTTACGACAAGCGGGCCTGCCGGATGACTGGCCCATTATGCTGGTAGCCAATGCCAGCCAGCCTGAACAGCAATCACTGGTGGGAACCTTGGCAGATATGCCTGAGCAGTTAGCCGCTCAGCCACTGCCTTCGCCGTGCTTGATTGTGGTGGGTAGCGTAGTGAGCATGGTGCCCATGGCCGCGGTGCGAGATAACAAGGAAGTCGTCACCGAGAGTTTGTTGTAGAGGCTTGAGCCAGACCTGCCGAAACGCTGGTATTCCACTAAGGCAGCTGCAATCATAGGCGATCTCATGAGGCAGGGAGCCATCTGTGAAACGCCAAACTCGACTCATTGCCTCTACGACCATCGTCATTGCGTTGCTCTTCACCGTGGGCAGTGTGCTGTTCTATAACGCTATGCCCTCGCCCAAGCGGTTGCTGGAACCGGTCGCTGTAGATTTTGATACTAGCGATGACGACTTTCGCCGCAGCATGGGCCTTATCCTGGAACAGCCCATCGTGGCGGGTAACCGTATCGAACCTTTCCAGGATGGCGAGGCCATTTATGCGGCCATGCTCGATGCCATTGCCGCCGCAGAAGAATCAATTACCTTTGAGACATTTGAATTCTGGGGCGAAGAAGCTACCGAACCTTTTGTCGACGCTTTGATAGCGGCGGCTGAACGCGGGGTGGTGGTACACGCTTTGATCGACTATGTCGGCTCGATCTCCGCGGCAACAAGCAAGTTTGAGCGCCTTGATGAGGCAGGTGTCGAGGTGATTCGCTGGCGCAAGCCTGCCTGGTACGAGCTGGCGCACTTCAATCACCGTACCCACCGCAAACTGATGATGGTCGATGGGCGAGTCGGCTTTATTGGCGGTGCCAATATCACCGATAGCTGGCTGCCCGATGACGATGGCCTGGCTTATCGCGATCACCATTTTCGTGTAGAGGGGCCGGTAGTCGGGAATATGCAATCGGCGTTTGTCGATACTTGGTTGGATGCCAGTGGTCGACTCCTGCTAGGCGAAATCTATTTTCCCGAGCTGGAAACCGCCGGCGAGCTGGATGCACAAATGGTGACCAGCACCCCCAGCGAAGGCCGCCACCGTATGCGCAAGATGCTGATGGTCGCGATTGCCACGGCCGAGCAGCGTATAACCCTGGGCTCTGCCTACTTCTATCCCGATGAGGCGTTTCTTGAGGCGCTGATCGAAGCCCGGGAGCGCGGCGTTGAGATCAATATCCTGTTGCCTGACGATAGCATTGACAAGGGGTTTGTTCGCCACGCCTCGGTCAACCGCTGGCGGCCCATGCTTGAGGCTGGCGTGGCAATCTACGAGTACCAACCTTCGATGTATCATGCCAAGCTGATCAGTATAGATGATCGTTGGGCCAGCATCGGCTCCACCAATCTCGACAACCGCTCCTTTCGAATCAACAAGGAGGGCAACCTCAATGTTTATGATGAGGAGTTTGCCCGTTACGTTCGCGAATTGGTGGAAGATGATATGCGCCAAGCCGAGCGCTATGACTTGGAACGTTGGGATAACCGCCCCTGGCGCAAGCGGTTGGCAGGCTGGGTCAGCATGCTGGCAGGCGCGCATTTTTAAATATCAGCATAAGCAGTCATTCACTGGCATCATCGAAGCGGTCAACCCGGCGTAGCGTTGGGAAGAGTTTCATCCAGGCACCGACGACCGTCAGCGTACCGACACCTCCAATCACAGCAGCAGGCACGACCCAGCTAAGCTGCAAAATCCGTTTGCGTGAGAAGCGGGCTAATAGAGCACACCTTGGAACGCTAAGGGTTAGCATGTGTCATAATGTGGGTGCCTGCTTTCTAGCAGGCATTTATTCTAGGCAGGCATATAAGCCAGGAGAAAACGATGAAGAAGCGCAAGATTCAAGACAACGCGTTAAAAGCGCAGCTACGCACACCGATGTTTAAAATGCAGCAGCAAACGCCGAAAAAAGGCAAAGGTAGCTACTCCCGTAAAGGTCGCATTACTAAGCAGGGATATAGCCAAGCCGCTTGAGTTTGCTTGTTTTAAAAGAACAGTTTAAAGCAAGCAGTTTGAACGAAGCGATTTGGCTATATCTCTGCATGAAACGCGTTGACTCCATAATGCCCCGACCACTTCCTGTGGCCGGGGCGTTGGTTATGTCAATCTACTCCCGCAGTGTGGACAGGTTTCGTGGGCATCGCGAGTTTCGGCCTGATGGCGCTGCGTGCGCTTGTTTTGCTCATCGACGCCGTGAATCGACACCAGTTGGCCCTGTTCCCAACGCAGGCCAATATCTTTTAATAGGCGAGGATCGTGCAGGCGTAGTTCTGCATGTAAGCGCTGCTGAGTGCGGCGATGCTTCAGCGCGTTTAGCACTTTGCGGGTAATCGTGGCAATTGCCATGTTGTCGGTCTCCTGGGTTAGGAGGCCGGGCATTGTCGCAATCAGGAAATATCAAAGGTAACGATACAACACTTGGCCGCGACATCTGCCGCGGCCAATTTTCTCCCTACACTTCTGGCGCGCGACAACAATAAGCTGATACCGCATTATTCATAATGCGATGCAGCTTATTCATTCGTGTCGCAGGGATTTGCCAGCGCATGAGGAGGTCTCTGAAAAAGTCTCGTTAATATAAAGAAGACTGCCTTTAATAAGGCAGCCTTTACTTTTTAACCGATGCTTATATGAGCGTCAACCTATTTAGCTACTTCTTCTAGGGGAGTAGTTTTGCAGGTTTCCATTCGGTATCCCGATTGATACACGCTCCGTAACCGTAAGCCGTGTCGTCCATCCAGCTCTAGCTTGCGCCTTAGTCGGCTGACATGGGTATCAACGGTGCGTGTGGAAACATCGCCCTTAATGCCCCATACGAGCTCTAGCAAATGGGCTCGGGTGATCAATTCGCCGACTTTAGAGAAGAAGAGTGCTGCTAACCGATACTCGCGTTCGGTTAAATCAACGGCGGTGCCTGATACGCTGATGTAGTGCTCGTCAGTATGTAGGGTAAAAATATCGGGGCAGGCGGAAGCCTTAGGCGGGGTTGCGTACCCTGACCGCCTACCAAGAGCACTGACTCGAGCAATCAACTCTTTTGGACGAAGGGGCTTGGCTAGAAAGTCATCTGCGCCCTGTTCAAGCGCTTTAACGACGTCGTCTTCTCCCTGGCTAGCGGTAATGAACAGAATGGGTCCGCGCCAGCGATCATGTTGGCGCAAGTGGGCAACCACATCCATGCCACAGCTATCGGGCAGCCGCCAATCAATAATTAGGAAATCGTAAGCTTGCTGTTGAGTAGCACGACGCAGCTCGCTGGCGCGAGTAAATAAAGAAACGCGGTGGCCTGCTGCGACTAAGCACTGCTCTATAAAAGCTTGCTGGTCGAGGTCATCCTCAAGTACACCAATATGCATGGTGATTTCCCTTTTTGTCGTCTAGTAAAAATCACTCGATGGGAAACGGTAAACTCATACTTTAATTTTAGTTGATAGTAATGCGTTGACACAAAGGTTCACAGTTAACCATTAGGCGGCCGATATACACTACCCACATTGTCCACAACAAAAATTGAGGTACATCATGATACTTCGTTATTTTGTATTACTAGCTGTGAGCTTGGGCCTGGTGTCATTCCATGCTATTGCCCTTGAACCTCCTGAAGGTACGGTAATATTAGTGGTGAGTGGCAAGGTGGGGCAGCCAAATGTGGGTGACGAAGCTCACTTCGATAAGGAGATGCTAGAGGCCTTGGTTCAGCACGAAACAATTACCCATACCCCCTGGCACGATGGCGCAGTAAGCTTCTCAGGCCCATTGGGACGGGCCATACTGGAAGCGGTCGGTGCTGGGGGCGAAAGCATGCGAGTGTTGGCACTCAATGATTACGCATCGACGATACCAGTTAGTGATTTTGAGCATTACGATGTGATTCTTGCTATGCAGGCAAACGGCAAAGCGCTGCGTGTTCGCAATCAAGGGCCGTTATTTGTTATTTATCCCTTCGATGATCATCCTGGTTTGCTTAATGAAGAGGTTCTTATGCGCTCGGTGTGGCAGGTGGCGCGTATCGTCATTGAATAAAGTAACCGAGTAATTACCATGCTAGCCGTCTTAAAGTTCTATTTTTCACGCAGCACTAGGGTCGCTACATTCTCAGCGATCCTTTTTTTTCTTTCAGCACTTACTACTGGCGGGGTTATTTATAATCGCCAGCATGCGCTGGAAAATCGGCTGCTCGAAAACTTGCTATGGGCTGGGTATCAGTTTGATCGGGAGGTGCGCGAGTTTCGATTGACGTTACTTGAAACAAGATCCGATAACGCCTCCATAGACGATGTTTTGCTTCGTTATGAAATCCTCTTCAGTCGGCAATCACTCTTTTTTCAAGGTGAAATCGGAAAAGTTGTGACTAAACTTGAGGGCGTTAAAGATGTCACTCGGCAGAGCGAAATGCTGATTTTGGAGATGGAAGACCATCTTGAAATGCTATGGGACGACCCTGCTGGATTAAATAGTGTCTTAACAGCCACTCTCTTGGAGGGGGCGACACGCCTCCAGCAATTCACCAATACCATTCTGATCGAAACTAATGCTCACGTTTCTCGGATGCGTAGCGATGAACGTCGAATATTAACGAACCTCTACGGTTTAGTTTTACTGTTGATCACTCTGCTCATGCTTTCAGGCGGTATGTTGGTTCGGGCGCTTATTCTTGAAGGACGCTCAAGTGATCTTAAGGCCCTGGCGTTAGAAGCCAAGAGCCGAGAGTTGAATGACGTGGCGTTGCGAGCAGAAAAAGCCAGCCAGGCAAAATCAGAGTTCATGGCTGTTATGAGTCATGAAATCCGAACGCCACTGAATGGCGTCGTCGGTATGGCAGACCTGCTAAGCGAAGAAATTAAAACAATAAACGCAAGGACGTATTTAGCGGCATTGAAGCGCAGTGCCCAGAGCCTACGTGCGGCGATTAACGACATACTTGACTATACCAAAATCGAATCTGGCCGCCTTGACCTTGACGCACAGCCATTTGACCTTCGCCGGTGTATTGACGAGCTATGCGAAAATTACATGCTTCAAGAGCCTAAGTCAGGGGTCGCGTTTAGTTACTCTATCGACCCTGGATTGCCACGTTATGTTGTCGGCGATATTGCACGGTTACGTCAGATAATGATGAACTTAATCAATAATGCGCTAAAATTTACAGAGGAGGGTTTTGTAAAGTGCCATATAAAGCCGTTAGAAGGCGATAGCATCCTGTTTGAAGTGCACGATACCGGCTGTGGAATCTCTCCAATCGATCAAGAACAACTGTTTTCCGCCTTCTCGCAAGTCGATACCTCAATGGGGCGTCGTCACGAAGGCACGGGGTTAGGACTTGCTATCTGCAAGCGGCTGGTAGAAGCGATGGAAGGGGAGATTGGGGTCAACAGTCAGCAAGGTTTAGGCAGCCGCTTTTGGTTTAGTGTTGTCATGCCAGAAACGAAGTTCTTACCAATTTATCAAAGAGGTGATAAGCATCGTGCGCTCACGACTGATCAGCATATTTTAATTGTCGAGGATAACCCGCTTAATCAAACGGTTGCCAAGGTGATGCTTGAGCGGCTTGGGCAAAAAGCGACGGTCGCTGATAATGGTCAAGAAGCGCTGGAGCAACTGAAGGCCGATCATCGCCGATTCGATTTAGTGTTAATGGACATGCAGATGCCTATAATGGATGGGACTGAAACCACCCAGCGTTGGCGTGATTTTGAAGCCCTCCATCAGTTGCCCCGGTTACCGATTGTGGCAATGACGGCTAATGTGATGCCGGAGCACCGCGAACGCTGCATGCAAAGTGGTATGGACGATATGATCCATAAACCTTTTACGCGGGATGAGCTATATCAGGTGATATGCCGCTATTTAAGCGAGCGTAAATCAGCGCTCGATACTGAAGCCGCTGATGGCCACCCATCTGAAGACACTGAATCAGCGGTAGAGAAAACCGGCGCAGTTCAAGTGCTTGATGAGCGTATGTGCGCAGAGCTAAAAGAGACCTTTGAATCCAAGGCGTTGGATGCGTTGTTGACCACGTTTTTAATACGTCTAAGTGAACGTAATGCGCGGTTTAAGACCTATTGGCAGTCAGAGGACCGCCAAGCCATGTGCCAAGAGGCGCACTCGTTGAAAGGTGCTGCTGGTTCTTTAGGCTGTATCGCCCTAGCCCAACAGGCCAGTCAATTAGAGCAAGCCGCTATGGACGCGCCATTAAGTGAACTCGCTGCTTATTTGAAGTGCATAGTCGCGCTGCAAACGACGACACAGCTGGCATTACAGCGTGCAAGCATGCTCTCCTCATGACGGGAGAGGAGCTGTTTGTGAGCGCTCACACATCCAGGCGTTAAAGGCGTCTGCGGTTAACGGGGGAGCCATAAAATAACCCTGACCAACCGCACACCCCGCTTCAACCAATATATCGTATTGCTTCGCCGTTTCGATACCTTCAGCGACCGTTGTCAGTCCCAAGCGCTTACCTAAGTCAATAATTGATAGCGTGATTGCCAAGGCATTTTGATCTTGTTCAATGAGCGAGATAAAACTGCGATCAATTTTTAGCTCACTGAAAGGTAATCGATATAGCTGGGTCAGTGACGAGTAGCCCGTGCCAAAGTCATCGACTGCCAACTTACAGCCACGCTGTCGCAACGCTTCAAGTACATGGCGCGCATAGCCTAAGCAATCAACTCCGACTGTTTCGGTAAGCTCAAGCGTAATATTAGCAAGCTCCACGCCACTGTTTTGTGCGAGCTGATCAAATATTTCCAACACGCCTTCTGCTTGAATAAAGGCTGCCGGTATGTTGATAGCGACGTTTAAGAGCCATCCTTGTGCCTGCCATTGAGCTTGCTGTTGAAAAGCCAGTTCAATCACACGCCAAGTAAGGGGGATCATCAGTCTACTTTGCTCGGCCAGAGGAATAAAACTATCTGGACATAGCACGCCTCGCTGAGGGTCTTGCCAGCGTATGAGTGCTTCAGCACCGATAATGTTGCCTTTTTTAAGGTCTATTTTGGGCTGATAGGCTAGGAAGAGCTGATCTTCACGGATTGCGTTAGCTAAATCGTCTCTACTGGGTGCTTTAAGCGTATTTTTAAAGGGTTCAAGGAATGCCGTTAGATGGGTGAGGAGCTTGGGTTTAGGCAGAAAGCCGAGCATATGAAAGCCCTTGGCTTTGCCTGCTGCGATAGCATGCGCTGCGGTTTCTTCTGAGCAACTGCTAATCAACAGTATCGAAGCTTTCAGACGTAAATCATACAGGTAATCCAGTATATCAAGGCCTGTGAACTCGCCTAATCCGAGATCAAGTAAAATGAGTTCGGCATTGAGCAGTTCTGGTTTGCGTGCCAGTTCCCCTAAGCTGCTCGCCGTCACGACGTTATAGTCATGCTGTGTTAGCAGCATTTTGCTTAACAGCTGGACATCAAGGTCATCATCAATGACTAAAGCATTAGGCGGCATAATTGTTCCTTAGATGACGAATACCCAGAGCGGCTGATGATAGTGTGGCTCTATGAATGGAACAGGAAGCGCTACACGAGTTAATTCGTTAGTTTTCCAAAAGCCTAGGTGGATTTGATGCTTATTTTTATACAAGTTACTCATCTCAAAAGCGCGTATTATAGAGGTAAGTTACCCACGTACATTACCTTTAAAGCATTATCATGGTCGACAGCTTTGTGACGCTTGTCACCTTTGTTTACGTTCTATTCTTTATGGCACTTTATAAAAATTAGCATCTTATATAATAAGAACTATTTGTGTTTGAACGGCTACTTATAACCTGCTGCTTGCAGCTGAAAAAGTCTAGCATAACGACCATTGGCTTCAAGTAGGTCTTCGTGTGTGCCACGCTCAATAATATCACCCTGGTCAATCACCAGAATGATATCGGCGCTACGTACCGTGGAGAAACGGTGTGAGATCAAAATGGCCATTTTATCGCGGCTATGCTCGCGGAAGCGGGCGAATACCTCTGCTTCCGCGGCGGCATCCATGGCAGCAGTTGGTTCGTCCAATACTAAAATATCGGCATTTTTGCGCATGTAGGCGCGCGAGAGAGCAATTTTCTGCCACTGACCGCCAGAGAGCTCTTGGCCGTTTTTAAACCAGCGGCCAAGCTGGGTACGATAACCGTTAGCCATACGCCCAATGAAGTCGTCTGCCATGCCGTGGCGCGCTGCTTGCTGCCAGCGCTGCTCGTCGTCAAAGGCGAGCGTATCGCCTACCCCTAGATTTTCACCTACCTGAAGTTGGTAGCGCACAAAGTCCTGAAAAATGACGCCAGTGCGCTTCTGCAACGCTTGAGCACTCCATTCTCGCAGGTCGCTGCCATCTAACAGGATCCGCCCTTCGGTAGGGTGGTAGAGCCGTGTTAATAGTTTGATGAGCGTTGTTTTACCCGATCCGTTTTCACCCACTAAGGCAAGGCTCTGCCCTGGGGAAAGGTGCAGCGAAATATCATGCAAGACATTGGCTCCACCGGGGTATGAAAAGCTGACATGCTCAAAGCGCAGGCCGTCTCCAGGCTTAATGCCTCGGGTTAGCGTTCCGCTTTCAGCCTCTACCGGCTGCTCCAAATATTCGTATAGGTTGGAGAGATAAAGATTATCTTCGTACATGCCGCTAATCGCAGTGAGGCTGGCGGAAAGCGCGGCTTGGCCCTGCTTGAAGACCATTAAGTACATGGTCATTTGACCAAGCGTAAGGGTACCCGCAATGGTTTCAATGACTACCCAGCCGTAAGCTGCATAAAAGGTTAAGGTGCCGAGCAGGCCAAGTAAAAACCCCCAGCTTTCCCGACGTATCGTTAACCGGCGATCTTCCGCAAAGAGCTGGGTAAAAATATCGCGATAGCGCTTGAGAAATAGTCCTTCCAGGCCAAACAATTTGACCTCTTTAATACTGTCTTCTCGTGCAAGCACCGTTTCTAAATAGATCTGCATTCGCGTTTGTGGCGAGCGCCAACGAAACAGCCGAAAAGCATCTCCGGAGAATTTGGCTTCTGAGATAAACACCGGTAGGGCACCGGCGACTAAAATCAGCAATGCCCAGGGAGAAAACTGCACCAGCAGTACGCCAAAGCTACCCAGCGAGATGGCATTTTGTAGCAAACCGAAGGTTTTGTTGACCAA
This sequence comes from Halomonas sp., assembly GCF_007692655.1. GTDB lineage: Bacteria > Pseudomonadota > Gammaproteobacteria > Pseudomonadales > Halomonadaceae > Vreelandella. Next base: position 29,841 of record NZ_REBQ01000119.1, read on the forward strand.
GGCAAGGGGGCGCGTGGACGCCTCACGTCGTGCCCGCGTCAACTGGTCGTAGAGCTCTGAATCCTCAAACTGACTGAGAGAGAGCTGGCCCGCTTTTTCCAGAATCATCACGTTGACCTTCTGCCCCAGCATTGCCCGCAGCAATGACTGTTGGGCCGAAAGGCCACGCTGGGCCAGGGCTATTAAGCCAATAATGACGGCCTCTACGCCCACGAGCTTTAGTACTGGGGTAATGGACGTCAGTAGATTGGGGTCGCTGGCTTCGCGGTGCGTCTCCATCGCATTGACCACACCATCCACGATCAACTGGCCTACCCAAGCGGCCACGGCAGGCAGCACCCCAGCGACTAACGTGCATAGCGCCAGGCCCAACATCATCCAACGGGAGGTTTCCCACACCAAGCCAAGCGCGCGACGGCTATAGCGAAACACGCCAAAAAAACCGCTTAGCGGTGAGGAAGCAGCAGGTTCAGGAGGTGGTGACATAGTGAGACAAGTAAACCCCTAACAAAAAAGGACAGCCATGATGCGGCGCTTAAGCATGGATAGCTAGCCCAACCGCCGCTTGCCTTCAACGGCAAGACGACGGATGAGGATGGAGGGCTAGGGGATTACCAGGGCAAGACGGCCCCATCGGTGCGGGGTTCGGTGCCACCTTGAAGTACACCGGTGTTAGGGTCACGCAGAATGATTTGACCGCGGCCAAAACTGATCGAATCCGCGACTTTGACAATGTCATGGCCGCGACGGGCGAGGGCAAGGGCTAAATGGTTAGGGAAGTCGGCTTCCACCTCAATGGTTTTGCCTTTGGTCCACTTCCAGCGGGGCATATCGAGTGCTGCCTGAGGGTTCAAATGATCCTCCAGCATAGCCGTCACCACTTGCACATGGCCTTGAGGCTGCATATAGCCACCCATTACCCCAAATGGCCCAACGGCCTGGTTATCTTTGGTGATAAAGCCTGGGATGATGGTGTGGTAGGTACGTTTGCCTGGCGCTAGTGCATTAGGGTGTTGCGGATCAAGAGAGAACGACCAACCTCGGTTTTGCAGGCTGATGCCGGTACCAGGCACCACCATGCCTGAACCAAAACCTTTAAAGTTGCTTTGGATCAGCGACACCATATTGCCTTCATTGTCTGCTGTCGCTAAGTAAACGGTGCCACCCTTTAGCGGATTGCCGTGTAGGGGGTCGACGGCTTTCTCACCGATCAGTGCTGCACGTGATTTCAAGTAATCATCGTCAAGCATTTGCTTAATACTGGGTTGCATAGCGTCTTGATCGGTAACATGAGCAAACCCGTCAACATAAGCCAGCTTGGTCGCTTCAATACGGCGATGCAATGTCTCGACAGCATCATGTCCTTCTCCGCCTAGGCGCTCAAGCATTCCCAGGGCTTGGAGCACTACAATGCCGCTACCGTTGGGTGGAATCTCCCAGATATCATGGCCTTTGTAGCGCACACTAATCGGATCGACCCACTCTGGCTGGTAAGCGGCTAAATCCTCTTTACGTAACAGGCCGCCATGCTCACGGGAGAAGGCGTCGATGGCCTCAGCCAGTTCACCCTCATAAAAAGCCTTGGCGTGGGTGTCAGCAATGGCTTTTAAACTATGAGCGTGGCCTTGGGAACGCCATAGTTCGCCGGTCTCAGGCGCTCGACCATCAGGAGCGAAAGTGTCAAACCAGGGCTTGAAAGAAGCCTCGCTATACGCTGAGTATGTGGTGAAAGCTTCTTTCCACATTTGGTGAATGACGGGCGATACGGGAAAGCCTTCATCAGCTAATGCAATGGCGGGGGCCAGTAAATCGGCAAACGGCAGCTTGCCGAAGCGCTCAGAGAGCGCCGCCCAAGCAGCGGGGGCTCCGGGTACCGTGACAGGCAGCATGCCATGGTTGGGGATCGCGTCGTGCCCGAGTGCTTTAAGTGCTTCAATCGTTGCTGCTTGCGGGGCGGGGCCGCTGGCATTAAGGCCATGCAGTTTGCCATTTACCCAGACAATCGCGAAGGCATCGCTGCCGATACCATTTGAGGTTGGCTCGACCACTGTGAGCGCTGCGGCCGCCGCAATGGCGGCATCGATAGCATTGCCGCCCTGCTGCAGAATGCTTATGCCTACCTGAGCCGCTAATGGTTGCGAAGTGGCCACCATGCCACGCTTGCCGAACGTCGCCATCCGGCGCGAGGCGCTAGGGTAGTAAAGTGCATCTTGTTGCATACCAGATTCCTTTTAAGTAATTCGTTTAGATAGTGGTTATTGGCATATCAGAGGTTCTCTTGTTGAGCCGCTGTTTTTGAGCGTTGGATCTTTCGATCTTGATAGAGAGAAAAAATGATAGAGGCGACGGCTAACGCTAAGAAAAGTGCCGATAGTGGGCGGGTTAAGAAGGTAAGCCAACTTTCATTAAGCTCAAGGGCGCGAAAAAGCTGGCGCTCGAGATTATTGCCTAGTACCACACCAAGTATTAGTGGCGTCAGCGGTACTTCAGCTTTCCAAAGCAGGTAACCTATTATCCCAAAGATGAATAGCACCCAAATATCGAACAGATTGTTATTCAACGCATAGGCGCCAATCGCGCATAGCATCAGCACGACGGGGACGAGAATCTGCTGTGGAATGAGCGATATTTTCGCAAACCAACGCACCAGTAATAGGTTGCAGAGCACCATGACCACTGCGCCTATGAGTAGGCTGGCGTAGATAGCGCCTACCAATACGGGGTTTTGTTCAAACATCATCGGCCCCGGCGTAATGCCGTGCAGAATCAGTACGCCCATCATAATGGCCATGGGTAAATCACCTGGGATACCCAGCGCAAGCGTGGGGACAAAGGCACCACCGGCAACTGCACTGTTAGAGGCTTCTGAAGCCACAATGCCGCTAGGTGTGCCTTTGCCAAACTCTTCAGGATGGCGCGAGAATTTTTTAGCCTGGTCATAGCTTAGGAAGTTAGCCACGGTACCCCCGGTGCCGGGTAGCGCGCCGACTAAGCTGCCGATTAACGCAGAGCGTAGGGTGTTAAGTTTTTGCCCCGCCATATCTTTCATAATGCGGCCATAGGGAATCAATACGTTGGTATCGATATTTTTAGCTTCGCTACCCTCATCTTTGAGTTTTTCGATATTGCCAAGCAGCTGTGAGAAAGCAAAAATGCCAATCATGACGGGCAAGATTTCAAAACCTGATCCCAGGGCCGGAATACCAAAATCAAAGCGTAAGTTACTATTTCGGTCATAGCCTACGGTAGTGATCAATAAGCCTAATGCGGCAGCGAGCAAGCCTTTTAGTAGTGCACCGTTTGAAAGCCCAGCCACCAGTGTTAGTGCAAAAACGATCAGCGCAGTGATTTCCCAAGGGCGAAAATTCATACTGAAACTGGCAATCAACGGACCAAAAAAGACCAGTACAGCTACGCTAATAATGGTGCCTAAAAACGAGGCCATAACGCCAATGCCCAGGGCGCGTCCAGGCTCGCCTTTCTGCGCCATAGGATAGCCGTCGTACACGGTGGTAATGGAAGAGGGTGTCCCAGGTATCCCGAGCATTACACCAGACACAATGCCCCCAGAATACCCACCGACGAATACGCCCACCATCAATGAAACGCCACTCACCGGATCCATCGCAAAGGTGAATGGAAAGACCACCAGGATAGCCATCGTGACGGTAAAGCCTGGAATACTACCGCCGACAATCCCGAACAGTACGCCGATGACGATTAAGCCTAAAACAGACGGCGTGCCGACCTCAGCGAGGGCTTGGAGGAAAAAATTAGTCATTATTTACTCCATAGGTTAAGGCAGCCAGACGTTCAGGCCATGGCGGAAAATGACAAAAATAACCAACGTCAGCGTAAAGCTGAGCGTGAGGTTGATGACCCACTTGCGTCGTGTATTGATGCCCATGAGAAGTGCCAGCGAGGCGACTAAGAAGCCTATAGTGGCTACGATGTAGCCGACCACAGGGAGTAAAGCTGCATACAGCCCAAACAGGAGAAAGATAGCGACGATAACGCGTCGTTTCTGAAACCACTCTTTAAGCAGCTGTTTTGCTCCCGCACGCTCAGGTACTTGAATCAACAATGAACGGACCAGAATCATTAGTGATAACAGCCCGATTACTACCAATAAGATGCGTGGGAAAAGCGCTGATCCATACGGTTGCCAACTGGTAGGCGGGCGAATATCACCCGACTCTATCCACATGACCGCCACGATTATGAGCAGCACCAGCGCCAAGGCGCGGTCTTTAGTTAGCGTCAGCATTAGTGATGCCTCCGGCATCTCTAGCCCACATCAGTGGGCCAGAGGAAGCGTTCTTAGTTCTGGAAATCGATGTTCTCAGCAGCGGCTGATAGTGCCGCTTCGTTTTCATCCAAGAACGCTTGATAATCTTCGCCCGCTAGAAATCTCACGACAGAGCCAAATTCATTTTCAATGCGGCTTTGCACTTGCTCGTTTTCAAGCGCCTGACCATAAGCCTCGGCAATAGTATCGAGAACTTCTTGAGGCGTGCCTTTCGGGGCAAAAATTCCGCGGCTGGTGGAGTGATCCATTTCTATGCCAAGCTCTCGCAGCGTAGGCACATCAGGCATGCTTTCCAAACGCTCTGGGTGAGCGATACCAAGGGCACGGAAGGTTCCATCTTCAAAGAATGCTCCACCAGAAGGCAGATTAAACATCGCAAAGTCGATCTCTTCCGCCATTAAGGCGGACACCTGCTCACCGGTATCCGGGTAGCCGACTAGGCGTACGTCTGCCATATCAATACCCGCTTCCTGGAAAAACTGTGCCCAGAAGAAGTGGTCGGTGGAGCTTGGGATCATGCTGAAGCGTACTTGGCCGGGGTTTTCGCGAACATAGTCAGCGATCTCATCAGCGCTTTGTACATCATGGTTGGCGTGAGCTGCCGGGATATTGATGGTTTGGGTTAACAGCGCGACAGGCTCGAATGCGTCAAATGAATAATCGACGGTACCCGCTAACTTGGAAAGCGCAATGGTGTCGTGGCTACCTAGCAAAGTGTAGCCATCTGGAGAGGCATCTTTAACGTTGCGGGAACCGAGGGTCGCACCAGCACCTGCCATGTTGACGGGAACGATGGATTCACCAAGGGTCTTTTCAGCTTCCTGGGAGATCAAGCGAAACAGAATGTCTGTTGCTCCGCCTGGGCCATATGGAATGATTAAGCGTATATCCTGTTCAGGATAGTCAGCTTGAGCCGTGGTTGCGATCGCCATACTAGATGCAAATCCGATGGCTGCGATGGTAGTGCTTAGAGTAAATTTTAAACGCGTCATTTTTCTACACCTTTATAGATTGGGGGTGCTATGGGAATCCGCCCTTACTGCAGCGGTGTGGTGAGCGCGTGGTCCCGTTATCGGGTTTTTGTTGTGTTTATTGTCAACAAGTCTTAGCCGAGAAAAACGCCTCCATAAACCAATGCACCCATCACCACAAAGGCCGGATGCGTTTTAAAGCGAACCAATGCAACTGCCGCCACAATGCTGATAATCAGCGTATGGATGGCACCGCTCGTATTAAAGCTTTCGAGTAGAAAGCCCAAGGTTAACCACGCCATCATGATGGCAATGACCGGGCGAACCCACTGACTCATCCGTTTGACTCGGGGGGAGTCTCGGTGGCGATAGAGCAGACCCAGTGCACCTAGCATAAGCAGCAGCGAAGGTATGACGGTGGCAGCTACTGCAACGAATGCGCCACCCACTCCTGCTACCTCATAGCCGACATAACCGGCCATCTTGGTCGCGATCGGACTAGGCAGTGCATTGCCCAAAGCCAACGTTTCAGCAAAGGCTTGAGACGTCATCCAGCCATAACGGCCCACAACTTCAGCTTCAATCAGTGGAATAATCGCTGGGCCACCGCCATAACCGATAATGTTGGGGATAAAAAACGCTAAGAAGAGATCCCAATAAATCATGCAGAGCCCTCCGCCTTTTTAGTGCCTGAGGGGCGTAGTAGGGCAGCAAGTAATATGGCGCCAATGACCCAGCCGGGGTGTATGCCGAGCCAGTAAATGAGTCCTCCTGCAGCCGCCGCCATGATAATGCTTGCCAGCCAGCCAAGAGCAGCTTGTGATTTATCAAAAAAATCCCAGGTGAGCTGCGCCATCATAATCATTACCACGGGCACGACTGCCTGGCCCATACCGCGGATCCATGCCACATCTTGGTATCGGCTAAAAATGCCTAGCATGACGATCATCGCTACAATCATGGGTAAAATAACGGCAACAACGGCGGCGATACAGCCGGTTATCCCGCCAACACGATAGCCAATATAACCTGGCATTTTGGTGGCGATGGGCCCTGGCAAGGTATTGCCGATTGCCAGCACATCGGCGAACTCTTCATCGGTTAGCCAGTGATGACGGGTAACCACCTCGGCACGAACCAGTGGAATCATGGCGGGGCCGCCACCAAACCCGAAAATGCCGACGCGGAAAAACGCCCAAAACAGTTGCCAGGAAACGGCCCGAGTTTTCGTGACCTGCATTTTCATGGACGCGAATCCTGCAAAGCCAATGAGGAGATAAAAAGCATGCCCAGCCCTTATTTATCGTTTGTATGGTAAAAAATCGATTATTTTGTCTAAAGTAGAATATAGGTAGTGCCCGACCCAACGTCAACAGTGAAAATCAGGACAGACAGTGTAAGCTGAGATGAATAAAGGACATCGTCATGAATAACTCTTTACCTAAGTCAGCAACGCCAGCAGGGACAGCATCAAGTCGCGTATTTGATCATTTGCGCAAGGACTTGGTGGGCGGCCGCTTTGTTGCCGGTGAAAAACTCGCTATCAATGCGCTCAAAGAGCGTTACCAGGTAGGTTTGAGCCCATTACGCGAAGCACTCAATAAATTAGCGGCCTATGGGTTGCTGGTGCAGGAGAATCAGCGTGGTTTTCGTGTCCCAAAGCTCTCGCGTGATGAGTTAGATGACATCGCACGAATGCGGCTTGAGCTTGAAGGAATGGCGCTTGAACGAGCCATTACCCACGGCAATTCATTATGGGAAGCCGATTTGCTGGGAGCCGCACACCGCCTAAAGCGTGCAGATATTACGTTGGACAAAGGTGAGGAGTGGGAACAGTTGCATACCCAGTTCCATCGCACGCTGGTAGCACCCTGTGGTTCAGTTTGGCTGCTACGGTTTATCGAGCAGTTGCACGACCAGTTTGATCGCTACCGCCGCTTGGGGCCGAAAATGCCCACTATTCGCCAAGAGCTCGATGACCAACATCACCAGTTGGTGGAACTCGCGTTGCAGCGTGACGCTAAAGCCGCCCGTGAACTACTGGATGACCATATTCATAAATCCTACGAGGTTGCCCTGAAGCGTTATCAGGAACATGTGTAGTAAGTAGTGTAGTTAATAGCGTAGTTAATAACGTAATTAATAAC
>NZ_REBQ01000179.1 GCF_007692655.1 Halomonas sp.
TATTCAGGCGCCTAACTTCCTTACTCTGGCCGAAGGTTTTGGCTGCCCAGGTATGTTGGTAGAAAGCCCCGCCGAGTTAGCCACAGCGCTTGCCAATCGCGAGATAAACGGGCCTTTACTGATCGAAATAGACGCCGCTGCTTGGCAGCGTGCGTGCGCACTCTCTGACTAGGATATTGCTATGCAGCCACTCAGCCAGCAGTTAATAAATAAGCAATTTATCAATAACCAGTGGGTCGCCTCTTCTGGTACCCGGCTGCTCGATGTAATGAACCCCTACCGTGAAGAGCGCATTGCTCAGGTCACGGCGGGGGATGTGGCCGATGTAGACGCCGCGGTAAAAGCCGCCCAGCAGGCGCAGCCCGCCTGGCAAGCGCTAGGCGGTAGTGCACGGGCCAAATATCTGGTTGGGTTTGCCGATGCGCTGGAAGCTCGCCGGGACTCTATTCTCACGCTTTCGGCCACCAATAACGGCAAGCCACTGGCGGAAGCGGGTATTGACCTGGACGATGCGATTGCCTGCTACCGCTATTATGCCGAGCAGGCCAGAGCGCTGGATACGCGCCAAGGCGAGCTGGTGAGTGTGGAGATGGAGGGCGTTGAGGCGCGCACTTATCACGATCCCGTCGGTGTAGTGGGGCTGATTGCGCCATGGAACTTTCCGCTGGTGACCAGCGCCTGGAAACTGGCGCCCGCTTTAGCGGCCGGTTGTTCTGCCGTGCTCAAGCCCTCTGAAGTGACACCGCTACCTGAATTGGTGCTGGCGGAGATTGCCCTGGAAATTGGCCTCCCTGCGGGTGTCCTGAATCTTCTGAATGGCGACGGTGAGGGCATCGGCGGGCCGTTAACCAACCACCCCGGCGTGGATAAAATCTCCTTCACGGGCAGTAACCGAGTGGGCGAGGCGGTGATGCAAGCCGCTGCCGCGCGAACTGCCAGCGTATCGCTGGAGCTAGGCGGCAAATCCCCGATTATAGTGATGGAAGACGCCGACCCTGCCCAAGCCGCTGATTGGGTCATGGCAGGCATTTACTTTAATGCCGGGCAAATATGTTCTGCAACCTCGCGCTTACTGGTGCACAAAGACGTAGCGGAAGCGCTCTATGCCGCCCTCGCCGTGCGTATGGATGCGTTAACGCTAGGTGACCCGCTTGCGGAAGGGACTGACCTAGGGCCACTGACCAGCGCCAAGCAGCGCGACGCAGTGCAGCGCTATCTGGATATAGCTGAACAGGAAGGGCTAACGCCAGTGCGTGATGCGCAACACCGCACCTTACCAGCGAAGGGCTACTTCCTAGCGCCCACGCTTTACCGCGATGTACCGGTAGAGAGCCGCTTATGGCAGGAAGAGATTTTTGGCCCGGTGCTGTGTGGACGCAGTGTGGCAAGCGAAGCCGAAGCTATTCAGCTTGCCAACGACAGCGTGTATGGCTTGGCAGCTACTGTCATTAGCGGTGACCCAGAGCGAGCCAAGCGCATCGGTCGCCAGCTCAAAGCGGGCAGCATCTGGTACAACAGCGAGCAGCTAGTGCTGCCTGAAACCGCCTGGGGCGGCTTCAAGCGTAGTGGGATTGGCCGTGAATTGGGCCCTTGGGGGCTAAGTGCTTACTTGGAAGTGAAGCATGTGGTTGGGCCATCGGGCTGATGGCTTGGGTACCTAATCACTCCTCAATGTGGGTCATGAAATGGGCCATGGCTTTTATATCCTCATCCGAAACGCCGCGCATGATGTCAATCATCGTGGTATCGGGGCCGCCTCGAGTGCGGTCGCGATAGCCCACCATGGCAGCGACGAGGTAGTCCTCGCGCTGTCCAGCCAGACGTGGCATCTGTTCACGGCCATGATAATTTGCCAGGTGGCAGCTGGCGCAGCGCTGCTGTGAGGCAAGTTCTTGGCCGCGTGCTTTGAGTTCGGTGTCGGGATCGCCCTCTGGTGCGGCCACCGGCTGCTCGTGATAATAAGCCGCGAGGGCCTGAATCTCAGCGTCAGGCAAGCCGCGGGCTTGGGGAGTCATCACCTCGTTTTGGCGCAGGCGTTCCCGGAAATAGATCATCTGGTTGACGATGGTCAGCTGGGGCTGGCCAGCAAGCGATGGTGTGCCAGGTAATCGAGAGTTGCCGTCGCTACCGTGGCAGGCGCCGCAAACCTGAACTTGCTCCTCGAATGGCAGGCCTACTGCTGGCGCATCATCGCTAGCGGCGGGTAGCGCAAAGCCTAGGGCGGCAGCGCCGCCCCAGGTCAAGAGTGCGCGCTGCCAGGGCGCGCCTTTGGAGAACCGCATCGGCCTCACTCCTCGCTATAGTCAGGCGTTTCATAACTGATGCGGTAGATGGCACCGTTTTGCTCATCGGCTACCAGCAAGGCGCCGTCAGGCATTTGTAGCACGTCAACCGGACGCCCGGAGAAGTCGTTTTCGCGCGGGTCGAGTAGGCCAACCATGAAGGGCGAGATGGCGGCACGTTCACCGTCCTCGGAGAGATGGGCAACTTGCACATCGTAGCCAACGCTGAGCGTACGGTTCCAAGAGCCGCGACGGGCGATGAAGATGGCGTTCTGATACTCTTCCGGGAACATGTCACCGGTATAAAAGCGCATGCCAAGTGCAGCTGCATGACCGCCCATTAGGGCTGCGGGCATGGTAATCCCGTCACAGGCGCCTTCCGAACCGAGATCCGGATCAATCACACCGTGTGAGTGACAGTAGGGGAAGCCAAAGTGTTCACCTGTCTCGCTTAGGCGGTTCAATTCGTCCTGGGGTCCGTGCTCACCAAGCCAGTCCTGGCCGTTGTCGGTAAACCAGAGTTCGTCGGTCTCAGGGTGGAAATCAAAGCCCACGCTATTGCGCACACCACGGGCTTCTACACGCATATCTGAGCCATCGGGCTCGAAACTATGAATAGTGGCGTGGGTGTCTTCATCGACCTCGCAGCCGTTACAGGGCGCACCCACTGGCACGTAAAGACGACCGTCAGGACCAAAGGCGAGAAACTTCCAACCGTGATGCCCGTCATCAGGCAGGCCAAAAGCATCGGTCAGCTCTTCGGGCTCAGGAATGTCGTCACCGTTGGCTAAGTGCGACTCGATATCATCGTAGCGAAAAATGCGGTTGATGGCTGCTACGTAGAGACTGCCGTCCTTGAAAGCGACGCCGTTAGGTTGGGTGAGGCCATCGACAATAATGACGTGCTCGCGCTCCTCGCCGTCATCATTGTCGAGCACCGCATACACCCGCCCGATGCCACGAGTACCCAGAAACAGTGTGCCATTGTCGCCGCGTGCCATCATGCGCGCGCCTGGCATGCCGTGTGCCCAAATTTCAGCGCTGAACCCATCGGGCATGCGCAGATGGTCAAGAGGAATATCCTCCACCGCGGTAACCGTGAGTGGCGTGGCGTGGGGAGCAAGGGGTGAGTTTGCCATGTCGGACGAGCGCCCCTGAGCCCAAGCGGGTTCGTGGTCGTCTGCCAGGGCATTCGTCATCGCGCTGCTTAACAGTAGACCAACAGTGGAAATCGCAACGGTAAGAGGCATTAAGCGAGGTAGTGTCATGGCTAGCGTTCCTTATTGTAATTATTTTATACGGCTCAGAGGCCAGATTTCATACTAGTCGTATACGTCACAAAATGCATAAAACTTCTTCAAGGAAGTTCAACGATATCTATATGATCTATTTGGAATTTAAAGGGAGTTTGAGTTAAAGATAGGTTAGCTTTTTTGCTCATCTTACCTGGTCCTTAGGATGGCATAGCATAGCGCCGGGTCGACTTCCCTGCTTTGATCACCTGCCCCGGCACGTCGTGGCCGATAAGGTCGGGGAGAGTGGCGGCGACCTCGAGCAGTGCATCCAAGTCGACGCCGGTATCGACACCCATGGCATCGAACATATGCACTAAGTCTTCGGTGCATACGTTGCCCGTGGCGCCTGGGGCGAAGGGGCAGCCGCCTAGCCCACCCAGTGAAGAGTCGAAGCGGCTAATGCCCGCCTGCCAAGCGGCCAGCGCATTCGCCAAGCCCATCCCGCGGGTGTTGTGAAAATGCAGAGTGAACGGCGTTTCTGGCCAGCGCTTAAGTACTGCTTCACACAGGCGCTTCACCTGTTCAGGATTGGCCATGCCGGTGGTATCGCACAGCGTGACGCCCTGAATGCCCAGCGCGATAAGCTTCTCAACGAGTTCCAGTACCCTTGCTTCGGGCACCTCGCCTTCAAAGGGGCAGCCAAAGGCCGTGGATAGAGAGGCGTTGATAAACACGCCGCTTTCCTGTGTCACTTCTAAGATAGCTGCAAACTGCTCAAGGGAGTGCTCCGGCGTCATACGCAGGTTGGCCAAGCCATGGCTACTGCTGGCCGACATCACCAGGTTGATCTCATCCACGTGGCAAGCCAGTGCCCGCTCGGTGCCTTTTACGTTGGGCACCAGTACGGTGATATCCACGCCCTCCCGGCGCTGAATGCCGGTCACCACATCGGCGGCATCGCGCAGGTTGGGGATCGCTTTAGGCGATGTAAACGACGTTGCTTCAATACGCCGTAGGCCGGTGGTAGAGAGCGCATCGATCCAGCGAATTTTTTCTTCGGTAGGCACAAAGTGCGCCTCAATCTGCAGGCCGTCCCGGGGAGCGACTTCGTTGATCTCTATTTTGGTAGGGCACGGTGATAACTGGCTCATAACAAACTCCTTAGATGATACCTGCTTGGCGCAGTTTGGCGCGGGTTTCGTGATCGATACCCAGCTCATCCAGCACATCGTCGGTATGCTGGCCAAGCTGCGGGCCACCGTTGCCCAGTCGGCCAGGGGTTGCGCTGAGCTTGGGCAGTACGCCGGGCACTTTGAGCGGCTTGCCGTTGGGGCGGGTAAAGGTTTGAATCATCTCCCGGGCCAGGTAGTGGGGATCATGGGCAATATCTTCAGCGGTATAGGGAAAGCCGGCGGGCACGCGGGCGTTATCGAGCGCTTGTAAAATAGCATCGCGAGAGCGCTCTTCCGTCCACGCCTGAATCGCGGCGTCAATCATCTCGGCTTGCTGGCTGCGCCCATCGTTATGGGCCAGCGCAGGGTCGTTGGCTAAATCTTCACGGCCAATCACGCCCATTAAACGCTTGAAAATACTGTCGCCGTTACCGGCAATCAGCACGTAATCGCCGCCCTGGCAGCGGTAGGCGTTGGAAGGGGTAATGCCGGGGAGGGCGCTGCCGCTGGGGTCGCGCACCTGACCACTGGCATCGAACTCCGGCAGCAGGCTCTCCATCATCGCGAACACGGATTCATACAGCGCAACGTCGATCTCTTGGCCTAACCCGCTGCGGTTGCGCTCCTGAAGCGCTAACAAGGTGCCAATCACGGCGTAGAGGGCGGAAAGCGAGTCGCCGATGCTGACGCCCACCCGTACTGAAGGCTCACCCGGCTGGCCGGTGAGATAGCGCAGCCCACCCATGGCTTCACCAATGACGCCAAAACCGGGCTTATCACGATAAGGCCCCGTTTGTCCGTAGCCGGAAATATGCACCATGATCAGCCGTGGGTTAAGTTTTGAGAGCGCCTCCCAGCCTAGCCCCCAGTTATCTAAGGTGCCAGGGCGGAAGTTTTCCACCACCACATCTGCCTCGGCGGCGAGCTGTCGGGCAAGGTTTTGCCCCTCTTTACTGCGCAAATCCAGTGCCACCGAGCGCTTGTTGCGGGTTTGCACATGCCACCAGAGCGACGTGCCCTCTTCTAACATTCGCCATTTGCGAAGCGGATCGCCAGTGCCTGGCGGTTCGATTTTGATCACGTCGGCGCCGAATTCGCCTAGCAGCTTAGTGGCGAATGGCCCTGCAATTAGTTGGCCTAGCTCAAGAACTTTCAGGCCCTGAAGCGGAAGCTGGCGAGCTTCGGATGCGTTCATTAAGGCTCTCTCTTTATCATTGGCTTTATTACTTATCGCCAGCATGCGTGAGGTGTTTAGGGGCGACAATTAGGCAATCAATAACCTGGGGTTCGTGGATAGCGAAGGTTGGTGCTAACATACTTAGCCTGCCTACGAGGATCTAGTTGAATGCGCCGCTTCGATTTTGTGACTCTCAAACTGTTTATCTCCGTGGCGGATGAAGGCCGTTTGACAGCGGCTGCCGAGCGCGAACATTTAGCCCTAGCCGCGGTCAGCAAGCGCATTAGCGACCTGGAAGCGCTGGTGGGCACCACGCTCCTTTATCGCCGTCCACGAGGGGTTGAGCTAACCCCCGCTGGCCAAGCTTTTTTACATCATGCAAGGCGCATTCTGGATAACATTGAGCGCCTGCATGCCGAGTTAAGTGAGTATGGTGAAGGCGTGCGCGGCCATGTGCGTATCCACTCCAATACCTCGGCTATAATCGCGTTCCTACCCCAAGACCTAAGCGCTTTCTCCCGCCACTACCCGGAGATCAAAATTGACCTGCAAGAGCGGGTCAGCAGCGAAATCATCACCGCGGTGCGCGATGGGCTGACCGATATCGGCATTTTCGCTGGGCATGTGGCTGCACCAGACCTTCAACAGCTCTCTTATCGGCATGACCGCTTAGTCCTGATGACGCCCTTGGACCACCCCCTGGCGGAACGTGAAAACATCGCCTTTAACGAAGCGCTGGCCTTTGACTTTATTGGTCTGCAGCAGGACACGTCGCTTCAGTCGCTGTTAAATGAACAGGCCAATGTAGCGGGAAAGGCGCTGCGGATGCGTATTCAGGTGCGCAGTTTTGACGCCATTTGCCGCATGATTCACCACGGCATGGGCGTGGGTGTGCTGCCCGAACAAACCATTTATCGCGACCTGGGCGACTTGCAGCTCAAAAGCATCCCCCTAAGCGACCCCTGGGCGCAGCGGGAGCTGGTAATTGGCATGCGCCGTTATGCCACGCTACCGGTGACTGCTCGTCACTTGGTTGATCATTTGACCCAGGGGTTGGCACAAGAGCCGATTAATCACGCAGTACCGTAGGCCCCGCCCACTGCTGGCAAAGCGGCATAACCTCTAGACGAGTAATGTTGACGTGAGGCGGTAGCGAGGCCACATGCAGTGCCTGCTCGGCAATATCTTCTGGCTGCAGCGGCTGGGCACCCTCGTAGTAACTATCTGCAACGTTACGGTCGCCCTTCATACGTACCAAGGTAAATTCGCTGGCGGTCATCCCTGGCGCTAAATCGGTGACCCTAACGCCTTGAGGGCCGACATCGCAGCGCAGGTTGTAGCTAAACTGCTCCACAAACGCTTTTGTAGCGCCATAAACGTGCCCGCCAGGGTAGGGTGTATGGGCAGCGATTGAGCCCAAATTAATCACCGTTGAGCCTGGTCCCGCAGCAATTAATTGAGCAAGCAGATGACGAGTCACCGTCACTAACCCCTTCACGTTCGTATCGATCATGCGGTACCAGTCATCTAGGTCAGCGCTTTGTGCTGGGCCTTTACCCAGGGCAAGCCCAGCGTTGTTGATCAATGTATGAACATGTTGGAAACGTTCAGGTAGCGCAGCAATAACGCTTGCAACGGCCTGCGGATTACTCACATCCAGTTGAGCAGTGTGCACTGGCACATGCTTTTCAAGGGTAGCTTGAAGCGTGTCTAAACGCTCTTGGCGGCGACCAGTGAGCACTAGTGCCCAACCGGCTTGGGCGAAACGGTGGGCACAGGCAAGGCCAATACCGGAGGTGGCGCCAGTGATAAAAGCAACGGGGGCGGCTTCGTGCATGGTGAAAGCTCCTAAGATGAATTGTTATTGGAATTCGACGTTGTTGCCTATTGAGGTGGTGAATGGCCGCGCTTAGATATTCGTCTTTGGTCGTAGCTGTATTTTCAAAACAGCAAAATGGCGCACGGTGAGGGCGTTTCTAGCCATCGTATTTAACGAAGCCAGCCTTCTCGAACGTCGATTTGAGCCCTTTGGCTGCTTGTTTCAAGATCAAGCAAGCGCTACATAGAACCACATCCAATAATGATAACCGTGGAGAGTCCTACCATGCGGAAACAACTGTTTGCCACGCTGGCTACGCTTGGAATGCTAACGGCGGCGCCGTTCGCTTTAGCTAACCCCATCGAAATCCAAGTTAACAACACCATGAGCGAGGGCGGCTCGGAAAGTGCTGCCGTAGATCGCTTCGCTGAATACCTGGAAGAGCAGGCCCCGGGCCGCTTTAACGTACGCCCCTTTTTAGCAGGCTCGCTGGGCGGTGAGAACGCTATTCTTGAGTTGCTTAATTTAGGTCAAACCCAGCTCTCTATTACCGGTGGCAACTGGCGACAGCAGTACGCCGCCGAATACGATGCGATTACCGTACCGTTTGTGTTTACCACCTGGGAAGAAGTTGATGCCTATATGGAAAGTCCTTCCGGTCAAGCACTGGTAGAGCAGGCGGAAACTCAGGGAGGGCTCAAGTACTTCGGCACTCAGCACCGTGGCCCACGTCATATGACGGCCAACAAAGCTATCAATACGCCGGACGATCTCCAGGGGTTTCGTCTACGGCTTCCTTCACTGCCGGTATGGTTAGAGGTATGGGAGGAGATCGGGGCGCAGGTGGTCAACGTACCCGCGCCAGAGATCTATCTCGCCATGCAAACCCGCCAGGTAGATGGCCATGAAAACTCGCTATCTTCACCTTATACCCGCCGCCTGTGGGAAGTTCAGGATCATATTATTATGACCAGCCATGTGCAGTTTCCGTGGAACTGGGTGGCAAGCTCGCGCTGGTGGGAAGGGCTTGATGAAGAGGACCAAGCGTTAATTGAGGAGGCCATTCATGTTGCCCGGGAGCATGGTACGGAGCGAGAACGCGAACTGGATGAGTACTATCTAGAGGCGTTGCAGGAAGAGGGCATGACGGTAATCGAACCTGATATCGACGCTTTCCGCGAGGCAGCGCTGCCGGCGATAGATCGCGTGATGGCCGAAATGGCAGATGGCGTTCGTGAAGACGCGTTAGGCAACGAAGTCGAATAGACGCGAATGAAACGCACAGCGGCGGCCCATTGGGCCGTCGTTGACGTTTTTCGCGTTGGAGAATACCGAGGAGTTTATCTGTGGATAACGCAGTAGCGCCCAAAAAAGGGCCAGATCGAATCGCTTTTTATACGCTGCGCTACTTAACCCGGTTTTGCGATGGCATAGGGGTAGCATTAGTTGCCGCCATCTTGCTGCTCATTGTATCGGCAGTGGTGGCAAGAGACTTATTGGGGTTCGGCATGCCTTGGACCGAAGAGGTGGCCTCCCTATTAGCCATCTATGCCATTGGGTTTGGATCGCTATCCGCCTGGGTGCGCAGCGAGCATTTGGTGGTGGACCTCTTCAGTCACAGGCTTTCGAGGCTGGGTAAGAGTGTGCAATACCGTCTCACCGCGCTTATCTCCTGCGGTTTTTTTGTGCTCGCCGCCTGGGGCGCCTGGATTATGTCGGATATGAGTGCCAACAATAAAACCGTCTCGTTAAGCATTAGTTTCAGCTACCTCTATTACGGTGTTTTCTTCAGCTTCGCGGGTATGGCACTGATTGCAGTGTGGCAAACGCTGCGTGGCCCTGTGGCGTGGTTGGAAACGCCCCGTGAAGAGGAGGTCGCTCAGTCATGATCGAACTTCTCATTTTTGTAGGTGGACTGTTATTACTGATGGCGATTGGCTTGCCTGTGGTGGTCGCCATCGGCGTTACCTCGTTTATCGCACTTGGGGTAACGGGGGCGGGCGGGTTGCCGGTCGAGCTGCTGCCGCTGCGCATGGTGCAGACGCTTAATAACTTTACGCTACTGGCGATACCGCTATTTATCTTGGCGGCCAATATTATGAATATTGGCTCTACGACCACGCGAATTTTTGACTTTGCCACGGCGCTGGTTGGCTTTACCAAGGGCGGCCTTGGTCACGCGAATGTGGTCGCCAGCTCTATTTTTGCGACGATGTCAGGAACCGCGGTGGCCGATGCTGCCGGGCTTGGTAGCATTGAAATCAAAGCCATGAAAGAGCGCGGCTACGAGCTGGGTTACTCCACCGGCGTGACGGCTGCCTCCAGTGTCATTGGGCCGATTCTGCCGCCGAGTATTGCGCTGGTGGTTTACGGCTGGCTGGCCAATGTCAGCATTGGTGGGCTATTTATGGCGGGCCTGCTGCCGGGTATTTTGATGGCGCTGCTGCTGATGGGAATGACGGTGCTGCTTGGTGTCACCGGCAAGGTGGTGATGCCCAAACCGACGCCCTTTGATGCCTGCGAAGTCGCACGCACAGGTAAGCGCGCCATCCTGCCATTAATGATGCCGGCGATTATTGTCGGCGGTATTTGGGGGGGCTTCTTCACCCCCACAGAAGCAGGTGCCATTGCCTCACTTTACGCGGTTATTTTGGGGGGGCTGATCTACCGTGATTTAAACCTACGGGATCTCTATAGCGCTTTTCGTCGCACCCTGATGTTTAGCGCGGTGATTCTGCTGATTATCGCCGTTTCCAGCTTCTATGGTTGGATCTTGGTACGCATGGGGATTCCCCAGGCATTGGCAGGGCAGGTGGCGGGCATGGATATGTCCATGTTTGCACTACTGCTCTGCTTTGCGCTGTTCTTCCTGCTGATCGGTTGCTTTATGTCGGTGATTGAAAGCATCCTGATTTTTACCCCGATAGTGGTACCTGCCGCGCTAAGTGCAGGGTTAGATCCGGTTCATTTCGGCATCGTGATGGTGATTACACTGTCGGTTGGGGTGATAACACCGCCGTTTGGCACGGTGCTGTTTCTGATGGTAGGCATCACGCGCTTGCGTTATGGCCAGGTAGTGAGGGCGATAATACCTTTCTTGCTACCGATTATTGCCACCATTTTGCTATTGATCGCAGTGCCAGGGCTGGCGACATGGTTACCTGGCGTGATGGGGTATTAATTAACTGACTTGCCCCGCTGGCGACATGACCAATCGGGGCAGTTCGGGCTGTCAGCCTTTTTCAGGCAAAATCCTTCCTGGGTTCATCAACCCCTTGGGATCGAAAAGCGCTTTCACACCGCTGATCAGCTCCCGCTCAATGGGCGATAGCCGCGCCAGGTAAGGCGCTTGCTTGGTGCGGCCAATGCCGTGTTCGGCGCTGATGCTGCCGTGGAACTCGTCGAGTACTTCAAACATCCGCTCCTCCAGGTCATGCAGGTGGGCTTTCTTATCACTGTTCGCCATGGCGCTGGGCGGGAGGATATTGAAGTGTAGATTGCCGTCGCCCACATGGCCGTAAGCAATAATTTCGCACTCGGGAGAAGCTGCCATGACCACTTCGCTTGCGCGTGTGACGAAGTCGGGAATTGCCGAGATGGGTACCGAAATATCGGTGCGCAAGTGCTCGCCGCGCCGTCGTTGGCCTTCCAGCATGCTCTCGCGGAATTGCCATAGCTGGGCGGATTGGGTATCGCTGGAGGCCAGCGCGCCATCCAGCACCAGCTCGCGCTCCATACCGGTTTCCAGCAGTTGCT
>NZ_REBQ01000150.1 GCF_007692655.1 Halomonas sp.
CATCGTTTTTCCGACGCTGAGCAGCGTGGGCTTTACCGCGCTATTTTTGAGCGGCGCGATGTTCGCTCGCAGTTCCTGCCTGACTCCATTGCACCAGAGGTGATGGCGCGGCTTCTCAAGGCTGCCCACCACGCCCCTTCTGTGGGGTTTATGCAGCCTTGGGATTTCATTGTAATTGAGAGCCGAAAGGTTAGAGCATCGATACTGGCTATGTTCGAGGAGGAGAACCTGAAGGCGGCCGAGCGCTTTGAGGGCGAGCGCAAAGAGCAGTATCGCGGCCTCAAGCTGCAAGGTATTTTGGAGAGTCCGCTTAATCTCTGTATTACCTGTGACCGCTCTCGGGGTGGTCCTCATGTGCTGGGGCGTAATAGCATCGTGGAGACTGATCTGTTTAGTACCTGCCTGGCGGTGCAAAATCTTTGGTTGGCGGCCCGGGCGGAAGGTGTTGGCGTAGGGTGGGTCAGTATTCTTGATCAAGGGCAGCTTAGTAGCGCTCTCAATCTGCCCGAACACGTTTATCCGGTAGCCTATCTTTGCCTTGGTTATGTAAGCGAATTTTTAGACCAACCGGAGCTGGAAGCGAAAGGCTGGCGCTCTCGACTGCCGCTTGATGAGCTGGTACACAGTGATAGCTGGGGTCAACCTCTGGCGGACACTCCGCTTAAATCGACATTGCGCGAACAGCCATAGCATCAGTAGACCAAGTCTCGGGATGGCATAACCGCTAGATAGCATAACTAAATAAGCCATGTAACAAAGGGGCTCTTATGATCAGCGGGCGTGCATTACGCTACTTTGATACCGTGGCTCGCTGCCGCTCGCTGCGCCAAGCCGCCGCCCAACTGCATATTGCGCCTACGGCGATTAGCCGCCAGATCGATTTGCTTGAGCATCAGCTTGGTGCTCCATTGATCGAGCGTGGTCCCAATGGTATCAGCCTAACAGCGGCGGGGGAGTTGTTAGCCGCTCAGGCTCAGCGCACGTTACGTGATCTGGAGCGGGTGCAGGAGCATATTGCCGACCTGAAAGGCCTGCGCACAGGTCGAGTTAGTTTACAGGCAGCCGAGGGTGTTGTAGCTGGCTTACTAGCCCCTGCGTTAACCAAGATGGGGCAGCGTTACCCGCATTTGAGTTTTGATATTGGCATCGCCAGCGCGAGCCAAATGGTGGAAGCGCTTCGCCGCGGTGATGCGGATATTGGCCTGTCGTTTTTCATGCCACGTCACGATGACATTGTGGCCTTCGCCAGTGCCGAGCTACATCACCATGCCGTCATGGCCCCAACCCATTCTCTGTCCTCAGCTTCTGAGGTGAGTCTTCACACCTTGGCCAAGCACCGTCTGATCTTACCTGATGAATCCTATGGCGTACGCCAAGCATTGGAACGCGCAGCACATCGCGCTGGGGTCACATTAGCGCCCAGCTATAAAACAGCCTCATTAGAAACTCAAAAAGCACTCGCCCTTAACGGCGCGGGAGTGCTGGTATTACCGCCGATGGCGGTGACGCGGGAGTGCCTGCAAGGCGAGCTAGTCAGCATTCCTTTGTGTGCTGATGAGTTGGAAGCTGCACGGATTGATCTTTGTGTTTATCGTCATCGGCAGCGCAGTTTTGCCACCGATGCGTGCCTTTCGCTGCTTGCCAGTGCGCTGCAGGCGTTGGGGACCGCCTAAGGCGTCAGAGCTGATATTGAGGGTGCACACAAAATGTGGTCACGCTGCGATCAATATTGAAATAGCAGAAGTTACATTAGCGGTTCATGCTGAGGTTATTGATAACGGACGAATGATAACAACAGCATAAGGTGACGCGATGCCTGAACTACACCAACTTACCGCCACCCAACTACTGGATGGCTACCGAGCCCATGCGTTCTCACCAAGTGAGCTAGCCCGCGTCCTGATTGAGCATGTTGGTGCCTGGGAACCACACATCAATGCGCTCTATGCCTATCAACCTGATGTCTTTATGAAAGCAGCAGAAGCGTCTACCCAGCGCTGGGCGAAAGGCCAGCCTGGCGGTGCGCTGGATGGGGTGCCAGTGACCTTAAAAGAGTTAATTGCCACTGAAGGCATGCCTGTACCTGGGGGGACAGGGCTGGGTGAACAAACGGCTGCCACTGAGCATGCGCCCCCAGCGGCGCGCTTAGCGGAAGACCACGCGCTGCTGCTGGCGAAAACGACCTGCCCAGATTTTGGCATGCTCTCATCAGGGCTGTCTTCGTTTCACGGTTTAACCCGCAACCCTTGGAACTTGGCCTGCAATACCGGCGGCTCAAGCTCCGGCGCGGGGGCGGCCGCCGCTGCTGGATTTGGCCCGCTGCATGTGGGCACTGATATCGGTGGTTCGGTACGCCTACCTGCAGCGTGGTGTGGAGTGGTGGGCTTCAAACCTACCTTGGGCCGTATACCAATAGATCCGTATTATGTCGGGCGCTGTGCGGGGCCAATGACGCGAAGTGTTGACGACGCTGCGCTGATGATGACGGCGCTTGCTCGCACGGATAACCGTGACGCAATGCGCTTGCCCGCAGAGAAGATCAACTGGCAGGACCTTTCCCTAGACGTTAAAGGTGTCCGGATTGGCGTGATGATGGAGGCGGGGTGTGGCTTGCCCCTGAATGATGAAATTCGCCACCACGTCGAACTGGCTGCGAAGCAGCTGGAAGCGGCTGGCGCAACACTAGTGCCGCTGGCACCAGTGCTTACCCGTGAGATGCTGGATGGTTTGGATCGCTTTTGGCAGGCTCGCCAATGGAACGAGCTGTTAAAGCTCTCACCAGCAGAGCGTGAGCAGGTGCTACCCGCTATTTTAGCCTGGGCAGACGGTGGCGCACGCTTAAACGGCGTGGAAGTGGTTCAGGGGTTTCAACAAACCATGGCTATGCGCCGCGCTACGGAAGCCGTGTTTGATAGGGTCGATGCGGTGATCTCGCCCACTACTCCCACTATTGCCTTTCCTGCTGATTGGCCATCGCCCACCAACGACCCCCGACAGCCATTTGAACATATTGCTTATACCGTGCCGTGGAATATGGGGGAGCAGCCTGCGATCTCGCTCAATGCAGGGTTTAGCAGTGGCAGTATGCCCATTGGGGTGCAATTAGTTGGCCCACGCTTTGGCGACCATTTCGTGCTGAAACTAGCGCGACAGTTGGAAGCACGTTTGGCGTTGCCACTACGCTGGCCATCGCTTCCAACGAGTTAAAATGCTGTTAAATGATGAAGAGGGTTTAACCAATGCGACGTTTGTTTGTACTGCCGAATTCCCGAGCAGGCTGGGGGCTGTTAATCGCTTTTGTAGCACTGGTACTAGCAGGAACGTGGCCGGTGATTGGTTTGGTGAATCGAGCGACGCTGGTGATGGGGCTGCCGCTGATGGTGGTGTGGAGCTATTGCGTCATTTTTGCCTGTGTGGTCGTGATGCTCATCGGCAACCGTATCGTCGAGAGAAACGACCATGAATAGCATTTGGCCACTGCTGATTACGCTGACGTATGTGGCCGTCGCCATGGTGATCGGCTTGCACGCAAGGGGTAAGCGTGCCAGTAGAGCTGATATGAATAACTTGGAAGAGTGGGGCGTGGCGGGACGTAGCATGGGGCCAATCACGCTTTACCTGTTAATCGCAGCCGGTAGTGTTAGTGCTTACACCTTTATGGGCGCCCCAGGGTGGGCTTATTCAAAAGGAGTCGCCGTGTTTTACGTGGCGATCTACCTTGCTTATTTGGCGCTGGTGGCGTGGTACTTTGGGCCCAAGGTGTGGGAGTTTGGCGAACAATTTGGCCATGTAACTCAAGCAAGCGCCATCGCTGATCGCTACCAAAGCCCTGCGCTGGGTGCTTTAGCAGCGCTTGTCATGGCGATTGGTTCAGTCGCCTATGCGGTGCTGCAAACGATCGGCTCGGCTTATATTCTGTTTGTCATGAGTGGCGGGTTGATTCCGATTTGGCTGGGGGTACTGCTGGTGCTGGCCTGTATTGCGGTCTACCTTTACGCCAGCGGTCAGCGGGCGATTGGCCGCACCAACGCCTTTCAGGGCGTATTAATGCTGTTTGTGGCCTGGGCCGTTGGCTTATGGGCTGTGAATAGCGCCACGGGTGGGATGAGTTTTGCAGGGGTTTTTGAACGCATTCAGACCGAACACGGCGAGTTTCTCACCCTCCCAGGGGCCGGTGGCGATATGAGTTTTAGTTTCTGGACCACCTCGATTATCGTCTCGATGTTCTCATTTATGCCCCCGGTATGGACCCAGTGGATGAGCGCTTCCTCGGCGCGCACTATTCGTCGCAGTGCGACCTGGTTGCCTACTTATTACGTGGTGATTTTGCCTATGGTCGTGGTGGGCTTTATTGGTATTTACTCGCTGCCAGAGCTGGCGCGGGCGGATACCGTGGCCCTTGAGTATGCCATGCAGCACTTACCCGTGGTGTTAGTCGGACTGCTGGGCGCGGGCACCTTGGCGGCGTCGATGTCTTCCAGCGAGCCTTTTATCCATTCGATATCGCTGTCGCTCAGCAAAGACGTACTTCAACCTGCTTTAAAACTGACGGATGGCGTGACCGGTAAACTCGCCAGGCGGCTGATTCTCCCTATTATGTTTCTGGTGGTAGCGCCATTAGCGATTGCCGAGCCGGGCAGTTTGGTCATGATTCTACTGGTAGGGTTGGGATTTGCCTCCCAGGTGCTGCCTGCCTTTATTGGCATGTTTTTCTGGCCCCGTGCCTCGCGATTGGGGGTGATGGCAGGCATTGTCGCGGGATTTCTGATTACCGTAGCATTCACTACCCTATGGCCGCACCCGCTGGGCATTCATGCAGGCTTCTGGGGGCTGATGGTTAATCTACCGGTTTTCGTGACGGTCTCCTTGTTTACGCCCGCTACCAAGGCTGATGTGGTTGAGCGTTTTTTCCGCATTGCCGCCCCGCAAGGCCTAACGCGTCTTGGTAGGCGGGAGGAGCAGCGAGATTTAGAGACTGGGCACGTGCCCTAGTGATTACTGTGGTTGTTCTCGACCAAAGGGCGCCTGCGGTTTTTCAAGGGGTTCGTTGGCGACGACACAGCGATTACGACCCGCATGTTTGGCGCGATAGAGCGCTTCATCCGCCAGCCGCAGGAGTTGTTGCGGGTCTTGTGTGTGGTCGGGGTAAGTGGCAACGCCGCAGGAGAGAGTGATATGCCCTAGCGGTGTGCTGTTAAAGACCAAGGATTTTTGAGACATGGATATCAACAAGTCGTTAGCGCGACCATAGGCGGAAGCAGCACAGGTCGTGGGTAGGAGGGCTATAAATTCTTCACCGCCAAAACGACAAACAATATCCATGCCGCGAAAGTGTTGTCTTAGAAATGATGCGATCTCAACTAACACCGCATCCCCCGCTTCGTGGCCAAAATGGTCGTTGATCCGTTTGAAATGATCTACATCTAGCATCAATAGTGTTAATCGGGAGCCCATCTGTTTGGCTCGGCGGCACTCATGGTCGAAGACCATGTGAAAATGGCGCCGATTGTGTAGGCCTGTCAGGTGGTCTTTAAACGAGAGGCCTTCCAGTTCCTTGACCAGTTGATCGAGTTCTGCTGTACGGGTGGCAACTTGCAGCTCCAACGTTTCATTAACCACTGCCAACTGCTGTTGGGTGCGTCGATAGTGCCACAGAAAAATGGCAGCGATAGCCAGTAAAAACGCCAGAGCTCCATAGCTTAAAGGCACTGAGCGCCATGCGACAAAGCCATGGGCCACTGCCATATCCGCTAATAGCAAAGAGGCAAAAAAGGTAAAGCTTATTACTAGCAGTCGCTGCTCCAGGTTTAGCCAGCGAAAGCGAAATAGCGCGAGTAACAGCATAAGAGGGAGCGTGATGGCTAACAGAAGATCAAATGCAGGAAAGGTTATAGAAAGGCTAATAAGCCCTAATTGGACACAGCCAATCGCTATCGTTAAATAAGCTAGGTGGAGTATCCAAAGACGGTTTATCCATCTCTTGGTAGCGCCTTCAAGCCAGTGGCTAAGCAGCAGTCCCAGAGCGATTGGCAGCGTATAGTAACTGGCAGCCCTTAGTGTGTCCCAAGCCAGTGGCCCATCAGCAATTAATTGCCGAGCCGGTGTCTCAGCAAGCAGCATTAGCCCGGAGGCGTAGCCAAACAGGGCGATAGCGGTAAAACCACGCCGGTCAGGACCAAGTATCGCAAATATAGTCGCCAGGACTGCCATCACCGATACCACAGCGCTTACGCCGAGGTCCTTGGCTGAGCTGTGAATGACTTGCTTAAGTACATCGATACGCTCCATCACCTTCACCTCTCCCCACAAGCCGATGCTGGTGTAATCGGAGTAGAGTCGGAAGGTAAGTGTTTGCCCAGCAGCGCTTTCAGGAAGGTCAATCATATGCCAGGGCCAGCCAGCAAAGTCGCCGCGCCCTTGCTCATCAAACTCGCCATACTGATAAATTAGCTCGCCATTCAGGTAGGCTTGGCCAATCAGGTTCATGCTGGTGATATATAGAACTGGGTCATCCCACTCCCCAGCAGGCAGCGTTGTACGAAGCCAAAGGTGCTGATGGTTCCCACGCCCTGATGGATTGGAAGGGGATGCGGTTGATTGCCAATCGATGGTATCTCTGTGAAGCCACAAAGGTGTGCCATCAGCGTCAATCGGCGAGTCGCCCCATCGGTACTCCCAGTGCTGCAGTGGCTGCTGTGAGTCGTCAGCGTGTAAGGCACCGGAAAAAGCCGATAATAACGCAAGCGTTAAGAGCAGTAGGGAGCTTTGATGTATGGCGAACCCACGAAGCGACATGGTGAACGTCCTGATCTTTTGACCACAATCCACTAACCGCTAAATAGAGTGCTTACACCAGGGCTTAACCGAGGCTGGTGGGCACAAGAAAATTGAGTCGTGGCGTTAACTATGAAGTGTAACGAAAATATATTCGGGAGGGGGGCGTTTTCTTCAACGCTTAAAGGGAATTTAGCTAGCCCTTTAAACCAGAAAAAAGCCTGGCCGCTTGGACCAGGCTGAATGAAGCATTTAAACGCTTAGTGATAAGGTCATTAGTTACCGCTGGCAGCGCCACCTACGACACCACCACGCAAGCCGCTCTGATTAGCGCTGGGGCGACTATTTAAATGGTTAGCCACGGTATCTTCTGGTGAGCCGGCCATTTCACGGAACATACCCATTGAGCCCAGCAGTGCAGACGACTCGTAAGGCACGAATACGCGCTCGCCTTTTTTGGCCATATTAGGTAACACTTTGATATAGCTCTGGCCCAGCAGATAGCCCACAACGGTGCGTTTGTTCTCTTCGCTATCGCCAATGGCATTGAGAACTAACTTGATAGACTCCTGCTCACCTTGAGCGCGCAGAATCGCCGATTCTTTATCACCCTGTGCGTTGAGGATAGACGATTCACGCTGACCCTGGGCCATGGCAATTGCTGCCGATTTTTCACCCTCTGCTTCGGTCACGGTAGCACGACGCTTACGCTCAGCGGCCATCTGCAGACGCATGGCGGTTTCCACTTCTTCCGGCATGGCGATGTCCTGCACTTCCACCCGCGATATTTTGACACCCCATTTAGAGGCAGGCTCTTCCATGGCGGCTTGAATCTCGTTATTCACTTCCGCGCGTGATTCAAACAGTTTGTCGAGCTCCATCTTACCAACCACCGAGCGCAGCGTGGTTTTCGCCAGTACTTCCACCGCCTGGCTCATGTTCTCCACTTCATAAACGGCCCGTTTCGGGTCGATAATCTGATAGTAGAGCGCGCCGTTAATGCGTACGGTGACGTTATCGGTGGTGACGACCGGCTGGCCTGGAAAGTCCATGACCGTCTCGCGTCGGTCGATGCGGGTTTCATCTGACGTAATAGCGGTGTAGTCATCTCCCATTTTGCGATACCGCAGCATGGTGATTGCACGGGGCTGTTCGATAAACGGAATAATAATGTTGATGCCGCTTTCTAACACCCGGTGGAATGAGCCTAGGCGCTCAACCACCATCACTTCAGATTGGCGAATAATGATCAAACCTTTAGAAATAATCATTACAGCGATTAAAACAACAATAAGGCTTATTAATAAACCTGGGCTAATAGGTAAATCCATCTTTAAGGCTCCTTGCGTGGGGAATTGTCATCTTGCGGGTCAATATCTGCTGGCTGATGTAACGTAACCAGCGCAGTGGTGCCCTCAAAACGTCTAAACACTATCGGTGTACCGTTGGGTAAATCAGTTTCACCGCTATCAAGTACGCGTAAACGGTAAAAGTCGCCGTTTACTTTAATGCCAGTGGCATCATCAAAATCGCGGCGCAGGGTAGTGTAGTGATTGCCTTTCTCCACTCCTGTGCCAGTCGTTCCGTAGGCGACCCCCCGGGGGGTAAAACGAGGGCGAAGGACGATGACGCATATCGGCACCAGTACGCCGGTAAAGATAGCCATGCTGATTAACTGCCAAGGAAGTGTTAGCCCTAACGCAGTGACCGCCGCTGTGAGTGCCGCGGCAATGCCTAGCGCCAATAGCACCATGGCACCTGATGTCAGCTCTCCCAAACTGAGCAACAGTGCCAGCACCAGCCACGTGTATGCAGGATTCCAATCCATAGCCTCTCCTAACGATTTAATAGCATTACCCTAGGGTAACTCATTAACGGCCTCTTGACCTGTGGGCAACCCATAGGTTCTAGACTTATTGTCTGACTTCTTATTCACAGGAGAGTAGCTATGTTGTTATCAAATCAAACGTCTAAGACCAATGAGAGTTTATTGAGTGCATGCAAGCGGTTTACGCCTAGTGCGTCACTTATATTGGCAGGTTTACTGATAGCCCCCTTGAGCTTTGCGCACCACCATGAAGCGGATGAGCAGAGCGAGGGGCACGACCATCACCAGGAAGCAAGCCAGCCGCATGCTAACGACCCTGCGGTAGCCGCTTACCAAGCCGCTAACGATAAAATGCATGAAGATATGGCCATGTCATTTACGGGCGACCCTGATGTGGATTTTGCCAAAGGGATGATTCCTCACCACGAGGGCGCAATTGCCATGGCAGAGATCGTGCTGGAATATGGTGAGGATGAAGAGATCCGTCAACTGGCCGAAGAGATCATTGCTGCCCAGGAGAGTGAAATCGCTTTCCTGCAGGAGTGGTTAGAGCGCCAAGAGCACTAAGCGATATCTTGTAGAGTGCGTCTGAGTAGAGTGTGACTGAGTAGTGTGCCGCTCATGATCGCAGCAGTGCTATCCTTCTTGCCTTAATCGCTAGCGATCTCAAGGAGAAGGGCGTGTCGGGCATTGTCTACTGGCTGGATATGGCAGGGGTAATTGTATTCGCCCTGTCGGGGGTTATTTTGGCGTGCCGGTCGCGGATGGACCCAATAGGCATGCTGGTGCTGGCGGCGGTGACTGGCATTGGCGGCGGCACACTGCGTGATCTAGTGCTGGGCGTCAGGCCGGTGTTCTGGGTAACGGACCCGACCTACCTGTGGGTAATTCTAGCCACCGTCAGTGTATCGCTAGTGGGCTTTCACTATATTCACCGTCTATCGCGAGGGTTTTTGCCCGTCGCCGACGCATTTGGCTTGGCGTTGTTCACCGTGATAGGAACTCATAAAGCGCTTTTGCTGGGTAGCCCAGGCACGGTGGCGGTCTTGATGGGGATGATGACCGGTGTTGCAGGTGGCATGATCAGGGATGTATTGGCTCAGCGAGTGCCGATGGTGTTGCGCGAAGAGATCTACGCCACAGCAGCCATGGCAGGTGGCATCGTCTATGTGGCACTGGATGCCCTCAACGCGCCGTTGAGCATGGCGATTGCGGGATCTATTAGCGTCACGCTGGGGCTGCGTTTGGCCGCCATTTATTGGCACCTGTCGTTGCCAGTGTTTGCCTGGGTGACAGTGCCAGCAAAAACCCATGACGAGGCAGCGGCGCCGCTTTCGACACCGCAGAAAGCCAAAGAGCGGGTTAGGATGATTCGCCGTGAACGCAAAAAACGCTAAGGACCATACATTAGGGATTGGGAAAAAGATTCGCTTCTCGCCAACTATCAAACCAGCGGCGGGGCTGAATAACCCGTAACGTTGGCTCGCTGTCTTCAAGCTCTACGGCTAGCCCTAGCCTGCCAAGGCGTGCATAGAGCGCGCCGTTAGCGCTGCGGTCAGCCAGGGTAACATCTGAGAGCAGGAGCAGCGGGCCGCCGCTTAGCGTTAAGTCGTTTAAGCTAATGCGCTCGCCGCTGATGTTTAGTTGAGCTGTGCCATCTATATGACGAACGCTAAGTAGTCGTCCGAGCCAATCGCTGTCCCGGGCCCGGGCCAGGAAGAGGCGGGCAAGTAACCCCGTATCGCGCATTTCAAGGCGTAATTGGCTAGCAAGTCGCATCGGGTCTCCCCACGCCAACTGCGCATCAAGCATTGAAAGCTGTACCCACCATCCGGCATCCGATGCGCCGCTTTGACCTTGGCGGTTAACGTTCTCAAGCCGTATAAAGGAGTCGTCGGCGGTAAAGCGGCGAGTTTCCAGATCCCCCTCGGTTAGCTGTAGATAGAGGTGCACATCGCCGCGCAGGCGCTGATCCAGCAGCGCCATATCGGCACCATAAGCGCGCAATGTTATTTCACCTTGGGCGTTTAAACCTTCCAGTAGCCACTCGCTAGCAAGGCTGGCCTGCCCACCCAGCAGGGTAATGCCTGCGTCTTCTGGTAAATAGCGGTTGTAGCGAGTGAAATCGGGTACATCGGTGATCGGCAGTGCAATACGGGTGGTGAAGTATTCAGGCTGTGGGGCGTCGAGCACATCGCTAAAGCGCTCAGTCTGGCTGGTGAGCGCGAAATGGCGACCTTCCAGGTGGGGGCTGTCATCGTCTTGCCGCATTAATGCAAAGCGGGGAATACCCAGCGAGAGCTGGGCCTGTTCGGTGCTGTCGAGTTGCGCGATGAGTTCACCACGCCCCGTTGCGAGATAATCTAAAAAAGTCACTTCAAGCTGATCAGCATTAACGCGTAGCCGTGTTGGAGCAAGCAGGCGGTCATCACGAAAGGCGCCCTGGGCGAAAAGCTGGCCCTCGCCAGCAATGGCCAAACCATGGGCATCAGGCAGAAAAGCATTCAAAAAGCCCAGCCGCTGCACACTGCCTTCGAGCGCAAATTGGCCACTAGCGACGTTGTTGGGTCGTTGAAAGCGACCGTCAGTTAATACCAATACGCTCTCTAGACGCTCGCTAGGTTGATCCGCGTCCGCGACTAGCCACCTTAACCGAGCGCCGCTTATATCCAGGCTTGTGCCATCTGTCGTCGCTTGATGAATGGGCAGGAAAAGCTGCATATCACTGGTTAAGGTGCCGGATTGATCGGCATGTTGCCAGCGGGTGGTGAGTGCTTCGCCAGCTAAATGGAGTTCTCCACTTATCTGCTCTGAGGTAATGGCAAGCTGCCCGTGACTGGCCGCTTGGCCTCTGAGCAGTTGCAGCGGCGCCGGGTCCGGCAGTAGTGTCCCAAGATAGGTTTGTAGCACGCGAATGTCAGGCAGGCGTGCATCTTGCCAGCTTAATGTTGCTGATGCCTTTTCACGCGCTATTTCTGGTGCCAGGGGGCTTGTGGCGGTTATCTCAATGTCGGCATCGTCGAGCAGCAGCCGATCATGATGGTGTAGGGTGGCATCAGTGAAATTAAGCGTCGCCTCAATGATCTCTTGGGGCGTTAACTGAGCATAGAGGGAGCCGCTACCTTGGGCAATGAAGCCGCGGGTGTCTGCTGTCAGCTCTGTTGCTTGAATGTTTAGCTCAGCTTCATAAGGGCGCGATTCCCGAATGCTGGCTTGGGCTTCAATCTGGCCCTGACCAGAAAGCCGGATGGCCTGTTTTTCAACACCGGGCGCTTCCTCCTCCGGCGAGAGGTAGCGGTCCAGCATATCCAAGCGTGTGATGTTGCCTTGCAAAGCAAGCGTCGCGGTTGTGGGCAGGTCGAGTTGATCAAGGCGCTGGTTGGCTATCTGAGTAGCAAGGCGCAGCTCAGCGTGTTGCGCGTAAGAATGGGGCTCAGCCAGGACCACCTCTGCCAGCTCTACGTCAGCCAGCTGGGTTGAAAAGTGCAGTTGGTCATTTTCAACCGCAAGGCGCACCTGGCCTTTCCCAGTGGCCCGATGGCGGGGAGGCGGTTGATCAGCAATTAGCCAGCGTGGCGAGTCGCGGGGCGTACGCAAGCGCTGTTCATCAACCGTTAAGCGTAGCGACGGCGCATCCAGCGTCAGTTGGCTATCGGGCTGTAGCTCGCCAGCCGTTAGCTCAAGCGCTCCGGTTAATGCTCCACGGCCTTCCAGGGTTAGCCAGGGCAGGGCTTCCAGGTAGGGCATAAAGACATCCCAGGCGTCTGCTTGAGCATCAATCTGAAGCGTCGCGGAGAGTGCTTCTAGCAAGTCGGGATTTATCTCGCCGCTGACATTGTCCACGGGGGTGACCGTGGTGAGCGTCGCATTGGTGGTGAGGTTGATATCACGCACCAGGGTTGCTTGATCGCTCACGCGAACTAAACGACCATGATTGACTGCCAGTGAAACATGAGGAATCGATAAGGTATCGCGGCTTAGCGTGGTATCCATTAGCGCTAGCTGGCCTTCCGCTTCAAGGGCAATGTCGCCGACGGTCAAACGACGAATTCCCTCTGCGTTCAAGGCGTCGATGTGCAGCTCACCACGCAGTAAAGCGAGCAAGGAGATCGAGAGAGTGGCTTGGTTGGCTTCAATGGATATGGGTAGGGTTTCGTCTTCGCGGGCCAAAAAGAGTCCCTCTACTTCCCAACGTCCTGGGTGGCGACTGGTACCTCGATCCCAGCTAACGTCGATGCCTTCAATTTGGGAAATACGCGTGGGCAGCCACTGGCTATTAAGCAGCCAATAGCTGCCAGCCACCCAAATGAGGATGATAAATAGCAATCCAATCAGCACCCTCAGCAGCAGACGAGGAAGGCGGTATTTTCGAGTGTTGGCATCTGACATAGAGGCTTTCCTAGCGGATAACTCCTTTTGGGGCGTGTTTTATGGCATTATGCGCGACGTTGGGCAATGACGGGTTTTCGATTTCAACGCTAGACAGGCAATAAACGCCATGTTCAAGGATTTTTACGCGCAGCGCGGAGAGTATGTCGTTATCTCTGCAGAGCAGGCCAGTCGTTTCGCCAAAGGCGTAGCTGGTGATTACAACCCTATCCATAATCCGGATGCACGACGTTTTTGCGTCCCTGGTGACCTGCTATTTGCACTGGTATTAGCAAAGTTTGGGTTGTCGCGGCAAATGGAGTTTCGCTTTACCAACATGGTAGGGGCTGATACGCCGCTTAAGTTTAGCGAAGCAGACGATGGCTCGCTGCATGTTTGTGATGAAAGTGGTAAGTGCTATTTACAGGTCGTCCGTAGCGGTGAAACTACCCAAGATACCGCAGTGGTAGAGGGGTTTGCGCGCTGCTATGTCGCATTTTCCGGAAAAAATTTCCCGCACTACCTAAAACCACTAATGGAGCAGCACGGGGTCATGTTTAACCCTAAACGCCCGTTAGTGATTTATGACAGCATGGGTTTTTCACTAGAGCGTTTAGACGGTTTTTCACCGGGTTTGACACTGAATCAGTCGTCGCTTGATGTACAGGGCAAGCGTGCTGATGCGCTCCTGGAGTTCTCTATCGAGTCAGCGGGTGACGCTGTCGGCGTGGGCTCTAAGAAGCTTGTGGTGAGTGGTTTGTGCAATTACGATGCCGATGAAATGGCGGCTATTGTGGAAGAGTTTTATCGTCTTAAGGCCGCCTACGAGGCAGCTTAAGCGCAGCCGCTGTTCGGTTAGACTGCCAGTGGCATTACGTCGACTTCTACTTCCAGGCGATGTTCGCCGCCTCCGTTCATGACGCCTTTGAGCGGCGCGACATCGGCGTAATCGCGTCCCCAGGCGAGTACTGGGTGCTGCTCCCCGGCTAAGGTTCCATTGGTCGGGTCAAGCGACAGCCAGCCCCACTCAGGAATCCACGTGGCCAGCCACGCATGGGAAGCATCTGCTCCAATAAGACGCGGTTGTCCTGGCGGCGGCTGGGTTTCTAAGTAGCCGCTGACATAACGGGCAGCTAGGCCCACCGAGCGCAGGGCCCCAATCGCCAAATGGGCGAAGTCTTGACATACGCCGCGACGGTTGGCGAGCACCTCGCTTAACGGTGTGGCTAGGGTAGTGAAACTAGGGTCATATTCAAACGAGCTGTAAATCATTTCATTGAGCGCCAACGCTGCCTCCACGATGGGGCGACCTGGGGTGAAACAGCTGCGCGCAAAAGCAGCCAGCTCTTCGTTGCGTCGAATAAATGGCGAGTCCAAACGGTATAGCTGAACGTCAAAGCTATTGTCTTGGCTTAACTGCTGAGCAATCTGCTCCCACGACGGTGAAGAGGTTGGTAGCACTGCCAAGGGTTGAGTATTAAGCGGCGTTATTACCGTGACATCTAAGGTTTGATGCACCTCTTCCATGGCGAAATAGAGCACCCGGTTGCCAAATACATCGCGGCGTTCCATCTGCACTTGAGGCGCCGGGCTAATCTGAAGTTCTGAGGCGCCGCATTGCTGATGCGGCGTTTTACGGGGAAGCACCCGCGCTTCGCTGTGGCACAAAGTGACAGGCGCACTGTAGTGGTAACGGGTGGTATGCCGCAGCGTGTAGTTCATGCATCAAGCTCCATGCTGACTAACTGTCGTGGCCGCTCTACATGGCTAAAGTGGCTTTGGCTAATGGCTTCCGAAAGCGCGCCCAGCGGTTGAATCAGTGCATCCAATAGCTGTTCTAATGCCTCCTGTGCTTCGGATGTATCGGCTAAGTGACTCAAGCGATCAATGTCCGCAAGGTGCAGGGCTGCATTGGCTTGGATTAACAGTCGACGTTCTGCGTTCCGGTAAGGCGATGTGCTGCCGGGTAAGCGATCCATTTGACGCTCAATGCGTTTAAGCATATAGCCCACCGAGCGAGGATTGGTTTCATCGAACAGCAGTAAATCCAAAATGGCTGCTGGATGAAGTTCGCTGCGGTAGCGGCGGCGATAAGCGGTAAAATTGTCAGTAGTCGCGAGTACGACTTCCCACAGCGCAAGCCCAGGCGAGTGTGGGGCGTTTAGCGTGAGCTTGAGCAGCGATAGGAGGCCAAGCACGCGATCCAAAAAGCGCCCTATGTCCATAAACCGCCAGCCAAAATGGTGTGGCATGGTTTCGTTACATAGCCCAAAAAAGGCCGCGAGCTGGGCAGAGAGCCCCTCGCAGGCGCGCCGCGCCGCGCTGGCCCCTAAACTCGAGTTAAAGGTTGCTATCCGCTGACGTAATTGATGCACCACGCGCCAGGAGTCGTCGCCTAGGTGGTCGCGTACGCTGCGCGCATTACGCATCAATTGGGCAAATAGCGGTTGCAATGCTTGTGGGTCGGCGTTATCAAACTGGGCTAATAGCGCTGTGCGTTTCTGATCAAAACCGATCAAAGGCGCTTTTAAACGATGCTCATCGTCTTCATCGAGGGTGGTAATGTCTAATGCCAGTAGCAGCTCATCTAGCAGTTGGTCGGCAATTTCGTCCTGATCGTATTCCATTAGCCGCAGCAGTGCTTCTCGTAGCAACCGGGCGCGAGTGTCCAACCGTTCGCCATAACGGCCCAACCAAAATAGGCTCTCGGCCACTCGGCTAGGTAAGTCAGTGCCATCCCGGGTGGCGACGACAGGACCACGTGCCTGGCGAAGCTGACTAACATGGGGCTGAGGGGAAGATGCCGTTACCCAGACGTCTTTAACAATAATGCTACTCAGCGAGGGTGAGCCGGGCTCGCCTACCCAGGCTAAACCGCCAGGCATCACTTGGTACTCGCTAGCCGCGTTACTCTTAGCCTTTGCGCTTGCCGGTGTGCGGGTCACGAAACAGCGCAGGTTCAGGGTAGTGGGCTCCAAGCGCTGCAGGTGGCTATCAAAAATCGGCGCCGTGGCAGCTTGCGTCGTCGCATCCGCATTGGAGAGCAGTAATGGCTCACCAAGCAAGTGCTCACATAGCGCAGGCAGGTAGTCGGTAAGCAAGGGGGTTTCGAGGATGCCGACGCCTAACGCATTCGACAGTGCAACGCCGCCTGCGCGCATGGCCTGTAAGAGGCCAGGTATGCCAAGTTGCGAGTCACCTCGCAGTTCAAGCGGGTCGCAGTAGGCATCATCGCAGTGGCGCAATACCACATCCACCGGCTGTAACCCCCCTAAGGTGCGCAACCAAACTTGGGTATCACGCACGACTAAATCTTGCCCTTCCACCAAGGCAATATTGAGGTAGTTAGCTAAATAGGCGTGCTCAAAATAGCGTGGACTGCCAGGCCCCGGAGTAAGCAAAATAAGCGTTGGATTATCCCGACGCTGATAGGCCATTGCGATCAGCGTGCGGTGGTGCAGGTCAAGAAAACCGGCTAAACGTTTGAGTGGCGCATTGCGGTACATATCCGGTAGGGCACGGGCCATCAAAATACGGTTTTCAAGCGCAAAGCCGGTGCCTGAAGGAGCCTGTAGGCGATCCGTCATGACCCGCCATTTTCCTTGCGTGTCTTGAATAACATCGACACCGTGGAAATTGATCGGTGAGCGGTCGTTGGGCAGCGAGCGATGACAAGGAAGCAGAAAATGCGGTGAGGCGAGCAACGCTTGAGTCGGCAGTAGCCCCGCTTCAAAAAGTGTTCTGGACCCGTAAATGTCGTTGTAAAGAGCAGTCAACAGCCGGCTGCGTTGGGTCAGCCCGGCTTCGAGCACCTGCCATTGCGCCTGATCAATGACCCAGGGCAGTGGATCGAGTCGCCAAGATCGCCCCTGGGTTTCGTCGTGCATATTAAAAATGACGCCGTTCTCAGTTAACAGGCGTTGAATTTCTTCATGCTGCTGCCAGCGGCCTTCGGGGCCGAGGCCTTCCAGCGAACCAAGTAAACTCTGCCAGCCAGGGCGTAACTGCCCCTGGCCATCTATCATGGCGTCAAACGTGCCGGGCTGTCCCTTGCCTAGCTGATTCAAGTAGTCCTCAACGAGCCCATTAGCAACGGGCGCGAGAAGTGAGGGAGAGACAGGGGCCGTCATGTTCCTTTTAATCCTGAAAGATTGAACGCGGATTATCTAGCACTAGCCGCTAATAGAAAAGCATTAGCTTGGTGTCCAGCGCAGATCAAGTGTGTGCGGCAGTTCCAAACTGGGGAGTTCCAGCTTGGGAGTTTGGTGGCCATGCAGATGGCCGCTGTCGCTAAAACGCCCCAACCGGCGAGCTTCTGCTTCAAAAGCGTTGACAGGGAAGGTGTCAAAGTTGCGCCCTGTCGGATGAACAACATAGTAGGTACAGCCAGCCACCGAACGCTGATTCCAGGTGTCAATGATATCAAACACCAGCGGTGCGTGAATCGGAATCTGAGGATGCAGTGCCGAGGGTGGTTGCCATGCGCGATAGCGTACCCCAGCCACTGCTTCGCCGTTTCTACCCGTGGCTGAAAGAGGCACTCTGCGACCATTACAGGTAACGACGTAGCGGTCGCCGCTCATGCCACTGACTTTCACTTCTAAACGTTCAACGGATGAGTCCACGTAGCGTGCCGTGCCTCCGGCAGAGGTTTCTTCACCCAATACATGCCAGGGCTCGATGGCTTGGCGCAGCTCAATATCCAGCATGGGAGTGTGTAAGCGGCCATGCAGCGGGAAACGGAACTCCAGAAAGGGGGCAAACCACTCCAGATCAAAATCGAAACCGTGATGGCGTAAATCGCTCAGTACGTCGTCAAGGTCATTCCACAAGTAATGGGGTAGCATCCAGCGGTCTTGTAGTGCGCTGCCCCAGCGCACCGGTTTGGCCCGGTATGGGGTTTTCCAGCAGCGCGCTACCAGGGCGCGTATCAGCAGCATCTGCATTAGCCCCATGCGTGCGTGGGGGGGCATCTCAAAACCGCGCAGCTCTAACAGTCCTAGTCGTCCGCTATCACTATCTGGTGAATATAGCTTGTCGATACAGAATTCGGCGCGGTGGGTATTACCCGTTAAGTCGGTTAGCAAGTGGCGTAACAGGCGATCTACTAACCATGGCTGAACTACCTCGCCTTCGGGCATTTGCTGAAGGGCAATTTCCAGCTCGTATAGCGCCTCATGTCGTGCTTCATCTACCCTTGGCGCCTGGCTGGTAGGGCCAATAAACAGGCCTGAAAAGAGGTAAGAGAGACTAGGGTGATGCTGCCAATAAGTGACCAGACTTGCCAATAAATCTGGGCGGCGCAAAAACGGTGAGTCTTCCGGGGTGATCCCACCGAGGGTGACATGATTACCGCCGCCGGTGCCGGTGTGGCGCCCATCCAGCATAAATTTCTCAGTGCCAAGGCGAGTTTCCCGTGCTTCAGCATAAAGACGCTCAGTTTGGGCCACCAATGTCTGCCAACTGGCGGCAGGCATAATATTAACTTCGATCACGCCGGGGTCGGGGGTGATCATAAAGTTTTCCAGTCGTGGGTCACGGGGCGGCGAGTAGCCCTCTACCATCACCGGGCACGCAAGCTCTTTGGCGCACTCCTCAACGGTGCTAATGAGGTCGAGGTAGTGCTCTAGGCTGGTCAGCGGCGGCAGGAAAATATGCAAACGGCCATCCCGTGGCTCCACGCAGAGGCTGGTATGAATCACGCCACTTTCTTGATCGCTTTCTGCCCGAGGCTGCTGCTGAACGGCTTCGCCTTCGGGGTGAGAAGGACTTGGGTGGCTAGAGCGGCCTAAACGTTCGGCATCGCTGATGTGCAGCTGTTCGGCGTTCCGGCGAGCGACTTCACCGTGAATATCGCCAAGCTCGGGACGAGGTGCAAACAGTGATTCAGGCTGGGGCTGCTCTTCTGGGTCCGCCCAGGGCAGCGCCGAGAGCGGTAACCGCAACCCCATGGGGGAGTCGCCGGGCACCAGAAACAGATGTTCGCGTTTTAGCGGCCAGCGACCACTTTCCCAGCGGTGGGCTTGGCTAATGGAGTGGCGCAAGGGCAGGGCATAGCCCACCACTTCATCCAGGCCTTGCTCCAATAATCGCGCTAAGCGGTGACGTTCAGCGTCGTCTTTGAGGTTAGTTTCACGAGGATCAACGTTAACCGGCAGCGACTGCTCTTTCCACAGGTAGTAATAGGCATCTTCATAGGCGGGTATCCAATACCGCTCGGCGACCCCTAACCGCTCACTCAGTGCTTTGGTGAAGCGCTGCGCCATGGCGTCATCCACATCGACCTCTGGAGCGCCTGTCAAGCAGGCCAGCCATTTAGGGTCTCGCCATAGTGGCACGCCGTCTTTACGCCAGTAGCAGGCCAGCGCCCAGCGTGGCAGCGGCTCGCCGGGGTACCACTTGCCCTGCTGTTGCTGAATGGCGCTGCCTGGCGCGTAGGCGGCCTGCAATCGCGTTAGCAATGCTTCAGCGCGTTCGCGCTTATGCTCGCCTAGCGCCTCGGTATTCCACTGTGGACTTTCCATATCGTCGACGGATACGAACGTGGGTT
The DNA here is from genome assembly GCF_007692655.1 of Halomonas sp. GTDB lineage: Bacteria > Pseudomonadota > Gammaproteobacteria > Pseudomonadales > Halomonadaceae > Vreelandella. The sequence continues at coordinate 19,521 of NZ_REBQ01000150.1, forward strand.
CGCCGCCCATCGTTAAGCGTACATCTTCTTGAATAAGCTCTGCGTCAACCTCATCCCCAAGCGCGCAAATACGTTGCCACTGTTCATCGCTATAGGGCTTGGTAACCCGCGGGTCTTCGTGGATGCGCTCCACTTCCATGGTCACATCAAAGGTGACTTCACACTTGTCAGAAAAACCGGTAATGGCGGCTGCGCTGCCGGTAGTTGGGGTAGCGGCCAATGGAATATGACCTTCACCCGCGAACAGTCCCGAGGTCGGGTCGAGGCCTACCCAGCCTGCGCCGGGCAGGAACACTTCCGTCCAGGCGTGCAAGTCAGTGAAATCTACGTCGCTGCCGCTAGGGCCATCCAACGCTTTGACATCGGATTTGAGCTGAATGAGGTAGCCCGACACAAAGCGTGCGGCAAGGCCAAGGTGGCGGAATATCTGCACCAGTAGCCAGGCACTATCACGGCATGAGCCACTGGCAAGCGTCAGGGTTTCTTCGCAGCTCTGTACACCGGGCTCCATACGCACCAGATAACCGATATCGTTCTGCAGGCGCTGATTAAGGGCGACTAAGAAGTCCACGGTAGTGGTGGGTTCCCGTGGCACGGCTTCCAGCCACTCCATTAGCCTCGGCCCGGATTCGGTGATTTCTAGATAGGGGCCTAACTCTTGGCGCAGTGCTTCCGGATAGTCGAAAGGGATTGCTTGTGCAATGTCATCTAAAAAGAAATCGAACGGGTTAATCACCGTCATCGGGGCAATTAGCTCAACGGCAATCGTCAGCTCTTTGCGCGGCTCAGGAAAGACGACGCGGGCATTGAAATTGCCGAATGGGTCCTGTTGCCAGTTCAAAAAATGGTCGTCACCTGAGAGTTTTAGCGAGTATGACTCAATATGAGTGCGGCAATGGGGGGCCGGACGCAGCCGTATGACATGGGGCGAAAGGCGCACCGGACGGTCAAAGTGGTAAGTCGTACGGTGATACAAGGCAACGCGAATGGTCATGGGCCACCCTCAAAAGAATCATTATCAACCGGATAGTCGGCTGCGTTAGGGAATAACCGAATGTTCCGCAAGTATCGTTCCACTTTTACATTTTTGCAGCCGGTATCTTAACTAAGGCGTTTAAGAAAAGTGGAAATGCATTTATGCACCAAAATGTAGCTGTTTTAGCGCACTAATATGGCGCAAAAGCGGTAAATTTTTGCCTTCTTCTTCTGTCAAGTAGCGTTTGAGTAAGCAAGCGTTGAAATATCGCAAAAGATGGTACGTATATTGCTCTCAATTGTTTGATTGTTTTACGCGCGGCAGGCCTACACTGAGCATTGAGGAAGTTGCCGCTTCCACCCCAGCGCCAGGAGAGCGCCAATGAGCCAAGTGAATTGGAATAACTATGCGTGTCGTGACTATTACGATGAGCTGATGGCTGCACCCGGTCAGCCACGCGAGTCAGCGGGTGAACTGTGCAACATGTTGGCAAGGTTTAGCGCAGAAGAGTTAGCCGAGCGTAAAACCGCGGCAGAGATCGCTATCCGTACAATGGGGATTACCTTCACCGTCTATTCTGAAGGCGCGATGATTGATCGCGCTTGGCCGTTTGATATTGTTCCTAGAATTATTCCTGCTAGTGAATGGCGTAAAACTGAGGCGGGGTTAAAGCAGCGCGTACAGGCACTTAATTTATTTATTGATGATCTCTACCACGACCAGAAAGTGATTAAGGATAAGGTGCTGCCGGCTGAAGTGTTGGCGCAATCGGTTAATTTCCGTCCCCAGTGCGTCGGTATTAACCCGCCCCATGGCATTTGGGCACATATTTGTGGTTCTGACTTAGTGCGCGATGGGGAGGGCACGCTGTATGTGCTTGAAGATAATCTGCGTATTCCCTCCGGCGTTTCCTATATGTTGGAAAACCGCAATGTGACCAAGCGGGTACTACCGGAGCTATTCGCCTCCGGCAAAATACTGCCCGTAGATGACTACGTGGCCAATCTTTACGACATGCTGGCGGCGATGTCGCCACGGCCGGGTGACGAGCCACAGATCGTGGTGCTGACACCGGGTATTTACAACTCTGCTTACTTTGAACATGCCTATCTTGCCCAGCAAATGGGGGTAGAACTGGTGCAGGGGAGCGACCTGCTGGTCGATGATGACGATATCGTTTACATGCGTACCGTTGAAGGGTTGCGCCGAGTCGATGTTATTTACCGCCGCGTCGATGATGAATTTTTAGATCCAGAAGTCTTTAATCCTAACTCCGTACTAGGCGTGGCGGGCCTAATGCGAGCTTGGCGAGCGGGTAAAGTGGCGTTAGCCAATGCTCCTGGGGCGGGCGTTGCCGATGACAAAGTCGTTTATGCCTTCGTGCCTGCATTGATCCGCTACTATCTCGACCAGGAGCCTTTGCTGCCTAACGTGCCCAGTTACCTATGTATGTTTGAGGATGACCGTCGCTACGTGCTCGATCATTTAGATGAATTGGTAGTGAAGCCCGCTAACGAGTCGGGGGGGTACGGCATGCTGATTGGCCCACGCTCAACGAAAGAGACTCGGGAGGAGTTCGCGCGCTTGATTACCGAGAATCCACGCAATTATATGGCTCAGCCTACTCTGGATCTTTCCACCACCCCTACGCTAGCCAATGGTTTGCCTCAGCCGCGTCATGTAGACCTACGCCCGTTCATTCTCTCAGGGCCTGAAATACATGTGACGACGGGAGGTCTTACCCGGGTAGCACTGATTGAAGGCTCGCTAGTGGTGAACTCTTCCCAAGGCGGTGGCAGTAAAGATACCTGGATTGTGGAAACCGACGACAAGGCGGCAGCGGCCGCGGTGAAAGGAGCCTAAGGCCATGCTGTCACGCGTTGCAGAGAACCTCTACTGGATGGCGCGGTATATTGAGCGTGCCGAAGATACCGCGCGCCTACTTAGCGTCAATAGCCACCTGATGCTCGATTTGCCAGGACGTTTGCCGCTGGGATGGGCGCCGCTGATTGAGATGACAGGCAGCTTGGAAACCTTCAAGTCCCGTCATGACACGTTTGATGAGCGTAATGTGGTGCACTTTTTATGCGCCGATGCCGATAACGACATCTCGATTATTTCTGCACTTGGTGGGGCTCGGGAGAACCTGAGAACCACTCGTGATGTGGTTCCCCGTGAGATTTGGGAAGAGGTCAATCAGCTCTACCTGAGTGTGGCCGATCACGCTGAAAATGGCGTTAGTCCACGGCGGAGAGACAATTTTCTCAAGAGTGTGATTCGCGGCTGCCAAGCGCTGACCGGGCTTATCGAAGGTACCTTGAGCCATGGGCCTGCTCGGACGTTTATTGAGTTAGGCCGGCAGTTAGAGCGCGTGGATATGACTACGCGCATAGTGGATGTTCGCTCTGCCAGTCTGTTACCACAAAATCCAGAAGAGCTGTTGCCGTTTGAAAACTTGCAGTGGATGAGCGTACTCAAGTCGTTGACGGCTTATCAAATGTACCGTCAGCAGGTTCGTTTGCGTGTACGAGGGCCGGACGTGCTGCGTTTTTTGCTGCAAGATCCCAACTTGCCGCGCTCGATTGCCTGCAGCCTTGAAACCTTGGGGCATCAACTGACGCTACTGCCCCGACAGGATCGCCCATCGGCCACCGTCTCGCTGGTGCGTGCTGACGTTGTTGATGCGGATATTCAAGCGTTAGCCCACTCTCCGAGCAAGTTGCATGCATTTATCGATGAGTTGCAGATTGGTTTCGCCGCTATCCACGATACGCTCAGTGCCACCTATTTCGTAAACAGCGACGCAGTACCTCTTGCCGCCCAAAGCCAGAGCCAAAGTCAAAGCCATTCAGGAGATAACGACAACGATTAGCGCTCTATGGGGTTGGCGGCCTTGATCATGTCATGCAGGTACGCCAGCTTCTCGCGCACGGGTGGAGCAATGGCTCCTGGGGCTAAATCGAGCAGACCCATGTCGCGGTTAAGCTCATTCACTGCCATGCCGACCTGATGGAAAGCAATCAGCATGCTGTCTAAGCTGCCGTCATACTCAACATGGGTAATACCCATATGTAACGCCGTGTCCAGCACGGCCACCATGTCTAAATAGTAAGCAAAGGTTTCAGCGAAGTCTTCCCAAGGGTGCATGGTGGCGTAGGCGGAGATAAAACGGTTAGGCCAGTCTGCGGGTGCACCCTGCTGATAATAGTGTTCGAGCGCTTCTGCATAGCTTGGCCGGTGGTGGTTGCCGAATACCGCTCGACACGCCTCCTCATCGCGATTTTTGACCAGCACATCCCAGTAGTAGTGGCCGATTTCATGACGAAAATGGCCAATTAACGTGCGGTGGGACTCGTTCATATCGACCCGTAAACGCTCGCGCTCAACGTCGTCGGCTTCCTTAACGTTGATGGTGATATGACCCGCCGCATGGCCGGTATACACCTTCTCCTGCTTCGCCGTAGAGCGCCACAGCCCCTGGTCGGGAAGGGCGTCGGCCATAAATGAGAAGCTTAGCGGCACCGCAATATCATCGCCCTGAATACCGTGAGGGAGCTTTAGCAAGTCCAGCGTATGAAACAGCCGTCGTTTTGCAGCCTCAAGCGCTGCCCAACGTTCGCGGTTTCCTTCAATAGTAAGGTCAGGAATCATGTCGTTATAACGGCAGCAGTCGCATAGCGTATCGGCCTGGCCATACTCGATTTTCACCATGCGGTTACACACATTTTCAACGGCGTAATTGTGACACTTCATCAGCTCAGCATCACAGTCAGGATGCGTGCAGCGATAGCCGCCTTGATATAGAGGCTCAATCGCTACGATATTATTGCAGCTCGGGCACCAGCCCACCTCTGATTGGCAAGCGACGCAGTGAGTATTTTCATAAAACAGTGGATTGCCACAGCGACAGCTGAACGTCTGCATATAAGTTTCCATGTGTTTATAACACGCATTTGCCGTGAACAACCCCGCCAGGCTCGGCTCGCTGACTAGGGGAAGCATAGTCAGCAAGGCGCTACTATGGAAAGGCTAATTGACGTAGAGCGCTAGATTTTGTTTACTCAGATGATGCTAGGTTGACGTTAACGTCAACTTGCTGCTATACCAAGGGTTCTTATTTTGCCGCTAAATTTTACTCTAATAGTTTGCAACAACTATTGCTAAGAGCAGCCAGTGCTAAGAACAACCAGTGCTAAGAATGGCTTTTACAACAATCACAAACATAACAGGAGCAACGCTATGTCCGTTCGCGAAATCACCATGTATATCGATGGTCAGCCCGTGCAGTCGCAGAGCCAAGAGTGGCGCGACGTGGTGAACCCGGCAACCCAGGAAGTGGTGGCACGGGTACCGTTTTGTACCGCTGATGAAGTAGAGCGTGCTATTAGCAGCGCCAAAGAAGCATTTAAAGAGTGGCGTAAGGTGCCGTTAGGCAAGCGTATGCGCATTATGCTGAAGCTGCAGGCGTTAATCCGCGATAACACCGCTGAACTGGCGGCACTCATCACGGAGGAGCACGGTAAAACCTTGCCTGACGCAGAAGGCGAAGTCGGCCGCGGCTTAGAAGTTGTGGAGCACGCATGTTCGATTACCTCCTTACAGCTGGGCGAACTGGCTGAAAACGCTGCCAATGAGGTGGATGTTTATACCATGCACCAGCCGTTAGGGGTGGGTGCCGGTATTACCGCGTTTAACTTCCCTATCATGCTGCCGTGCTTTATGTTCCCGTTGGCTATCGCCACCGGCAACACCTTTGTGCTGAAACCGTCTGAACAAGATCCTAGTTCTACCATGCGTCTAGTAGAGTTAGCTCATGAAGCAGGTGTTCCAGCAGGGGTACTCAACGTGGTTCATGGTGGGCCTGATGTGGCTAACCAAATTGCCGACCACCAAGACATCAAAGCGCTTTCGTTTATTGGCTCTACCCACGTAGGTTCGCTGCTGTATAACCGGGCGGCGGCTGCGGGCAAGCGGATGCAGGCGATGATGGGCGCTAAAAACCACTGTGTGGTGATGCCTGACGCCAATCGAAGTCAGGCTATCAACAACCTGCTGGGTTCAGCATTCGGCGCGGCGGGTCAGCGCTGTATGGCAAACTCCGTGGTAGTGCTGGTGGGCGAGGCGCGTGAGTGGCTTGGCGATATTGTGGATGCCGCTCAGAAAATGAAAGTGGGTCCTGGCACTCAACTTGATGCAGATCTTGGGCCATTAGTATCACCGGCTGCTCGTGATCGCGTACTGCGATTAATCGATGCGGGTGAAAAAGAGGGCGCTAAATTGATGGTGGATGGCCGCAACGTTCAAGTAGAGGGCTATCCCGATGGTAACTTCGTGGGGCCAACTCTGTTTGCTGACGTCACGGCAGAGATGACCATATATCGCGAAGAGATTTTTGGGCCCGTGCTGTGTGTCGTGAATGTTGAAACGTTAGATGATGCCATTGCCTTTATTAATGCCAACCCCAACGGCAATGGCACGTCTATCTTTACCAACTCAGGCTGGGTTGCACGGCGTTTTGAAACGGATATCGACGTGGGCCAGATCGGTATTAACGTACCTATTCCAGTACCGGTTGCCTATTTCAGCTTCACTGGCTCACGAGCGTCGAAGATGGGCGATTTAGGGCCAAACGGTAAGCAGGCAATCGCTTTTTGGACGCAAACCAAAACCGTCACAGCGCGCTGGTTTGAGCCGGAGAATGTCTCCAGTGGCATCAACAGCACGATTTCGCTTGGCTAAGAGGTTCTCGCTAGTGTAGACACCGATTGGCCCTGCCAAAAGCAGGGCCAATCGCTTGTTAGCGTATATTGATGGCGCTCTGCTTTTAAAAACGGATCACATTAAAAATTATCAAATAAAGGCAGGCTTTCTTCGAGTAACCGTTCAATCGGATCGAGCTGACTTTCGTGCAGCACTAAAAGTGACTCTTCATGCATAAACTTATCTGCTGGGGGCACGAGTAGCGCAAACTCACCCTCTTCAAGATGGAACTCATGGATTTCGCGCATACCCAGTGGCGTCATGCATTGCGAACTTCGGTAGGTGTCATCTTCACTGTAGACAAGTCGGTGATACATTTTGAACAGCGTATAGAGTGCCAAACCGCCTTCAAACGCTTGCCAGCGTGCAGGGGTGTGACGAATGTCATTATTTAGAGCCTGACCTTCGGCCTCGGCATCTGCGATTGCCGCAGCAAGCGGGGCCGCGAGTACAGCATCGCTGTCGGCCGGCAGTGGAGTGTTGAATTTGGAAGCGCTCTCAAAGTCCTGCACCGCTCTTTTGAAGTCGGCCACTGTGTTCAGGGTATAGTCTCTGTGCTGTAAATCTTCTGGCTCAAAGTTGCCGTTTTCCCAACCGTGGATGACGCGCAGTGTCATCTGCCCTCGTTTCATTGGGCGGGCAAGTAGCATATGTAACATGATGCGAATATGCAGCTGTCGCTCATCCGTATCATTTTCAAATGCTTGATAGGGGTCGGAAAACAGTTCGTTTAGTCGACCTGGGGTATGTTCCTTGGCTTCGTCATGACTCATGGCTGTTTCCCTTTGCTCGAACTGTTATATGTTTGTTGAAGGAGATGTGATTATTGAGTTCCTCAACTTAGTATGGCGAGCAGAACAACCGAATAAAAGTCCCTTATTTTAGTTTTTTGTTACGCCGTAACTAAACTTTTTTTACTAGGTTGTCATCACTAACAATAAGGAAATAATTATGCTGGCATCACTAAGTCGTTTTAATGTACCTGAAACATTAGATGATCTTCCAGAAGATATTTGTGCTGCGATATTGGCTGTGCAGGAGAAGGCAGGGTTTGTGCCCAATGTTTTTTTGATGCTGGCCCATCGACCCGCTGAATTTCGTGCTTTTTTTGCGTATCACGATGCGTTAATGGAGAGCGACTCAGACTCGCTGACCAAAGCAGAAAAAGAGATGATTGTGGTCGCTATCAGTGCGCGTAACCGCTGTCTGTACTGTGTGGTAGCGCACGGTGCGCTCGTGCGAATTTACAGCAAGGATCCATTGCTCGCCGACCAAGTGGCTATCAATCATCACTTGGCGCCCATTAGCGAGCGGCATAGGGTGATGCTTGATTTTGCCCTACATTGCGCTATTGACGTGGGTGATATGAGCGATGAATGGCTCATGCGCTTGGGCGAGGTAGGGTTCACGCAAGACGATTGTTGGGACATAGGCGCCATAGCGGCGTTTTTTAGTTTGTCTAATCGTTTGGTAACGCTAGCAGGAACACCGCCGAACGAAGAGTTTTATCTGATGGGACGGGTGCCCCGTGGGGATACTTCAGGTCCTAAAAACAGTGTGTAGGCCCTGCAGCAATATACCCAACGACAAGCCTGAGCCAGGTAACGTTGGAAAATCAGGATAGCCAGTCGATTAGCATAGCCGGTAGATTAGAATAGTCGGTAGAATAGCCATCCCATTCACTGTCGCCAGGGGAGCCCGAGTCAAAGGGGCTGAGAATGTGCCGTGCACAGACCCTGGAACCTGATCCGGTTCGTACCGGCGGAGGAAGCGCGACATGCTTTATCTTACGTCAGCCGTGCTTGGCGCGACTTTGTGTTGCTTTGCTTTTTTGGGTCTGCGTGCTCGCTGGGCGCATGGGCCATTAGATGATTATGTCACTGCCCGCAACTCACAAACAGCCGCTACCCTTGGCCTCTCTTTTTTGGCTTCGGGTATGGGGGCATGGATACTTTTTGCCCCCCCAGAAATTGGTGCTTTTGTTGGCCCGGTGGCATTAGCGGGCTATGCAGTCGGGTCTGCGCTACCCTTCGTGGTATTGGGCTTATATGGCCCTAAAATCCGTCGTGCCTTACCCGAAGGGCGCAGCATTGCTGAGTTTGCTGAAGCTTGCTACGGGCTAGGTGTTCGGCGCTGGGTGTCACTGGTGTCGGTGGCTTACATGGCATGCTTTTTAGCCGCTGAGCTAACCGCTATCGGGGCTATCACCGCGCTACTCTCTGATGTGCCGCCTGCTTTGGTGGTTATAGGGGTGGCCCTTACCACGCTGATTTATACGGCAGTGGGTGGGTTGCGCGCCAGTCTCGCCACCGACAAATGGCAAGCGTGGTTATTGCTAGCACTGCTTTTAGCGGTAGGCGGCGCGGCACTCTGGCGACTGCCCGAAATACCTGCTGAGACGGCGCTGCCTTCCATTCCAGTGGGGAGTGCACTCAGCGTTGCATTAACATTAGTGATCGCAGTGACAGCTGCGAATCTGTTCCACCAAGGATACTGGCAGCGAGTCTGGTCTGCCCGCGATAATCAAAGCTTGGGGCGCGGTGCTTGGTTAGGCGGTGGTATGACGGTGGTGGTGGTGATGATCATTGGTGGCTTGGGAATGTTGGCCGCGATGAGTGGTACCCCATTGGGAGAGCCGCCCATCCCATTTTTTGCACTATTAAACGATGCACCCGCTTGGCTGACGTTGCCTGCATTAGTATTGGCCGTGACGTTAGTGGCCTCAAGCGTCGATACGCTACAAAACGGTATCGCATCACTACTGGTCGCGCGTAGTGAACAGGGGGGTGTGTCACTTGCGACTACCCGTTGGATCACGATCGCCTTGATGATTCCGGTGGTGGTGATTGCTTTACAGGGGCTATCGGTATTGCGGCTGTTTTTAATTGCCGACTTACTGTGTGCCGCTATCGTAGTGCCGGTACTGCTTGGCCTTTGGAAGCGTATGACACCCTTTGCAGCGGTAGGGGGCGGGATCGCGGGGCTACTCGGCGCCATCATTCCGGGCTGGTTCAGTCAGGGGAGCGTCATGGCGGGTGTTATTGCCGCCAGCTTCCCCGACAGCATTCCAACCTTGGGGCCATTTCTAGGCGCCTTAATCGCTTCGACCCTCACCAGCACGCTGCTCGCTTGTGTGACCAGAAAGCAGTAAGCAGATAAGTGTTTATCGCGTTATGATGGTAAATAAACAACTATCAAATGTGATACTGCAATGACTTATCCGCTAGCGTCTGATGAAGAGGCGAGATTAGCAGTACTTGATGAACTTGGGCTGCTTGATACGCCCAATGAACCCGTTTTCGATCGTGTTACCAGGCTGGTGACTAAGTTGCTCAACGTACCTATTTCAACGGTATCGTTGATTGATGCGGATAGGCAGTGGTTTAAATCGATGGTTGGGATAGACACTCGAGAGACGACGAGGGAGGTGGCTTTCTGTACGCATACCATTATTCAATCCGTGCCCTTGATTATCGAGGATGCAAGTGCCGACCCGCGCTTTGCTAACAATCCATTAGTAACGGTTCAGAATGGCATTCGATTCTATGCAGGTATTCCCTTGCTTTCATCTCAAGGGGTGGCGTTAGGGGCATTGTGTGCCATTGACACGAAGCCACGGGCCCTAAGCAGAGATGAGTTAATGGCGCTGCAAGATCTTGCCGCTATTCTGAATGACGAACTTCATCTTCGAGAACGTCTTATTGATGAAAAAAAACGCCGCAGTGAAACACAACAAGCACTTAATGAACTCTACCAGAGTCTAGAAGACCAAATTGAATGCCGTACCCGCGAACTCAATTTAGTCATCGAATCTGCTTATGATGCCTACGTAAGCCTAGACACCAACGGGGTGGTCTTAGACTGGAACCGAGCGGCGGAGACCATGTTTGGTTGGTCTCGCATAGAAGCGCTGGCGAAGCCGATTACTCAACTGATATTTCCAGAAGGTGTTCCCGCCATTGATGAAAGCGTGCCGTTAAGCTGTAATGCCAAGCATTACGATGGCGGTGAGCTACCTGTTGAAGTTCGTATTAAGTCACTGATGATTCATGGCCGCCAGCGGTACAGTTTGTTTATCCACGATATTTCCGAGCGCCAACAATTAGAGCGGTTGCGCGACAAGGAAGCCCGTGAAGATGTGCTTACGAAGCTTCCTAATCGACGTGCCTTAGACGAACGCCTTCTTGAAGCCATTGCGCGGGTGCAGCGTTTGCAGCTGCCCCTTGCCGTGCTGTTCATGGATTTAGACGGGTTCAAAGCTGTCAACGACCATCACGGGCATGCAACAGGTGACGCCTTGCTCCGTGAAATAGCGAAACGCTTAAAGGCCGCCGTACGTGAAACGGATTATGTAGCCCGTTGGGCAGGCGATGAGTTCGTGGTGCTACTTGAGTCCATGGCGCCAGAGGCTATCCATCCCTTCGCCCAAGCCTTGATTGATACGATAGAAAAGCCGATCAACATTGGCGAGTCCATTTTTCATATAAGCACCAGCATGGGCGTAGCGCTGTATTTACCCAACGCTGAAGAGACCGCACACGAACTACTTAAACGCGCGGATGTGGCCATGTACCAAGCAAAGCATGCAGGTAAGGCGCAAATTTGCATGGCAGGCGGTCCTGGCGATGCTGCTTCTGACCCTAGCCTTGAAAGAAATTAATGATTAGAGCCATTATTACCACCCCAACAGGTGATGTGTATGAAGGTGATGAAAGCCTTCTGGCGAAGTGGAAATCCCAGCCCGATAGCCATATCTGGATTGATATGCAGGGCGAGACCCAGGAGAGCGAGCGGGCCATTTTAGACGCATTTGATTTTCATCCTATGGCAATCCAGGATGCTCATAAGGAGCGCCATCCCCCTAAAATCGAAGAGTTTAATAATCACACGCTTATTATTTATCGCGGTATATCTTCATTTGATGCTGAGCTGAATTATTCACCTCAGCAGCTATGCTTCTTTATTGGCGAAAAATTTCTGGTCACGCTCCATCCTAGTGAAGCACTCAGTATTGAGCGACTTTTCTACGATCAGGGCAGGGTGCTGTTAGCCCATTCGCCAGAGCATGTGGCGCTGCGAGTGATGTATATTTCGGCAGGCTTCTATATCGACAGCCTTCTTGAATTTGAAACGGAATTAAGCGATTTAGAGGATGAGCTGTTAGCCAATGGCAATGATGCCTTGATGCGTAAGATCATCACTTACCGCTCTCGGCTGGTTAAAATGCGCCGTGTCTTTAGCTATCACCAGGGTATTACTCAGGAGCTGACAGCTTACGATTACGAGCACCTGCCCCGCGAAGAGAGTGAAACCCTACACGCCATCAACGATGTGGCCGATCGTTTTGAGCGCCTCTACACGTTGACCCAAATGTACTATGACATTTGCGGTGACTTAGTGGATGGCTATATCTCGATCTCTTCACATCAACTCAATAGCACGATGCGCATCCTCACGGTAATTACCGCGATCTTTGTGCCGTTGACCTTTCTCGCCGGCATTTACGGAATGAATTTCGAGAATATGCCAGAACTTAATTTCAAATACGGCTATTTTCTTGTTTTAGGCGTCATGCTGGGCACTGCTAGCGCTATGATCTGGCTGTTCAAGCGAAAGCGCTGGTTTTAGTGTGCAAAGCGCACCAATTCAAATATCTGGCTCGCCACTTAGCGAAAAGTTGACACATTAATATGTCGTCAAGGCTTGAGTGTGGCATCCTCTCCCGCGACCAAGACTATAAGGCGTAAAGCCGTCGACTAGCGTATTAACCTGGGAGTTTTTCCATGACCATTATGATTATTGGGCTGCTGATTTTTTTAGGCAGCCACTCTGTGCGAATTTTTGCTGAAAACTGGCGCCAGCAACAGATAACCAAGCTTGGCGAGACCAACTGGAAGTTAGCCTATTCAGCGGTATCCATCTTGGGCTTGGCTATCGCTATATACGGGTTTGGGCAAATGCGCTTTGACCCGATCTATATTTGGTTCCCGCCATCGGGGCTACGCCATGCAGTGGCACTTCTGATGGTGCCCGCCTTTATTATGCTGGTGGCAGCGTATGTGCCGCGTAATGCTATTAAGGCCAAGCTTGGCCACCCAATGATGCTGTCGGTGAAGATCTGGGCGTTAGCTCATCTGCTGGCCAACGGGCGCCTGGGCGACATTATCTTTTTCGCTGCTTTCCTTGTTTGGGCAATCCTGGCATTTAAAACCGCTAAAAAGCGCGATCGTCTTTCGCCGCCTGCGCCTGTTAGCACCTCTAAAATGTCGACGATTGCCACCGTGGTAATCGGCCTAGGAGCGTATGTCGTTTTCGCCTTCTACTTGCATCCAGTGTTAATTGGCGTTCCTGTTTTTGGCTAACGCCTGCTTTCACTAATCCCGCTGTAGCCATCTAGCGTATTTCACTTTTTTGGCGGTCGTACACTCTAGTGCGGCCGCCATTAATGTTTATGTGGCTTGAGACTCAGTGAGAGTTTGTTATTTTGACAATACATTTCTCGATTGAGGAGCCAGCCCATGTTTGATCCTTCGCATGCGGTACCGACGACAATGGCTGCAATGCTATTGACTGGACATGGCGGTATCGAAAAGCTGCAATACCATGAGGATGTTGCCGTGCCTCAACCCAAGGCCGGAGAGGTACTGGTACAAGTAACCGCCACGGCGAAGAACAATACCGATCGCAAGGCGCGTGAAGGCCTTTATCCCACCAAGGATAAAGGTGATGTCACTTCGTTTGCCATGGGCGGAACACCGACACTGACCTTTCCCCGTATCCAAGGCGCGGATGTAGCGGGCCGGATCGTGGCGGTGGGAGAGGGCGTTGATGTTGAACGTATTGGTCAGCGAGGGCTGCTCGATTTTAATATCTACGCCGATAAACGCCGCGATATTAACCTAACCCCCGATTATTATGGGCACGGGGCCGATGGTGGGTTTGCTGAGTATATCGCCGTGCCTGCTGATCAGTTTCATCATGTGCCTAACCCAGAGCTAAGCGATGCCGAGCTGGCTGCAATGGGTATGTGCTCTTATCAAACGGCTTATCATATGATGACAGCCGCTGGTGTCAGTGCCGGTGAGCGCGTTCTGGTGAGTGGCGCCAGCGGTGGAGTGGGGACTGCACTGATTCAGCTGTGCCGTGTTGTGGGTGCTATCCCCTATGCGGTTAGCCAGCTAGATAAGGCGGATGCGCTTAAAGCACTAGGTGCGGAGGCAGTGATTGATCGTGGCGATCTGCCCACTCTGGTGGAGCGGGTTTTAGAAACCTCTGGTGGCACACCAATTGATGCGGTGATGGATTTGGTCGGCGGGGAGATGACTAACCTGTTTATCGACACGATGATTGTCGATATGCAGAAGCGCAAGAGTTATCCGCGCCTTTCCATTGCTGGCGCCAGCGGTGGCAACCTTAGTGAAATGATGTGGACCCGCATTTACCTGTATCAGGTGCAAATTTTTGGCGTTTCCCACGGTACCCGTGAAGAGGCCGAACAGCTGGTAGCGTGGATTCGCAGCGGTGAATTAAAACCGGTACTCCACGCAGCATTTAAGCTTTCCGAGCTTCATGATGCCGAGCGTTATTTTGTAAATCGAGGCAGTAACTATTTAGGAAAAATTGTCATCGTCCCCGATGCCCAATGGGCTGCCCATGGCGCTCCCTTTGCGCTTGATCATGTACCTTCTGACTAGGAGTGCCGTTAGTGAATAACATTCATACCATTCAACTGATGGATACTCATGCCGGTGGTGATGTCAGCCGCATTGTCACTGGAGGTATTGACGTGCTACCAGGTGCCACTGTTCGCGAGCAGATGGAGTACCTGCGCGATGAAGCTGACGGTCTGCGCCGCCTGCTGCTCGAAGAGCCCTACGGGATTCCAGAGATGTCAGTCGATTTGTTGGTGCCGACGAGCCATCCTGAGGCTGTGGCGGGTTACATTATTATGGAGGTAATGGGGTACCCCATTTATTCGGGCTCTAATACGCTATGTACGGCGACTGCCGTGTTGGAGAGCGGTATTGTGCCCAAACAGGAAGGCATCCAGCGCTTTAAGCTAGAAGCGCCAGCGGGGCTGGTGCAAATCGAAGCGAAGGTGCATAACGGAGTGGTGGAGTCAGTTACCTGCGGGGGGCTGCCCAGTTATATTGATACCCATCACGATACGATCCTGGTGCCGGGCGTAGGCCAAGTCACATACTCCATCGCCTACAGCGGTGGTTTTTACGCCTTAGTCGATGCCACTGAATTGGGCTTTAAACTGGTACGAGATGAAGAGCGTGCGTTAGCCGAATGCGCCTATAAAATAGTTGAAGCTATCAAAGCGAAGCGTGGTTTTTCTCACTACACCTTAGGTGATGTTGGGCCCCTGCCATTCCTGCACTTCATGGGGCCGGAAGAGCAAATAGCCGAGGGGTTTGTGCGGTCGCGTTCAACCACGTACGTGCACCCCGGCGTTATTTGCCGAAGTACCACGGGAACAGGCACCTCCGCTCGCTTGGCACTCATGAACTATGAGGGGCGTTTGAACGTAGGGGATAAGTTAGAGACGGTCTCGCTCAGGGATACGGGCTTTATCGGCACCTTCACTGATACCCGCCAAGAGGGAGCTCACCAAGTGGTGGAAAATACCATCACCGGTCGTAGCTACGTGCTGGCACACTCCAACATTGTCATTAACTGCGATGACCCAATGGTGGCGTGTGGCGAGCTACGCCATATATTACGTGACCGTTACCAACGCCCTGAACCTGTGGCGCTGCCGTTGGAGACATAGCCCTCTGCTTCTAAGCGTTCCCAGACCGGGGCTTTTTGCGCCTCGGTCATACTCCCCCAGCCAGCGATTTCATCTAACGTACGGCCACAGCCCTGGCAAACCGTCGTCGACATGTCCATTTGGCAAACTTTTATGCATGGCGATATCGGACGCGCCTTGTGTGACGAGGAGGGATGAGTCATTGATAACGCTCTTCGTGGCTAAGCAGTGGTGTAGGTCGTGGTACAAGCTCATAGGCTATGTGGCAGACACCTTACCACGCAGCGATTTTATTTTGCCTTTGCGGGTTTTATGGTCGACCCGGCGGCGCTGGGAGCCTTTGGTGGGCTTGGTGGCGCGACGTACCTTTTGCTGTTTGGTGGCGCTCTGTATCAGCTCTTTTAAGCGCGCTAGCGCATCTTCTTTGTTTAATTCAAGTTTACGATGGCTCTGGGCTTTGATAATGACTACGCCCTCTTTACTGATACGTTGATCAGATAGCGCCATTAACCGCTCTTTGTAGTGCGGGGGCAGCGTGGAGCTAAGAATATCAAAGCGTAAATGCACCGCTGAAGCGACCTTATTGACGTTCTGGCCGCCAGCACCTTGGGCGCGAATCTGGCTGATATCAATCTCCCAATCAGCCAGGGTAACGTTACTTGAAATGGTGAGCATCAATGGCCCCTGTGTTACTTATCAGCTTATAAGGCTAGCATAATTGGCACAGAAGCGGTGGCCGTTAGGTCTTTAGCACGCCCTATTAGTCAGCTAGATTGTTGACGGGCTGACCATTGATATAAGCCAGTAGGTTGTGAAAGGCATCGCCAAAGTAGAGTTCGTAGCTATCTTTTTCCACGTAGCCCAGGTGTGGCGTGGCGACGAGATTGGGCAATGCTAATAGCGAGTGTTCGAACACAGGCTCTGTATCAAATACGTCTACCGCCGCCTGACCGGGGCGTCCAGCCAAAAGCGCCTGTTCAAGTGCTCCTGGCGCGACTAACTGGGAACGGCTGGTGTTCACTAGCAACGAGGTAGGTTTCATCTGCGCGAGTGTCTCAGCGGTAATGATGCCGCGAGTATCATCGTTTAAGCGCAGGTGCAGACTAAGAACATCCGAACGCTGGAACAAATCGGCTTGGCTTTTGGCCACTTCAAGTCCGGCATCGATGGCGCGCTGGCGAGTACCTTCCCGCCCCCATACCAGTACATCCATTTCAAATGCCTGACCATAGCGGGCTACCAAGCTGCCGATTTTTCCGTAGCCGAAAATGCCTAGCGTGCGGCCTTTAAGGCCAGTGCCTAGCGTACGTTGCCAATGGCCAGCTTTTAAGTTCTCAACCTCCGCCGGGATATGGCGCATCGCGGAGAGCACCAAGCCCCAAGTCAATTCTGCCGCAGCATACGGTGAGCCTGTGCCCGCCATCACGGTGACGCCATGGCGTCGACAGGCTTCCATATCCACATGCGCTGCGCCGCCACCGGTTTGACTAATAACTTTTAGGTTAGGCAACCGCTCAAGCAGGGCAGCCGTAATAGGGGTGCGCTCACGAATGAGCACTAACGCCTCTGCGTCCTGGAAGCGGACACTCAGCGCGTCCAGATCGGTGAGGGTGTCGTTAAAAACAGTCACTTCATGGTCTTCTAACTGCTTAAATGCATCTAAACTACGCACACAGTCCTGATAGTCATCGGGGAT